>NZ_MAYF01000306.1 GCF_001684955.1 Chryseobacterium contaminans | reverse complement strand
TAACAAAGCCGGACGGATTCTAAGAACCCGCCCGGAAAAAAACACAAATGATGAAAAAATAAAAAATTATTTTATATACGCCGAAGCGTAATTTTTAGTTTTTGTAGAACCCGTTTGTTCCAACACCTGCTGTAAAAGTCTTCAATAGAGTTCCATCCAATGCATTGTAAACATTCACCTTACTATCTTCAGTAAAACTTGCGTCTGATGCAAAAATTCTACCATCAATTACATCGAAACCATACACATTACCAGATGCCTTAACAATAGGAACATTAGAAACAAAAGAAGAACCTATAGTCATATTATAGATATTATTAGACCCTGTGATAAAATAAAAATTATTCTTGTCAGCTCTCAACTTCTGAACATCAGCAATACCTGTAAGCGTAGTTGTAGTATAGGTTCCCGCTACTGAATTGATTTTATAAATATATGAATCTGTTGTATCAGAAACTAATACATAAGCAATTCCATTATAAGCAATAAGATCTTTTATAATTCCTTTTGCAGGTAATGTAATTGTCTTAGGATTCACCATCGTAGAAGGGTTTACAACAGAAATTGTATAACCTGTTGCAAATGAGTTATAAGGTGGATTAGTATCATATCCAATACCATCTGTCTGTACAATAATATTACCCTCTGCTTCCACTACTTTTTCGGCATAACGGGGAAATCCTACACTGGCAACAAATACGTTATCTGAAATATTATAAGCATTAAGTTTAGTTCCTCCTGCAAAATTATTATTTGTTACAAAATACTTATTCCCAGAGAAAGCAATATATCTTGGCCCATCAAGCTTCTCTGTTACTGTAGTCTGCTTTTTGAATGTGTATCTATTTACAATATCAATTTTATTAGGAATATTGGCAACAAGATATGCTTTATCTCCACTGAACCCTACACTCTGGAGTACCTTCCCGAAAACTTCACCTCCGTTATTACTGGAATAGATATTTGTATAGACCGTACCCAAATTATTGCTGATAAAAGTAACATCGGAAGTAGGTTTTGTAAACCCACCTTCATTAGAAATAATAATTCCGTTTTCATAATTCACTTGTTTTTCAATTGTTTCAGTATCATTATCACTGCTACAAGAAACATTGAAAAGCATTATAGAAGCAAATGCAAGGGGTAAAATTCTTTTGATATTCATATATATTAAATTTTATTTTTAAAAGTTGATATTTAAATTCACACTGTAATTTCTTCCGGGTAACGGATAAGCAAACATGGTATAATAGGTCTGATTGAAAATATTATTGATTTTAAAGCCCAGTGTATAATTCTTTAAGAATGTAGCTCCAACTCCAGCATTCATCACAAAATATTCTTTCAGAGCCTCACTTTCCTTTTCGTTGGAATCTGTATAGGTAAGTCCTGTAAAAAGCCCCTGAGCATAAACCTTTATAAATTCATACTGGTAACCGATATTTCCGTTAAACTTATGGAATGGTACATACATCAGTTGCTTCTTCTTTTCAAGATCCTGAGAATTGGTATAGGTATATCCTAAACCTACATTCAGAAAATGTTTTCCAAAACGTTTAGTAAATTCTGCCTGAGTTTCTACTCCGTAGGATCTCACATGATCCGTATTTACAGGGCTGGGGTATCCGAAAGGAGTTTGAAGCCATCTTATCATATCTCTGATATCCATATAGTATGGAACCAAAGAGAGTTTAAAATCACCAGTTTTAAATTGGTTTCTCACTTCAAACTGATAAGATGTTTCCGGTTTTAAATTTTCATTTCCGCCTGGTCTCCAATACAGATCATTGAAGGAAGGAGCTCTGAAATTCCTTGAAATACTTAATCCCAGATTATACCAGTGTAAAGCATTCCATTTTCCTGAAAAAGAAAATAAAAGAGGAGATTTGGTTACTCCAACATAATCCTGTCTTATTCCGGCTTCAAGACGTAAATCTGATGTTGGAAAATACCTTACTAATCCGACTACAGAACCCATATTCCGGTGTACTTTATCTATTCCTGATCCATAGCCTTCACCTTTGTTATGTTGATATTCTCCAATGATATTAAAATTCCATTTTGAATTCAAAAAATAATTGAAATCATTTTTCAGAATATAATTTTTTCCAGTCCCGCCACTAAATTTAGGTCTGTCTATATCATTAAAATATTCAAAATTTTCTTCTGTATAGGCTGCTTTAAAGGAATTATTAAACTTTGTTGTATTCCAATCCCAGGAAATCAGACTTCTTACATTTTGAGTCTGGTATTTTGTTTTTGTTTCACTTTCAAAAAGAATCGGAAAATGCTGTTGCCCGTTAAACCATTCAGAAATCCATGAAACCTGATGATTTGGAGCTAATTTGTACGCCGCCGCAACATTAAAATTCGTATTATAATATTCTCCGTTGCGGTTGATATAATTCTTAGGATTTTTATTTACTTCATACTCATTCTCACTGACAGAATAATTTCCTGAAACCTTAAAACTGAATTTATCGTTACTGTAAGAGCCTTTAACAAAATTATTATAGGTATTAAAAGATCCTGCCTCAGAGAACAAAGTTCCATGAAAGCCTTTATTGAAACTAAGGCTATTGTCCATGTGAATACTTCCTCCAATAGCTCCGGAACCATAAGTAACGCTTCCTCCACCTGCTTTTATTCCAATCTGGTCATATCCAAATAAAGCAATATTATTGACGTCACCTTGACCTAAAAAGTTAGAATTGATATTAATCCCATTCCATACAAAGGCTGTCTGCTGAGCCGTAGTTCCTCTAAAAGAAGGGGAAGAAACCGCACCACGTCCGTTTTCTTTAATATAAATTGAAGATTGAAATCTTAGAAGTTCTGAAAGGTTGTTCGAATTCTTTTCAGCATCTTCAGTATGAATGGTTTGTACAGGATGAAACTGTTTCACCTTGTTCATCTGGCTGTCGAAAATATAGATAGTATCAACCGCTTTCTCTTGTCCGAAAAGAAAGCAGCCATAAGATGACAAAAACAGTACTAGAGATCTTTTTATATTCATATCATTCTACTTTTCCTCCGAAAGCAATATGTTTTTTGATTATGATTCTGGCAGGTCTCCTGACTTTCGCTTTCTGTGCCTTCCCGTGATATACAGTGGCTGTGTACAGAAATTTTTATTGCGATTTACAGTTGCGGGGACAGTTTGGGAGTTTCACCCAATTCCCTTTTCATTCCAATATACTGGAAACCAAAATTTTTGCAAAGATAGCTTTTTAAATGTATTAGGCAAAAAATGAATGATATAGCCTGAAACTATTGAATGATAATCAGTAACATATACAATATGTACTTCATAGTAGGTGTAAAATAAAAAAACATTCCGAGTTGGAATGTTTTTTACTTTATGTTGTTTTAGCTTATTTACCCATAACTTCAGTAATCGGATTTCCAACACTTCCACTAGGGAACTGGATTTTCAGTAATGAAGAAACAGTAGGCGCAATATCTGTCATGTGATAAGGCTTATTGCTTTCTCCCTGCTGAACGCCCCAACCCATAAAGATCAATGGAATGTGTGAGTCGTAAGAATTCCATACACTGTGCGTAGTTCCTGTTTTAGAGTATGGCGGAAGCATAGAATCGTGAGAGATTAATTGAATATCACCACTTCTCTGTCTATTGATTCCGTTAATAATTCTTTGTTTAATTGGTTCAGGAATACTTGACTCAGCAACTCTATCTACAGAAACCGCATATAAAACAGTAGGATCTTTTTCCAACTCTTTCACTGCGTAGTTTCTTACATCATCCAATTCAAGTTTGCTGTCTGCCAATACTTTTCTGTCAAAATAGATCTGATAGTTATCAATAGCATTGATTAATTTATCAGCTCCAAATTTATCTTTCAGCTTTTGGTTAAGGTTCTTTTCAGCATCTTCTCCAAAGAAACCTGTCGGAATCTTATGCTCTTTCAGGAATCCTACAGAATGCGCTCCACCGTGGTCAGCAGAAAGGAAAACAGTATATTGCCCTTTTCCAACTTTAGAATCCAGATAATTGAAGAATTGCGCTAAATCCTGATCTAATCTGATGTAAACATCTTCCACCTCAATAGAATTCGGACCGAATTTATGTCCTGCATAATCCGTAGAAGCAAGATTGATGGCTAAAAAGTCTGTAATAGTATCACCACCCAATTTTTCTCCTTCCACAGAAGCTTCAGCTAGTTTTAGCGTCAATGTATTTCCGAAAGGTGTATAACGGATGTTATCTTTTTTAGTCTGATAATCTTTTGCAAGATCATTGTAAGGGAATGTAGGTGTTTTTGCACTTCCCAATAATCCTTCCCAAGGAGAGTTGTCTGGTGCACTTTCTGTATACTGATTGATCGGAAGCAAAGTATTCCAACCGTTAGCTACCAATTTCTCCGGTAAATTCTGAGAATTGAATGATTTTACCCACTGAGGAAGGTCATTCATATACCATGTACTTGTGATGAAGTTCCCGGTACTGTCATCAAACCAGAAAGCTCCGTTCGGTGTGTGCCCTGCAGGAAGAATAGAAGCTCTGTCTTTTAAAGAAACCCCGATTACTTTCCCTTGGAAATTCGTTGCAAGTCTCAATTCATCGGTTACTGTTGTAGACCAAAGGTTTTTCGGAGAGTGGCTTCCTGTTTTGGTATTGGTTGTTCCAACTGGCTGAACGCTGTCATCCGCAGTACAATATACTCCTTTACCTGTTTCTTTATCCGTCCAGTCATTTCCGGCAATTCCGTGAATCGCAGGTACAGACCCTGTGTAGATACAAGTATGTCCCAAAGCGGTAATCGTAGGAACATAAGGAATGTGTACATTATTTAAAGAATATCCTGTATTCAAAAGTCTTTTGAAACCGTCATTTCCATATTTGTTGTAAAAACGGTATAAATAATCCCAACGCATCTGGTCTACTACCAAACCTACGACCAATTTAGGTCTTTCTAATTGAGAATTTTTGTTCTTCTGCGCATTGATTGTAACTACGGACAAGAAAGTAGCTGCCGCAATTGAAATGTTCCTAAGCATCCAAGTAAAATTTTATTGATCACAAATTTAGGGGTTTTGAATGTTTTAGAACGTGAATTTTTATTTAAATTTGATTTTTATTCAATTCTCAACACAATTCATCATGATTTTAGGAGTCTACTGGTACTTTAAATTTCCTGAAAATTTATATCATTTCAAGTTTTTTAAATTTTTTGAAGGATATGGAGGTCATGCTGATAATGCCGCTGAACTGATCGTAAGAATTCAGGTTGACAATATAGAGGATTTTATTATAAAATTGGAAGAGCTGAAAACTCGGTTTAAAAAAGCTTTTTTACATCTTAATATCAATAAAAACCAACTCATCATCAGTATTGGAAGCCATCAGCTTTTTGATTTTGATTTTCAGTTTGCCCTTGAAATAGAAGAATTGCTGGTTCGTGAAAATGCCTTATTATTAGACTCCAGCATTCCATTTAAATCACTTTCTACTAAAACCTATCATATAGAAAGAGATAATTTTGGAAATAATGAACATCGTTTTATACAGATTGTAGGTTCAGAACTCAAAAAGGATAATGCTGAA
Source organism: Chryseobacterium contaminans (assembly GCF_001684955.1). Classification (GTDB taxonomy): domain Bacteria; phylum Bacteroidota; class Bacteroidia; order Flavobacteriales; family Weeksellaceae; genus Chryseobacterium; species Chryseobacterium contaminans. The sequence goes on along the minus strand of NZ_MAYF01000306.1, from coordinate 19,437 downwards.
AATCTTTCCATAAGAATTGACTGTAACTTGCCTTTGACAGATAAAAAATTCTTTGTTAATGATTTAAAATCGATCTGCCGGGAAGAAAATATCAATGTATTTTATTATATAAATCATGATTTCAACAGCCATTGTAATCTGATGCTTTTCTTTACCAATGGTCGTCAAAAGACCCATAGCATCCAAACAGTCAATCTGAACTCATTCGGAGCTAAAGTAAGGCAACTTACTCAAAAATATCAGGTCCATTTTGGTCACCTTGAGGGATTAAAATATTACCCCCAAAATGGTCCTCATGTTGAATTGATCGTAGATGAGGAATATATTTTAAATTAAAAAACACCCTAGATCTAAATAGTATGATTAAGTTTAAATATGTCATTTTATATGTAAAAGATGTAGAATCTGCAATGAATTTTTACCAAAACACTTTCGATGCAGACATCAAATTCATCACTCCTGAAAAAGATTATGGAGAACTTCTCACAGGAGAAACTACTCTTTCTTTCGCTTCTGTTGAATTAGCTGGTTCCAATATTAAAAAAGGCTTTCTTCTTTCAAAAGCTGAAGAAAAACCTTTCGGTATTGAGCTTGGATTTGTGACAGATGACGTAGAAGTTTTGGTGGAAAAAGCAATAAAAAACGGAGCCGTTCTGTATGAAGATATTGCTGTAAAACCCTGGGGACAAAAAACAGCCTATATTAAAGATCCTAATAATTATCTCATAGAAATCTGTACTGAAATTCAATAATATCTTCCGTGGAAATAAAAAAGCTACAACAACTAACTTCCAACCCTAGTCTGAACTGGGGAAATAATGGATATTCTACAGATATTATCTACTCTGTTTCTTCAATAGAATTCGCAGGTTCATTTGAATTTACCCTAAGAGAGAAAAAGCTGTCCTACACTAAAGTTTGGGAAACAGGTTCCGATGATATTGATGAACTTAATACCATCATTAAAAAAGGCACTTCTTTCGGAGCTTTTGCTGATGGTGAACTTCAGGGCTGGATGATCTGTGAACACAGAACCTGGAACAACAGTTTCTATATCGAAAATATTCTTGTGAATGAAAAATACAGAAGGCAGGGACTAGGAATCATGCTGATAAAAAACGCTATCAAAGAAGCCAGAAAATTGAACTGTCGGGTCATTGAGCTTGAAACTCAAAACACGAATTACCCCGCGATACAATTTTATAGAAGAATGGGATTCAATATTACCGGTGTGAATACAAGACTGTATGATAATTCCGAAGAAATTGCTCTTTTTATGACACTGGATGTAGAATAAACCGGTGAATATTTTAGAATGGATGGTTTATTGATCATGAAAGCGGGCAACAGCCCGCTTCTATTGATGATTATATTTATTTTATTTTGGGTAAAACGATCAGGCTTTCATTCCCGGAAGCGTTTACAGCTTGTATGGCAAAGAAATAGTTGTCTTTAGAATAAGGCAGCTTAATTGAGGTTTCTTTAGTAAAGATTTTTTTCTGCCATACAGAGGCATCTGTTTCACGCATTAACACATAATATCCTGTTATGTCTCCCGATTTCGGTTTTTCCCAGGAAAGATCTGTAAAATTGGTAAGCTTAGTGACTTCTATTTTTACATTTTCAGGTTTTGAAGGTGACTTTGCCAGATTGGCCAAGACTGCAATATTTACGCCTACATTCTTTTTAAAATAGTCGAAATCCATAAATTCCGGTAAGTCTCCGTATTGTACTCCATTCTCTTTTCTGATATCCTGATGCTGATGGTTGAAGTTTTCATTAAATTCCGTCAGCCGTACTGCAGAAAAACCTTTTTCTACAAACGGAGTATGATCTCCACCTCTCAAAAAACGGTCGTTCCTGTAGATTAATTTGACCTGTAGATGATCAACATACCGCTCTCCTATTTCTTTGATGTATCTTGCCAGCTGCCTTGGTTCTCCATCATTTTCCAACCCAAATTTTCTTATGTCTTGAGCTTTTTTATCCAACTCATATTGAGGAAGCCCTTCGGAAAAGACTCTCAACTGATGGATATTAATCAAATGAGTATCACTGCTGAGATTATTGGAGATCATATCATTATTCAGCAAGGCTTCCAGTTGCCAGCCTTCATTGACGACTTTCTCAGCAAGCATCTTCGATCCCAACAACCCTTGTTCTTCTCCGGAAAAAGCTACCAATACAATAGTTGCAGGAAATTTAGATTTGCTTAATATTCTTGCAGTTTCAATCAATGCCGCTACACCGCTCCCATCATCATTCGCGCCCGGTGCATTATCTTTACTGTTCATCACATCACTCACTCTCGAATCCAGATGCCCGCTCATCATAAATATTCTTTTATCATTAGGATTTGTTCCATGGATAATCGCAATGGCATTTCCTAAATCGGTAGGACGATCAATTCTTTTGCCATCCGGCTGAATGATTTGATTCTGCAGAAAAACTTCCATTCTTCCGCCTGCATTTTTTGCATAATCACTGAACTTTTTTAACACCCATTTTCTGGCCGCTCCTATTCCCCTTTTAGGATCTGTGGTAGAACTCATGGTATGTCTCGTCCCAAAGCTCACAAGAGAATTGATATGGCTTTTCAGAGAATCCGTGCTTATCTGTGAAACATAATTAATGATTTCAGGATCCTGACGAACCGTTTGCTGGGCAGAAAATACAGCAGGAATAAGGAATAAAGCAAACATTAGTTTTATCATAATAGAGCAATCAATTGATTTTTACAGTTATTCAGAGTAATAAAATTACGAAAAAGAAGGCAACTGCATTAACAATGTCTTTAAATTAAAATTCAGTATTTTCGTAAAAAAATAACCTTATATCAGATGGACACAAAGAAAAATGTTCTGGAAAAAATGTCTGACCGAGAACTTGAACAATATATAAAACCTGACAGCAAATTCGTTCCTGAGGCCATACAATATGCTTTTGAAATTTTACAGTCAAGAGGAAGAACATTTACAAATGAAGAACAGGACCGTATTAATTCTCTGGTTTCCAAAGTTGAACCTAACGATACAATAATACATCCCCATTATACAAAAGCAGCCCATTTTATCTACCTGTCCGGAGCTACAGGAATCGCGGGTTTAATATGGACATCAGAACAGTTAAATTCAGGTTTGGCAATCTTCATTTCAGTGGCAGTCATAGCTTTTGTTTTTGGAATCGGCTATATGATTGGAAAAGGAAATGTAGTGGCCAAATATCTTTTCATCATCCTTTTTGCAATCGGCCTCCTTGGAATGCCTACAATAATAACTCATTTAAGAACTGATCCTATTCTCGCCACCATAAATGTTTTACAACTCATTCTCCAGACATGGGCTGTTGTACTTCTTTTAAAAATTCCCAAAAATATAAAAGGATAAACATTCCCTATGGAAAACCTTCTCATCTATATCCGGTCTCTTACCCCGTTTTCTGATGAAAGCTGGTCTGTACTTCAACCTGCCCTCTCTGAAAAACGATACAAAAAGAATGAACTGATACTGAAGGAAGGTGAAATATGCCAATCTTTATTTTACATTGATAAAGGATATTGCAGATCTTATTATGAAATAGATGGGATAACAAAAAATGTCAATTTTTTCTTTGAGAATGAAATTGCAACCAATATCAGCAGTTTTGGAAGCGGCAAGCCCTCGGAATTCAATATGGCTGCCTGTGAAGAATTACACGTTGTGATTTTTGATAAAGAAAAATTGTTTGCTATTGCACAGCAACACATCGAAATAGAATCATTGGGACGACACTGCATTCGTCAGTTTGCCTCTAAACAGGAAGAGTTTTCCAATCTTTTCAAATTATATTCAGCTCAGGAAAGACTGGAATATCTTGAAAAAAAATATCCTGAAATGTTACAACGGATTCCCCTTATCCAGTTATCATCATTCCTTGGCGTAGCAAGAGAAACTTTAAGCAGGATCAGAAAACGGAGAATTTCCCGGTAAACAGAATTTCTTACTAAAAATACAATCACAATAAACCAAAAACAAAATGAAAACATTGATCTGGCAAGGAATTGCTTTTCAATCTCTGGAATATTTTAGCCTTAAAGAAAGTGATAAAGACATACAGATAACCTCCAAAATTATTGGCTGTTATGAAAAAAAAATATATGTTATAGATTATCAATTAACCATTGATCCTGATTGGAATATTCAGGAATTTACGATTGATTCTGAGGTCAATACCATTAAAAACACACTCAAGGGTAAGAAATACCAGGATGAATGGAAAATCAACAATGTGATTAACCCGGATTTTAAAGGCTTTAACTTCATTGATATATCTTTAACCCCTTTCACCAATACTTTACCCATTAACAATCTGAAACTGGCTGAAAATGACGCCCAGGAAATTAAAGTTATTTATATTGATGTTCTGAATAATCTTGTAAAACCGGTCACTCAGCAATACACAAGAATTGCTCCTCATACTTATCATTATGATAATCTGCAAACTGATTTTAAATCGGATATTGTGGTGGACGAGCATGGTTTAGTGGTAAATTATCCTAAATTATTTGACAAAATAGCTGAAATTTAAAAGGAGACCCATTCAACATTAATTCATTATCCTCATTCAATTTTTTATCTTTGAATAATATCAACAATTACTATGACTATTGCTGAAATAAAAGAAGCAGCTCTTACTTGTGGAGTTCTCAACCAACAAGAGCTAAGTAAGAAAATAAGAGCATTAAAGGACAGTGGTGTTTCCTATCTGGGATGTTTTGCTTTTACCCAGCATAATCAGCAAATTTCCACTTTAGAAGCCAAAAATCTCACCTTGAAGCTTGATGCTTTTACAGATGAAGAAAAAGCAGAATTCAATGGATATTACAATTTAATGATGGAAGATTTTAAAGAAGAAAAAAGCTAATACCTTATGATAAAAACAGATCACAGGATTCAGGAAATCAAAGATAAAATAGAAAAGCCTGCCACAGAATTCTTCACTGGTGGCTTCAGACCTCTGAATGTTTTGGAAGAATCGTGGATTGGACGCGTATTTGCCTATGCTGAAGATGAAGAGATTCCTCTGGATAAAAATGGAGATCCAATGATCCCGCTTATTCAGTTTTACCTTCCCAACCAACCTTTTGTTCCGGAACTGATAAAGAATAAAAAATTAATTACCGTATTTATTTCTCAATATTTTCCGGAAACCTTTGAAAAAATGGGTGATCATTGGGTTATCCGGGAATATGATGATTTGGAAAATATAGTCATCAAGGATTTACAAAGTCCGGTTTCTTATTTAAAACCATTTCCACTACGCTCCGAATTATATCCTAAAGATGCCCCAGTATGGGATGGTGGCGGAATTGAGGATATAGACTACCGTTTAATCTCTGACATTGTGAAACTTGAAAGAGAAGGGCTTTTCAGGAGTTATTATGATATCATTAAGCACAGTTACAGAACTAAATTGGGTGGCTATCCTTCATTTTGCCAGCCTGGTATCGGGTTTAAGGATGGTTTTGGAGAGGGCTTCGAATTTGTTTTTCAGATTTCCTCAGACGATAAGGCTAACCTGAATGTGATTCATAGTGGCAGCCTTATGTTTGCAAAGAATAAGGAGACTGGGGAATGGAGTTTGTATTATGATTTTTATTGAAAAACTCTCAGTTGATTGTAAGAGGTAAGATTTTAAAGATATCAATAAGTTTCGGCGAGGCCAAAGGCCTCGCCGAAACTTATTGATTCTCGCAAGAGCCAAAAATTCGTAAGAATATAATCAAATCTTTGGTAAACAAAAATCCGCGCCCTTTCGGGCGCGGATTTCCTATATAAAATTCAGTAAATTAGAATTTAAGATCTCCATTCACTTCTCTTACTGCATTAGCAGCTTCAGCGAATTTCAATTGCTCTTCAGCAGTCAATGTTACGTTTACAATTGATTCTACTCCGTTTGCTCCGATGATAGCAGGAACACCTAGGCAGATATCGTTTTGACCATATTCTCCTTCAAGCATTAATGAACAAGGAATCATTTTCTTCTGGTCACAAGCAATAGCCTGAACCATTACAGAAACTGCTGCACCTGGCGCATACCAAGCAGAAGTTCCTAATAATTTAGTAAGAGTAGCTCCTCCTACTTTAGTTTCTTCAATAACATATTTTTGTTGATCATCATTCAAGAATTCAGTTACAGGAACTCCATTTCTTGTAGCTTTGCTCAATAATGGAAGCATACCTGTATCACTGTGAGCAGCGATTACCATACCGTCAACATCAGAAATTGGAGCTTCTAATGCTTCAGCCAATCTGTATTTAAATCTTGCAGAGTCTAACGCACCACCCATTCCGATGATCTTGTGCTTAGGAAGACCTGAAGTCTTGTGTACCAAATAAGCCATCGTATCCATTGGGTTAGAAACCACAATAATGATTACTTCCGGAGAATGTTTTACTAAGTTTTCAGTAACTTCTTTCACGATACCAGCGTTGATACCAATTAGCTCTTCTCTTGTCATTCCAGGTTTTCTTGGAATCCCTGAAGTGATTACGGCTACATGAGAACCTGCAGTTTTGCTATAATCTCCTGTTGTTCCGGTAATTTTTGTATCGAATCCGTTAAGCGACGCTGTTTGCATCAAATCCATTGCCTTACCTTCAGCAAACCCTTCTTTAATATCTACCAAAACTACTTCTGAACAGAAGTTCTTCATTGCGATGTATTCTGCACAGCTTGCTCCTACAGCGCCTGCACCTACTACAGTTACTTTCATATTGTTACTTTTTTAATTATTTATTGTTTAGTTACTATTTAAATTTGAAACTTCCCAAATTTAATAAATCCTGAAAAAATGAGCAATTTTTCAGAAATTTTATTAGTATTAAAAGGAATTAGTTGACATTCAGCAAAAAGGTATACAGCTTTTTCGCTCCGGAAAGCACTTCATCATACTTTTCCTCTGTCACTTCAGTATCCAGAACCTCTTTAAAATTCTTCCACATAGGTCCTGTATTTTCCTGATAACATCCGAAGAAATTAAAAGTCACGGTATCAAAACCTTCTGTTTTAGAAAGCTGTTTGGCAATCACATTTCCCCCCAGGGTAGAACCTTCAATCACATACATGGCTCCCAAAGCCTCGTGTTCATTATCAAATTCAAGATCGTGGGATGCGTGTTGGTTTTCCAGAGAAAGGCTTTTAAGATCCTTTTCGATAAGAGAAAGCTTCTTTCTTTCGGCAAGCTGAAGCTTATCAGCATACTTATCAGAAAGGCTGCTGAATATTTTATCTTCACTGTGAAGAAGCATCAGATAATTGGTATGGATGATTTTCTTATAATCCTCTACAGTGAAGGTTTTATTAAAAATCTTTTCAGAATTAAAAAGTTTTTCGGCTGCATCGTGATAGTCTGCGGTGTTTTGTTTAAGATATTCTGATACCATAATTACATTTTAAAGTTTCTCAAATGTAAGGTTTTTTGAACGTTAAAATGAATGAAGTGCCTTCTTTATTGCTCTCATAATCTATATTTCCACCTATTCTTTTCATGATTCGGTGAACAATAGACAATCCCACTCCGTTTCCTTTGAATTTCTTTGCATTATCCATTCGGTTGAAGATCTTAAACATCTTATGCTTTTCTTCTTCAGGAATACCAATTCCGTTGTCTGAGATTCTGTATACAATGGTTTGTCCGTCTTCCGTTCCCTCAATTTCCACTTTAGGCTGATCTTTATGAGACGAATATTTTACGGCATTATTGATGATATTCAGAAACACCTGATGAAGCATGGTTTTATCTGCAAGGACATCCGGACATTCTTTAATGATAATCTCACTTTTCGGGCTTCCGTAAGTGATCTTTGCATTGTCTGCAATCTTTTGAATCGTATTACTGGTTTTCAGGGTTTCAAGCTGTATTTCACTATGCTTGGCACGACTTAACTGTAAAACATCCTGCATCATTTCTGCCATACTGTCGATTTCCTCAATAATGGTATTGATCTTAGTTTTACTCTTCTCAGAACCATCCGTAAGATTTCCCAAAAGCATTTGAGCATTCAGTTTCATAACGGTTAAAGGAGTTCCTAAGTCATGAGAAATAGTGTATGAAAAACTGTCCAGTTCCTCATTTACTTTTTTAAGCTCATCATTAAGCCTTTTGATGGCATTATAATTCTTGTGGGATGTTTCCAGGATAAGATCTCTCACAGCCTGTACAGCACTCACATTTCTTGAATTCCATCTTTTGGAATGGCCTTTAATATTTTCTGTAAAAATGCGGAATGAAGTTCTCGGAGAAATCATTTGTCTGTCTTCTCCGTTTTGAGAGAACACCCCTATTTTCTTTTCCGGATTTCCGGCCCAGTCAATGTGTTCATCAAATTCTTTACGGAACCAGATCAGCATCTCGTTTTTATCTCTTTCAATAAAATAAATGATAATTCCGGCCGCATTTTCAGACAAATCAAGTTCCTCAGCGTGATTTTTAAGAAAGCTTCTGTTCACATAAATTCTGTCACTGGTATTTTCCAGTGCCCAGTTTACAATTCTGCTGATGCAATCGGCTGTTGGAGTTTCTCCTTCAATAATTATATTTTCATCAGAAACAATGGCAAGACCGTCTGCTTCCGGCAACCTCATCATCTCTTTTTTACTTTCCAGCAGAGAATCAAACAGATTATTATGCTTTAAAAATTTCGTTTTAAGCTGAGAAATTCTTTCATTCAGTTCAAGGCGGTAATTCAGTTCATTTTTGGATTTAAAAGAGGAATAGGCATTGGCGGCCAATGCTGTAAAGATCCCTGCCTGTACCCTGTCTTCCAGATCAATATGCTTAGGTTCCACATTCTGACAGGTCACTAAACCCCAGAGATGATTATCAATAATAATGGAAACACTGAAGCTGGAAGAAACTCCTGAGTTTTTAAGGTACTGCCCATGAACGGGAGACATAGCCCTTGATGCGGCAAGGCTCAGATCAATATCTTTAATGGTTTTACTTATAATAGGAACTGTCTCTTCGTAGACATTACTGAAGATTCTTTTTCTTTTTTTAAGATAAAGTTCTCTTGCCTGCTTCGGAATATCAGATTCAGGATAATGAAGACCGAGAAAACTTTCCATTTCCTCATTTTTCTTCTCGGCAATCACTTTTCCGGAGCCGTCCATCATAAACTTATAAACCATGGTACGGTCATAATTTACAACTTTAGAAAGCGTTTCCAGGAGATGATTCCAGAGCTCCTGTTCATCATCAATGACATAAAAGTTATCGTATTTATTGGAAATCCGTTTATCAGGATTAATTAAAACCTCCTCAAATTCCAGGAAAATAGATCCACCGCTTCTGAAAACAGAAAAGTGGTATTCCTTTTCTTCAATAAAGATTTTATCAAAATACGTTTCATTTTCCCGTCTGGTATAACGGTCCAGGGAAGTATAAATATCCGAATCAATAATATTCTGAAAGCTTTCCGGGAAATCCGTAAGCTTATTCCCGAATACTCCTTCCGGGTTTTCGATTTTAAATATATCCGATATATTCCTGCTGAAAAAAGTAATGGAATGGGATCCTGCATCAATGCCAATCAGATAACCAAAACTTTGTATAGAGCCTGGAATATGGATAGGTTCTTCGTGACATTCTACAAAATTCATATCTCTTTTCAGTCTATCTACCAAAGATAACGCTTTTTTTTAACTGTTTTCTTTTCTGTGGTATTTAATTTTCCGGCTCTTTTTATGAGATAACAGGCGGTGAAAACCAACATTTTTTATCATTGAAAAATTATCCATTTTCAACCTGTTTTTATATGATATCTCTAAAATATACGAAAATTTTTCCAACAATGGTGTTTTTAACCATTAAACCATGATTCATAACATGAAATGCAGTTTATCAGCCAAAATAATTATGTTATTTAAACAAATTTAACTAAATTTATATCACCAAATAATGAATACAACCCTAAAACAATTGAATTATTCACAATAATTTCAATACAAATTTTAAATTCAAATAATACTATTATGAAAAAGTTCCCATTAATTTTATTTTCTCTTGTCCTTTCAATAGGATTATGGAATCCGTCAGAAGCTTGTACCCGCGTTGTATACAAAGGTCCGCAAAATACTGTTCTTACAGCCCGCTCTATGGACTGGCGTGATGAGATTCCGGCCAATCTCTGGGTTTTTCCAAAAGGAATAGACCGCAATGGCCAAACAGGTCCTAAATCTGTAAAATGGACCTCTAAATACGGAAGCATCATCAGTTCCAGCTGGGATATTGCTTCTGCTGACGGAATGAATGAAAAAGGATTGGTAGCGAATATGCTATGGTTAGGAGAATCTCAATATCCTAAATTCGATCCTAAAGGAGGAAAAAAGGGACTTACCATCTCATTATGGGCCCAGTATTATCTTGATAACTTTTCCACCGTAAAAGAAGCCGTAGAATTTTCAAGAAAAGAACCTTTTGTGATTGTCAGTGATTATATTCCGGGAACTGAAAGATTTACTACCATTCATCTTTCCATTTCTGATGCTTCAGGAGACAATGCCGTCTTTGAATATATCAATGGGAAACTGGTGATTCATCATGACCCATCATACACAGTGATGACCAACTCTCCTATTTTTGATGAGCAGCTTGCTCTTAATAATTACTGGAAAGGCATACCAGGAACAGTGATGCTTCCCGGAACCAACCGTGCTGCCGATCGTTTTGTGAGAGCCTCTTACTATATTGATGCCATTCCGAAAACGGCCGATACCCGCACTGCTGTAGCCAGCGTATTCAGTGTCATCAGAAACTGTTCTGTACCGTACGGAATTTCTTCACCTACCGAACCTAATATTTCTTCTACAAGATGGCGTTCTGTTTCAGATCAGAAGAATCTGGTGTATTATTTTGAAACTGTTTTTACCCCCAATACATTCTGGGTAGATCTAAAAGATTTTGATCTGAGTGCAAAAGGAAAAGTGATGAAACTGGACCTTAGCAACTACCAGACCTATAACGGTAAATCAAATACCAGTTTCAAAGAGACTCCGTCTTTTAAATTCTTAGGTTTAGAATAAAGATTGAATCTTAAAAAAACACTTAAGGGTTTGTAAATCGTGAATGATGACATTCACGATGAGATATAAGATCATTTCCTTCCTCTGAAGAAACCTGCATCGAAAATGTAACGGAAGGATTTAAGCACTAAAAGTTTTTATCATTTATAAGCACGTTTGTGCATTACCTCAATTTTTCAAGGATAGAGACAGGAACTTTTATGCTTATTTAAAAATTCAAAAAAGCAAAAATTAAATTAATAGATATGGCCTTTTTTTCATTAAAAAAGAGAAGTCTGATCCTGTGTATCCTCATGAGCTGGTTTTCAGCCAATGCACAGATACAGGATTCTCTGCAGACCACACCCAACCCCCAGGAAGAAGACAATGTGAAATATCCTCAGCTACAGATCAAAGGGCTTTTCCAGGCTCGCTATCTTGTAGGAATGAGCAAAGATGTTGATGTCAATGGTCTTCATCATTCTGACGGATCAGGAACCAGCAATAATTTCATGTTAAAATATATGAGGGTTCAGGTAAGAGCACAGATCAGTAAACGTACAGAAGTTGTGGCGTTGGCTAATCTTGCCGATTTTAAAAATGATCCTAAAAGCAGGGTGCTTGAAAATGCTTATCTGAAATATACTTTCAGTCCCAAGTTGGCATTTACAGTAGGGCAGTTCAGACCATGGTTCGGTATTGAAGAGACCTATCCTATCGATATTATCAAATCTCTGGACTGGTCTAATCAGTATTCTGAGTTCGGGAAACTGGGCTGGACAAGCTTCCAGATTGGTCTTTCCGCTACAGGGCAGGTAAAATTAGGAGAAATCCCGCTTCAATATGCTGTGTCTGTAGTGAACGGAAACGGGAAAAACCAAATCAATGATAATGACAACGGAAAACAGTATTCTACCCGATTAGTTTTCGGACTCTCCAAAAAATATAATTTCAATGTGGGTCTGAATGGTGGTATTGGTGAAGTGTTCAGCAAAAAAGTATATGCTGTGGGTATTGACCTCAGCTCACTGGTTCAGTTTGATCCGAAATGGAGTCTTGATATGCAGCTGGAAGCCAAACAGGCTACCAACCACGTTCTGTACAACTCTATCGCTCCTGAAATAAGACCCGATAATCCGGATCAGTACCTGATTCGCGGGGTTTATTTCCTTCCGAACCTGAGATACGAGATCAACCACAAAAACCTGAGTGCTTTTGAATTATCCTGCCGATATGAATATCTGGATACCAACTTCAGAATGGCATCCAATCCAAGGCAGACCATCACCCCAATGGTAGGGCTTGAATTCCTGAAAAACTACGGAGCAAGAATTCAGCTGGGTGTACAGTTTGACCGCTACAAGTATCAGATAGAAAATACAAATCAATACAATAACAACCTGTTCATAGTGCAGGTACAGAGCAGATTTTAAGGATTAAATAGAATATCATGAAAGAAATTAATATTAAAAACGTTGCGATCACATTTGTCGTTGCGTTAATCATCTGGTTCATTCCTGCACCCGAAGGGGTTGCTGAGAATGCTTGGCACCTGTTTGCCATCTTTGCAGCAACCATTTTAGGAATTATTCTGAAGGCTGCGCCAATGGGAACGATGTGTATGATGGCCATAGGATTTACAGCGCTTACACAAGTTGTGGCTCCCGGAGATGCCGGAAAATCAATAACCAAAGCGCTTTCCGGATTTGGAGATAAAGTGATCTGGCTGATTGGGATTTCATTCTTCATTGCCAGAGGGTTTATTAAAACCGGACTTGGGAACCGTATTGCCTTTTTATTCATCAGAGTTTTCGGGAAAAGCTCATTGGGACTGGCTTACGGATTAGGGTTGGCGGACGTTTGTCTGGCTCCGGCAATTCCAAGTAACACTGCAAGAGGTGGAGGAATTATCTATCCGATTATGAAATCTATGGCCATAAGCTTTGATTCCGTTCCTGAAAAACCGGAAACCCATAGAAAACTGGGATCATTTTTAACCTTGAACAGTTATTATATGAACCTCATCGCTTCTTCTATGTTCTTAACCGGAACAGCGAGTAACCCGATGTGTCAGAAATTTGCAGCCAATTTAGGAATTGATATCACATGGATGTCATGGGCAGCAGCAGGTTTTGTACCTGGTTTGGTAGCGTTCTTTGTAGTTCCTTTGGTTTTATACAAATTATACCCGCCTGAATTGAAAAAAACAGGAGATGCTCCGAAAATGGCTGCTCAGAAATTGAAAGAAATGGGACCTATTTCCAGAAATGAATGGTTAATGCTTTTAGCATTCTTCATTCTTTTATTCCTTTGGATCTTTGGAGGAGCCCTTTCTATTGATGCCACCACTACAGCCTTCATCGGATTAACTTTATTGTTATTAACCTCAGTATTAACCTGGGAAGATGTGAAAGGTGAAAAAGGTGCTTGGGATACTATCGTTTGGTTCGCGGTTTTAGTGATGATGGCAAGTTCTTTAAATGAATTAGGTTTCATTGGCTGGTTCAGTAACCTTATTAAGATTCAGATTGGTGGATTGAGCTGGCAAGTAGCCTTCCCGGTTATTATTGTCGTTTATTTCTTCAGTCATTATATTTTCGCCAGTGCTACTGCTCACGTAGCAGCTATGTATGCAGCTCTCTTGGGAGTGGGTGTTTCTTTAGGAATTCCGCCTATGCTTTTAGCAATGATGCTAGGTTTCATGGGGTCTATTTATGGGGTACTTACTCATTACGGACATGGTCCTGCACCGGTATTCTTCGGAAGCGGATATGTAGATCTGAAAGCCTGGTGGCTTCGAGGCCTTGAAATCGGAATTGTACTTTTAATCATCTATATGGTTGTAGGAGGTCTATGGATGAAAGTGTTAGGATATTATTAATTATTAAATCAACTTTATGTTATCAACATTGTCAAGAAAAATGCTAATGTGCCTTACAGGACTCTTTTTGGGATTCTTCCTGTTGATTCACTTCCTCGGAAATCTTCAGCTTTTTCTCCCCCAGGAGCAGGCTCATCTTCAATTCAATGCCTATTCGCATTTTTTATCAGGAAATATCATTATCAAAATAGTTTCTTACGTTTTGTATGCCAGTATCATTCTTCATGCCGTGGATGGATTGGTGATTACCCTGAAAAATAAAAAATCCGGTGGCGGTTACCAGAATGACAGACGTGCAAGAGCCAGTAAATGGGCTTCCAGAAATATGGGTATCCTTGGAACATTAATTTTGATCTTTTTAGTGATTCATTTTCAGAACTTCTGGTATGTTTATAAATTCGGAAATCCACCTTTGGATGAGAATGGAAACAAGGATTTATATATTCTGGTAGTCACTGTATTTAAAGAATGGTGGTATGTAATTATTTATGTGCTTTCCATGATTGCCTTATGTTATCACCTTATTCATGGGCTATACAGCTCTGTAAGAACACTTGGATTATACCATCCGAAGTTCGTAAAATGGGTTAAAATCGCCGGAACGGCCTACTCTATCATAATCAGCTTAGGTTTTGCCCTGATGCCTGTTTATGTATTCTTTACTTACCATTAAAAAGACCTCATCATGATTTTAGATTCAAAAATACCACAAGGTCCATTAGAACAGAAATGGGCATATTATAAAAAGAAAGCCAAGCTTGTCAACCCGGCCAACCGTAAAAAACTTGATGTAATTGTTGTAGGAACAGGTCTTGCAGGAAGTTCTATTGCCGCTTCTTTAGGAGAGATGGGTTATAATGTGAAAGCATTCTGTTTTCAGGACAGTCCGAGACGAGCCCACTCTGTAGCCGCTCAAGGTGGAGTAAATGCTGCTAAAAATTATAAAAATGACGGTGACAGTGTGTACAGAATGTTTGTAGACACCTTAAAAGGAGGAGATTTCAGAGCCCGTGAAGCCAATGTCTACCGAATGGCAGAATGTTCTTTAAACCTTATCGATCAAGCGGTAGCACAAGGCGTTCCCTTTGGCCGTGAATATGGCGGTTACCTTAATAACCGATCTTTCGGGGGAGTTCAGGTGAGCCGTACTTTCTATGCCAGAGGACAAACCGGACAGCAGTTGCTTCTGGGTGCTTACCAGGCTTTAATGAGACAGGTTGGAAAAGGCTCTGTACAGCTGTTTTCAAGACACGAAATGCTTGATCTGGTCACTATTGATGGCAAAGCAAGGGGAATTATCGTCAGAAATTTAGATACCGGAGAGATTGAAAGACATGCCGCCCATGCTGTGATATTGGCAACCGGGGGCTATGGAAAAATTTATTACTTGTCTACATTAGCAATGGGATGTAATGGTTCTGCGATCTGGAGAGCCCATAAAAAAGGAGCATTGATGGCTTCCCCAAGCTGGATTCAGGTGCACCCTACTTCCCTTCCGCAATCCGGAGATTATCAATCCAAATTAACACTGATGTCTGAATCATTACGTAATGACGGAAGGATCTGGGTTCCTGCAAAACAGGACGAAAGCAGAGCTCCCAATGATATTCCTGAAAATGAAAGAGATTACTACCTGGAAAGAAGATATCCGGCATTCGGGAACTTAGCGCCAAGAGATATTTCATCCCGTGCTGCTAAAGAAAGAATTGATGCAGGATTCGGAATCGGACCATTGAAAAATGCAGTGTATCTTGATTTCTCTAAAGCGATTAAAGAACAGGGAAAAGATAAGATCAAAGAAAAATATGGAAACTTATTCGATATGTATCTTAAAATCACCGGATATGATGCTTATAAGGAACCGATGATGATTTCTCCTTCCGCTCACTTCTCCATGGGAGGCCTTTGGGTTGATTATGAGCTGATGACGACCGTTCCTGGGTTATTTGCATTAGGAGAAGCTAATTTTGCAGATCATGGCGCCAACAGATTGGGGGCAAATTCTCTTTTACAGGCTTCTGTTGACGGTTATTTTATTGCACCATATACCATCGCCAATTATTTAGCAGATGAAATTCACACCGGAAAAATTTCTCCGGATGCTCCTGAGTTTGAACAGGCTGAAAATGCCGTTAAAAAACAGATCCAGGATTTAATGAATATCAAAGGAACCAAAACCGTTGACTATTTCCATAAAACATTAGGCAAGCTTCTTTACGATTATTGCGGACTGGCCAGAAATGAAGAAGGACTGAAATATGCCATTCAGGAGATCAGAAAGCTAAAACAGGAGTTTTACAAGGATGTAAGAGTTTCAGGACAGGGTAATACAATGAACGCTGAACTGGAAAAAGCAGGCCGTGTTGCTGATTATTTTGAAATCGGAGAACTGATGTGCTATGACGCTTTAACCCGAAATGAATCCTGTGGGGCCCACTTCAGGGAAGAATACCAAACTCAGGATGGAGAAGCCATGAGAAATGATGCAGAATATCAGTTTATCTCAGCATGGGCCTGGACAGGTGAAAATGGCGAACCTGAACTGATTAAAGAACCATTAATCTTTGAAGAAATACAGCCAACGGTAAGAAGTTACAAATAAAAAACAAAAATTATGGATTTACACCTTAAGATATGGAGACAGAAGGACAGAAAAAGTGAGGGAAAACTGGTCAGCTATGACCTTAAAGGATTAAATTCTCACATGTCTTTCCTTGAAATGCTGGATACTTTAAACGAAAAGCTGATCGTTGAAGGAGATGAGCCTGTAGAATTCGATCACGACTGCCGTGAAGGGATCTGCGGCCAATGTGGAATGATGATTAACGGTATCGCTCACGGCCCTTTAAAAAATACAACGACCTGCCAGCTTCATCTTCGTTCTTTCAAAGATGGGGAAACAATTCTGATAGAACCTTTCCGTGCAGAAGCATTCCCTGTGAAAAAAGATTTGAAGGTAGATCGTTCTGCTTTTGACAGAATTATTTCTTCCGGAGGTTTTGTCTCTGTGAATACCGGTCAGGCTCCCGATGCTACAGCTATTCCGGTGACTCATCAGATTGCCGAGGAAGCTTTTGATTCTGCTGCGTGCATCGGATGTGGTGCCTGTGTAGCCACCTGTAAAAACGGAAGTGCAGCCTTATTCACTTCTGCAAAAATTTCCCATATGGCATTGCTGCCTCAGGGTAAAGAGGAAAGAAGCAAACGTGTTCTGGATATGGTTTGCCAGATGGATGCTGAACTATTCGGACACTGCTCCAATACGGAAGCCTGTGAAGTGGAATGCCCGCAGGGAATTTCCGTTCTGAATATTGCCAGAATGAATTTTGAATACAACCGAGCCTTATTTTTCAATAAAAAGGGCAAATAAACGAAGAACGCTAAAAATGATACTATGTGAAAGAGCGAATTTGTAAATGCAGATTTGCTCTTTCTATTTTTATGAACCTATGGATAATATTGTTTGTATTTGTGGAATTTAATGTAACGCAAAGTATTTAGCACATGATCTCTTATTTTTAAGGAAGCAAAGGATGGAATCAATTTCATTGATTCTTTCTAAGCAAATGTATATCCACTACATTTCCTAAAATATCACCAAGCTTTGCCCATAATCGACTTTTATTAATCTATCATGGCTACTACTCTTGCCGGAGCTGCAGAACCGCCTACAATCTTTAACGGAAATACACAGACTTTGAAACCTGATGGCGGCAATGCCTTAAGGTTGGTAAGCTGTTCTATGTGCAGATATTCTTTTTCTATTCCTACCCGATGGCCTTCCCAGAAATATTCAGGATCATTCAATTCTTTAGCTTTTTTAGCCATAAATTTTAAAGGAAGGTCCCAACCCCACTGATCGATGCCCATTACTTTTACGCCCTGATCGATCAGCCATTCTGTCGCTTCACGGCTCATTCCCGTTCCTTTTTCTACAAAATCAGAAGTTCCCATCAACTTGTCCCGATCAGTCCTGATCAAAACAATATTCCCTTCCTGAATGGTAATTCCGTTTTTATCAAGATCTTTTTTCAGATCTTCTACTGTGATCGCTACAAAATCTTCCTTATGACTGCAATCAATGACAATTCCATTTCCATAGCACCATTCTAAAGGAATCTGATCGATCGTTTTAGCAGGTTTTCCTTCTACCACAGGACCGTAATGCCATGGTGCATCAATATGAGTGGTGGCATGAAGCCCCATATTTTTTATCGTATCATCTGCCCATCCTGTCCAATTTTTAGGAAAAAGTCTAAACGGAAGATTCAATGCCAGACGAATCAGCCAATGGGATTTTTTATGAGGCTTATGTTTAATTTTTACCCGCATAAACCAAGGATCTCCGGCATTGTACTGAATAGGTTTGGATAAATCGATGATGGTTGTTTTCATAGGATTAGCTTTTAGAATAAAGATAATAACGTCAGTTTGGAATAAATATTTCTGGACATGTTAGATGGGAAGATGGGTGATGGAAGATATGAAAGTCATAAAATACAATCATTCATCTTTTGCTTTACTGTAAAATCAATTATATTGTTCACTGTTAGTCAGTATAACAGAAAGTAACTTCCAGCCTCCCTCTTCCAGCTTCCTGCCTTTTAAAATATCTTCGGAATCATAATCTTCTTCGGATCATTTTCATCATACATAATCTCAATAGTCCCTTTTTTAGGTACAGAAGAAAGATTAAGGAGACTTACAATTTTCTTATAGGTAGCGATATGTTCATTTCCCCTAAAGTCTTTGAAGCTTACCTGAAACATGATTTGTGGCTGATCGTTAATGGTAACCCCTGTTTCACTGACACTGAGAATATGGGCTTCTGCATTTCTTCCGGCAAAGAGGATACGTTCTTCATTTTTATTCTTAAAAAACTTCCCTATAATCAGTTGGAAAACCAAAACGTAAATGAGTGTCATAAATCCACTGAAAATAATCGGATGCATAAAAGTGAGAAATCTCCAGCCAAAATCAAAGGATTCCCGCATATAAAAATAAGAATACAGGCCGATGATATAAGCGACCAACAGTACAATAAACACAATTCTTAAAACCATCCCCGATGGATTAAAACCCACTTTCTGATCGTTTAAGATAAAGTAAGGTTCCTCTGAAACATTGGGATTCAGCAATACCTTCACCTGGTTTCCCACATCAAATCTTTTTTCCTGTGGTTTGGAATCATGAAACATCATCTCATGCTCAATCACCGTATTTCTCAAGTTAGGAAATGAAAGAACAATCTGAATAGCATTCATATTGGTTTTCGGAAAATATTTTAAAAGCTGGTAACGCATCACTTTGGCGTCTCTGGGAATACCGTTTCTCAGAATAGAATGAATGGTATTCTTCTGTTTAAAGGTTTTAACAAAAAGAGTGTTGATAAAGAACACCAGGATATATCCCCATATCAACAAAGAAAGACCGAGATATCCATAGCTCACCGCTAATGAATTTCTCGGCCCTGCTGTGGCTTCTTCCCCTGCCATATAAATGAAAATCGGGAA
>NZ_MAYF01000305.1 GCF_001684955.1 Chryseobacterium contaminans | reverse complement strand
ACAACATATACAGCAAAGACCAAGGGTATTATTCAATTTAAAAATAAAGGTGTCCCACTGAATGAAGTAACCTATGTGGAAGGCTTTTCCCCAACTCAATATATGCTGATGAAATTTTCAGGAATGTCCGGAATGTTGGGGAATAAAATATTTTTAAATCACAAAATTTATATGGACTGTTCAAAAGAAAAAATCGGAATTGAATAAACCTAAATATGGACTTCCTAATTATTGTTATTCCCAAATCTTTCCTAAATCGAACCTTTATTTTGTCATGTTTTTAAACAGTATTTAAGATTTTTGAATAAACAATCTGTTCATAAAGCTCTATAAATTTGTTTTGGACAAAATATATTCTCTGCATATCACTGATATTTTCACCTAATCTTATGATTTTGCAGAGATTAAGATTAACATTAAAACTCGTTTTCATGATGTTTGGTATCAAAAAAGTTCTTATCATATTAAGTATAACAGGTTGTTTGGGAAGCCTGGCAAAAGCACAGATCAGCCCTCCTGGTCTTGGGGATGCCAACACTGCATTCTGGTCAGCTTTTGGAGTAAAACGTAACTTGGATTCTTTGGGAAAGAAACAAACGATGAGCTATATTGCAATTGGACGTAAAAGCACTCCGGATAATGATAATCTGTTCGCAAAGCAGGCGATTTTTGTCTTGAATCACGAGTTTTATCATTCTTTCGCTCCTCATCAGCAATACAGTTACGCACTCAGCTACCGACGACAGCCTGAATATGAGAAACAAGCTCCTTATGATAAAGAAGGTATAGAGCAGGAATTCAGGGTTTATGGGAGATATGCCTATACTTTTGATCTTGGAAAGAAACTGAAGCTTAAAAATACAGTCCGCCAGGAATTCAGAAAGTTCTTTGATGCCGACTTTCATAAAGTAGATGAGGATTTCCAGTTCAGAACCCGTCTCAAAAGCCAGCTAACCTATAATTTATCTACGAAAAACAATCAAAAACTGGCCTTGAGTGCTGAGGCACTATTTTCGATCAGTCACCTCAACGAACATGACCAGCACTGGAATTCTTTTGGATACCGGGAATTAAGACTGGCAGCCTATTATATGTTCAATATTCCCAACTCTCCTTTTACAGTGGATATTGGTTATATGGATGATCTGATCAGAGGCAGCAGAAGTATTCATCATGGCGGCGTTCATTATCTGGCAGCAGACCTCATCTGGAATATTCCTTATAAAAAGAAAGAAACAACGGATCAGGATCATCTTGATTAAGTTTATAAACACAAAAAATCCCAGCCATTACTGGCTGGGATTTTCGTTGGAAAATATAAGATTCTCCGCAATATAATTAAGTATGAATGTGGTGTGAAATTTTAGTTGCACAGGGTCAGAAACTGGCGGCTCATCTGCACCTTGAATTTTGCTTCGGCTCTGGATTGGGCATAAATGGTATGCTCAAAAGCCTGAATTGTTTTTAACTTCTGATCGATATATTCCGCAATCTGTACAATAGAAAAGATAAAATCCCTGTACAAAACCATATCTACTGTCTGTCCATAATACGGAAGATAAGCTTTAAGAAAAGGAATGGTCATCTGATGTCTGTTATAACTCACACAATATCCCGTACCTTCCCTGGAAGTCACAATATCATAATCGTTAATATAATCCAGAATATTTTTGCTGCCACTCAAAGCTTCCTTATTCTTTGAGCAATAACGGTTGACCTTGTCTAAGATATGTTGGGCATATTCCATCATGGAAATGGTTTTCCATTCAAAAACATGATTCATTCCTTTTTTGGGTGATGTTCCATTCTCACAGCCAGTACAGAAGGAAATACCTATCTTTTCATGATAAGGAAAGAAACAGTCTTTGATTTCAATGGTTGCATCTGCCTGAAGGCTGTCATCTGCAAAATTGTAATAGAGATAAGGGCTATACATGCTTGCTAAAGCTTTCAGATAATCTGCTTCACTGGCATTATGATATTCTTCAAACCATTTTTCAAGATGATCGTAATAATGGTTTTCAAAGTCTTTAAAGTTTAAGTAAAGTGGCAATTCCATAGCTCTGTAATTTTGATATGACAAAGCTATTGCCGTAATGCGACAAAACTTGACGTATTATATTTTTTTTGAAAAAAGGGAAAACATTGGAACAGTTAAATGTCAATAGTGAATTTTGCTGTGCAAGTGAATAGTGAATAATCCTGACCATTCAACCTCAAAACCACGAATCAAGAACCATAGAACTTATGACTACTTATCATAGTTTTTCATCATAAACTCGAAATAATGAATCATTTTCAGATAATTTTCTATGCTCAGATATTCGTTGGTACTGTGGATGCTTTGCTGTTCTGCACTATTGATTCTGATAGGCATGAATCTGTAAACATTTTTACTTACAATTTCATATTTACCGGCATCAGTTCCGGCCATGGTGAGATAAGGTGACACAATAGCTCCGGGATAGATTTCTTTTACTCCGGCTTCAATTAATTTAAATGCTTTGGTATTGGATGGAGATATGGCAGAAGCTTCTCTTGTGTTATCTATTTCTTCAACCTCAACATCAAAACCTTTAGTGGCTTTTGCAATATGATCGCGAACGTCTTTTACCGTATTTCCGGGAAGAAGCCTGAAATTGACTACAAATTCAACTTCAGGAGAAAGTACATTGGTTCCGTCGCTTCCTTTCATCATCGTTAAAGCGGTTGTAGTTCTTACCAATGCATTAGTGGTATTGCTTTTCGTTAGCTGCGAAATCAGAACAGGTTTTAATAACCATTGATTCGCCAAAGCCATTCTTGTGGTAAAAGGTATTGCTCCGCCAATATTATCAAAAAACTCTTTAATTAATGGTGTTATCTCCGGCTTCATCTGATCGTCTTCCAGCTTTTGCATAATGACAGCTGCTTTTCCAATAGCACTTTCCATAGGTGGCATGGAGGAATGTCCGCCAAGTCCTTTTACTTTTATTTTTGCGGAAAGAAAACCTTTTTCAGCGCATCCTACTACAGCTACATCGGCGTCTACTCCTGCTACGTTTCCTTTTCGCATAATGAGTCCACCTTCATCATAAACAGCATCAAACTTCAGTCCTTTTTTCTTAAAATAATCAGCAATCTGAATAGCTCCTTTTTGTCCGCCTACTTCTTCATCAAAACCAAAAGCCAGATAAATATCACGTTGAGGAACCTGCTTGCTTTTAATCTGATTATTCATAGCTTCCATCAAAGAGAAAAGCATTCCTTTCATGTCTATAGCTCCTCTACCGTAAATCCTTCCATTAGCAACCGTACCTGAAAAAGGGGCAAAATCCCAGTCTTCAGCAACTTTTGCAACAGGTTCTGCCGGTTTGTCATCTGGTCTGAATATATTTTCTGCTGTATTTTTTATATCAGCATCTCCTGGCGGAACTACATCCATATGAGAAAGGAATAAAACAGGTTCCAGCTTAGGATTGCTGCCTTTCAGTCTGAATACTAGCCCATATTTATTGACCTCAACATTTTCGGTATTCTGATATACTAACGGATAGGTTCTTTTAAGATATTCTTTAAACTGTTCAAACGGTGTATAATTGAATTCTCCCAAACTTCCTGTAGAAACGGTAGGAATCTTTATTCCGCCTGAAAACCTTGCTACTGCAGAATCATTTTTTACAGGCTTCCATCCTTCTTCAGTTCCTGAAATGCTTTTCTTAAAAGGATAAGTATAAGTTTTAATGAGTACTATGGCAGCCAGAATAACGATAATGCCCAAAAGGGTTAAAAGGATTTTTTTCATAACAGGATAATTTTGTGAATGGGTTTGGGTTGGTACTATAAAGATAGTAAAGTATTTGGTCTTTGACAATTTTAAAAGAAAGGAAGCTGGAGGCAGGAAGTTAACTTTGGAGAATTAATCCATGATTGTTTATTAATAACTTCTTATTTCCAACTTCTGTCTTCCCAGCCACCTTGTTTACGGTGATTATTTGTTTCTGGCCTGCAGCATCCAGTGAATACCTCTCAAAACAAGTTCTGAATTCCCAGATTACAATAGTTCTCAGCCAGATCTTGCTTTGTATACATTTTATAGGTAAGCGACTTTACATTGGTTAAGGCATCTATTACTCTTTTGTATAATTCAACAGGAATAAAATGGTCTTCATTGGACCTAGCAGTAAAAAATCCTGGGTAATCTGTGATCCGATGCTTTCCATTTCCAACAATTGCACCAACACCGCAATCATTATGCACCAAAATCCCTTTCTCAGAAACATAATAATTATGGTTGCCTTCTACTTCAAAGTTATAGACTTTTACTTTTCAGAATAAAAGTATTCCCTTACTATTTCAGTAAAGGAATACTTATTAAAAAAATTATTGAATAATATTTTTAGATAATTCTAATTCTGGAATATAAAATGAAAAACCATATTCATCAATTTTAGCTATTATTTTTTTATCTACAAGTTCATTCATTACTTTTGTAAATTTATCTTGCTCAATAAATCCATATACAACTTTTATATAATCATAAATTGAAGAAATAGAGAAAATAGGAGTATTTCTATTATTTGTTTGAGGCAAATATTCAAAAGAATATCTTATTTCATCAAGGGTAAAGGTCATTCCTGTTCCATGTATGTGATATTCAACATCTTTATTTTTAAAATAAAAATTACCCATATGATTTATAACTTTCAGCTTAGTTGCCCTCAAAGGTGAAAGTAAATAATCAGTACCTTGTAACTCAGAAGCTTCACTAAGATTGTAACTAGATACAAAGGCAGAATTTAATTCTACACATTTTTCTCCGTAAGCTTCTATAAAATTATATATTTTTAAACTATTCATATTTATTGTTTAATGCCCAAATGCTTTTATAAGTTCTCCTATACTACTAAATCCAGAATGTTGCGAAATTTGACTTGCTGGTATTTTTTGATATGGAATTAAACCTTCATATCCCATTTTAATAGCAGCTTCAATTCTATGGTGCCCATTTAAAATAAATGTTTTTCCTTCAGCCTCAACAACTTTTATTGGTTGGGCAAATACAAAAGGATCATTTTTAGCTAATTTCCCTGCTATATCATCAACAGCTTTAACACTTTGCATTCCAGGTTCTGTTGAAACCTAGTTTTTAGCTTAACCTACTGTTGCTTCTAATCATTCACAGTTATTATGCACCAAAATCCCTTTCTCAGAAACGTAATAATTATGGTTGCCTTCTACTTCAAAGTTATAGACTTTTACTTTCGTATTTAAAAATGACTGCCTATAGAACAGTCATTTTACTTTAAATTTTATTATTAAATTTATCTATATTATCAAAAATATTATTTCTAAGCCTTTCAACAGATTGTTTATTATCCTGCCACGCTTTAGAATTTAATATATAATTGTCCGCTTCTGCAATTGTTAGTTTAAATTTAAGAACTAATAACATTGTTGATTGCATCATAGACAAGTTATCTTCTTTCATAACCAAAATTAAATTTTCAATACTATCTAAAGTATAATCTTTATATTTTTCTAATAATTCTGTATTCATAATTTTACAATTTAAAAAGTTGATCAAATACATGTCCTGGATTTGCAGATGAACTATTAGCAGCTCTTTGAAATTGGAGTCTTAACTGCGTAAATCCATTTTCTCTTGCATAGTTTTGAAGGACTTTAAAGCTTTGGATCATTTGTCTGTTACCAAATGTGTTAGCCATTTCATTTCCAACAGAACCTTTAGGATAGAAAGCCATTTCAGTTAATTCTAATGTACTTCCATTCACATTATGCTTTGCTAAAAATTCAATTGATTCTCCACTGGCATATTTAAATTCTCCTCCTATAATATTACTTTCAACCCTGGCAAATAATTGAGGTAGTCCACAATCATTATGCACTAAAATCCCCTTCTCAGAAACATAATAATTATGGTTACTTTCCAAACATTAAAGCTAACTTGGTTTTCGACTAACTAATAATTGAGATAATCAAATTAATAACTTTGGGATATTATCACAAAATATTATTTTACACAATGATTAACATAGGAAACTCCAAGAAAAGAATTAAGATCTGTTATTGGAACCTCTTTATTAAAGGGATCATCAAACTTTTGAACAGTACCATCTCTCCAATGAGTAACAGAACTTTTTAAGATACTCATTTTTGTATTACAATTGATCTGTACATGAAATTCAGTGAACGCAATACCGGGATTATTTTCCATAGTTTCCTCTATTTTATGCCATAAGTAAACTTTATTTCCATCCTTCCTTTCTAACTTTTCATATATTTTGCTATCATATTGTCCTTTAGCTAGAAATCTATACTCATTTGTTTTTTGAGCATATATTGATATAGATGTAAAGAAGCTTATTACAAATACCTTATGTTTACTTATCATATAAATTATATTATTACTCATAAAAATTATTTAAATCTTTAATTACTGTCCAAAATTATATTATTAATTTCTGTACGATCAACCTTTATAGGTAATTCATTAATTTTCCATCCATTTACAGGTACTGAGGGAAAATTATTTATAGGATAAATATCTAAAAGAACATTACTTTCAGGTACTATCGAATCAAAAACTAAAAGATATTTTT
Source organism: Chryseobacterium contaminans (assembly GCF_001684955.1). Classification (GTDB taxonomy): domain Bacteria; phylum Bacteroidota; class Bacteroidia; order Flavobacteriales; family Weeksellaceae; genus Chryseobacterium; species Chryseobacterium contaminans. The sequence goes on along the minus strand of NZ_MAYF01000305.1, from coordinate 18,604 downwards.
GTCCCTTTTTTAAATCTAGATTTATTGTATTAGAATATCTTCTGTTATCTACAAAATATTCATAGTCTACACCTATTCCATTTGTATCTTTATGATGCCAATCACTTATTACTAGTGCTGTTGTATATTTTTGTCTTTTTGATACATTTTTAAGGCCATTTAAAGAGCTTAAATACCAGTACCCAATTATAATGGCGAGTGTGAAAATCAAAATCAAATGGAAATTTTTATCAATTATCTTTTTCATTTTTTTACTTTATTTTCTATAACAATATCAGTTGTATTAAAATAAACTCCAGGTAATAAAGTAGTTCCAAAGTAGCCACTTAAGTAACCATTTGTCAAACCATTATAATTTGCCACACCCATTCCAAAAATACCAGTTAATGCTTTCGCGCTATTAACACCAATATCTTTCATAAATCCTTTTTTTCCACCATCATAATAAGAAGTTCCAAAGTTATTAAGCATATTACCTCCATAATTTAGCCAACCAACTTTAACAGCTCCCAAACCTTGTCCACCTCCTATGAATGCATTGATACCAGTTTGTTTCCAATCTATACTTCCTTTAATCGTTTGTTGCAATGTCATATCTGTAATCCCTCTTATTAAAGCTCCTTCCAAATAACCAGTCGCAGTTTCTCCCCCAATCGTAGCAATATAAGAACCGACAAATGGTGCAGCTAAAGCTCCTCCAAACATTAAATAGAAATTTCTTTCTACTTTATCGGCTCCTGTTCTTGCAACTTCATTATAATAAAAAGCTCTGTTTTGTTGCAAGTTCCATTCTCCAGAAGAAACTCTTGGAGAGTACAATAGGAGGTATATTAATAAATCTTTGGCAAAACCAAATAAAAATATAGAGCATTGATATTTCAACACTCTATATTATTTATTATTAACTATTTATAGTTTCTAAGAGATTTTTTAAATAATTAAATTGAGAAACCCCTTTCCACTTATTTTTGTTTAAGAAATCATTTGCGACATAATTAAAATACTCAAAATCAGTCCATTTTGAAATATCCTGTTTTAATATTATAAAATAATTATATTTATTTATAGGTTCTATTTCATCAGAGGAAAGTAAATTAAAACCAATAATATCTTTTGGATTATTCTTAAGCATTAAAGCCCTCATCGTAATTGAATATTGCCTATTTAATTCTAAATATTTAAATAATAAATTATTTAAATGAGATTTATTAAGGCAATCGAGATGAATACCTGAATCGCTTAATTTAAAAAGTTTATCCAATTCATTGCTTATTAATGGAGGAGTTAATATATATTCTTTTGTGTCATCCAAAATATTATTACATAAAGGACATCTACTTGTATTTTCTAATATTATTGCCATAAATTATTTAGGTTTTCTAATCATAAAGGGAGAATTAAACCCTTCTATAATATATTGTCTACTTTGATTTAATATTTCTAATGCTTTAAAGTCTGCTGCACTTGCACCAGTTACAAAGGGATGGGTATGTCCAAAAATTGTCTTAACCTCACCAGCACCAAATGATATACCGTGAGGTCCTCCACTTACAATTACTCTTGCCCCAGGAGCAACACTATTTTTCCCTAGCTTAACTACTGCATGCTCAACACCTGTAGCTAAAGTTCGATTCTGCAATAAGCTAACTAAATCTGAAATCTTTTCTCCTTTCTGAACCTCCCTAATAATATTCATAGAAGTTACATAATTTCCACCATTTCCTACAATAACTCTTTCTTCAGCAGTTATTAGCCCCGGTTTTCTTAATGCGACTGCTCCTATAATTGCAGCACCCATTGCAAGATACCTATTTTCCGGTTCCCAAGTGCTTAAAATCTGTCCAGCTACATCAAATAAACCAACAGGATCTCCAGCACCACCTATAAAATTAATACCATGATCATTATATCTTCCAGAATTGAGTATTCTATCCCAAGCAAAATCACTCTTGGCATTCCACCATTCCATGTACTTATTAACATGGCTCTGGATCTGAAGCCCCCAGAAAAAACTACTTTTTCCCTGAAGTTCTATGTTAGGTATTTGTATAAATATTCCACCATCCGGTCCATTACCTATTCCTGTTGATGTTCCTCCAAAAGAGAAATTTGTAGGAGTTCCTTCATAACTCATATTACCTCCCCAATTACTTGCAAAACCACTTCCTGTATTGCTCCAGCTTGTGTCATAGCCACTTTGGGAGTTATGGTAAAAGCTCATCACCCAGTCTTCACTTACTCTTCCATCCGGGTCAAACATATTGACAGGATTGTTCATTACATAGGCATAAGGCGAAGCGGAGTGGTAGCTTTCAGACAGCTGGTCCATTCCGTTCCATCTTCCCAACTCCGGCATATACTGTCTCCATCCGTAATCCAGCATACCGTTTTCCTGGAGTTCTTTTCCATTGTATTTTTTTCGGTAAGGCTTGGTTACCAAAGTAGAAGCATTATGCCTTAACCCGAAAGGGTAATAATGGTTTTCTTCAATGATCTCTGCACTTCCGCTGGAATTCCTGGCATAGCTTACCCTTACATTTCCAAGATGGTCAACGTAGTTGTAAATATACTTCTTTTGGGCGTAATCATAATAACCCTCTTCATTGATAAAAAACTGAAGTCCGCCATCTTCGTACTGGAAGCCATTAAGGTATTCAGAAACCCTTTTAAGTGGCATTTCGCTTTTGCTAGAATAATAGGTATACTCTGTTTTCAGCTTTGTTCCATCCGCAGAGTAGATGTATTGGGTATTGTAATTTCTTTCTGCAGAAGTACCGTTTTTTTCCTGAATGATATACGTTGTATCATAAGTAACGGAAGAAGGAAGATTAAGATGGTTATATTTTATCTGTAATATCCCCTTATCCTTCTGGCTGGTCATATTGCCATTGCTATCATAATCTATAGGGATTCCGGATAATGAAGGATATCCTGCATAGTTTTGTGAGTAGTCTGTTACAGTGCTCAATCTGTTACCATCATAAATGTAGGTAAGATCATCAATAGCTATGGCAGTACCTGCGGAAGAATTTGCGGTTCTTTTTAATGCAGAAATATTTCCGTTTTTGTCATAGTCAACAATCTCGCTGTATTCTTTGAGATAAGGATTCATCTCATTCTGGTAAAAACCAGCCCTCAGCCTTTCTGTCCCGTCATAGCTGTATCCATATCTTTTTAAGATATTTTCACCTGCGACTTTCCAGTCTATCTCTGAGATGCTCCCATTAAACTTAGGTTTTACTTTCAGTCCTGGATATTCATTATTGGGAGTTTCTGCTCCTTCTACCATATTATATTTTATTTTATAGGCAAACAGCTTGCTTCCCATATTATTTATATCACCAGCATTGATCCCGGTAAGCCATCCCCTTATGTTATAAGTATAATCTATACTCTGAAGATTATTACCTACCTTTTTATTAATAACCTGTCCTAAATCATTATAAGTGTAATCGGAAAGCAGCTCTTCCATTCCGCTATCAACCTGTTGGTAATGCTTAAGTAAATATCCCTGAGGGCTATATGTATATCTATCCTTAACTGTAACTTCAGTATTGGCCGTACTTTTTGAATGGTAGGTAAAAGCCAGTTGGGTTTTCCCTGAAAAATCAAGCAAAGCTTCTGTTCTGGTAACTCCTCCCAAATGGTTTTTACTGTAACTTCCAATCGTTCTTCCCAGTTGGTCATACCATATGGCATCTGAAGACCAACTATCATTCTCAATATTCTTAGTATAGATGATGGTAGGTAGAGCTTTTGTACTTCTTACAGATGCCAGCCCATTGGAAGTAATCAAAGTAGAAGCCGAAGCTAAAACGGGCTGATTCTGTATCTGGTCCGGACGTTGAGGGGCTCCTTCAGGGTACTCATCATAATAATTAACTGTTAAGATGGTCATGCTCCCTGTGGGAAACGCTTCTTTTGTATAGTAAACATTAATATTATTCTGCGTAAATGGAGAAGTACTTACTGTTTCATTATTATTTGCATTAGCAGACATATTGTTTAATGCAGTCTGCATGGCTATCCTTGACGCTGTATTGGCAAAAAAACCACTGTACACTATTCTTCCGAATGCATCATACTTGGTGAACATCCAGCCCGGCTTTCCAAAATTATTAACACTGGTTCTTAAGTTGGCATCCTGCCCCAGTACCTGTCTGTTTTGTTTATCGTATACAAAATATTCCCAGCCTTTTCCAGGAAGTTTCTTTTCTGCAAGCCTATTGTATTTATCATATTTATACTGATAGCATAAAGGATTCAGTAGAGACTGGATTTCCGCACCTGTGCTGGCAATTGCCGCTTTTGGAGGAATCATAAAAGAAAGATTACCGAAATCATCATACACATAATAAGTATCCAGATTTTCAACTGCTCCGTTTTCTTTTACATTAATTTTCCGTACTAAAATAGTCTGGCCCAAGGAATTGGTAAATGAATGGGATTCATTCCCGTCTTCATCTTTAGACACTGATTTATAAAGTGTGTTGGCATTATAATACCCATTGGTTGTATAGGCATCATTAGCGGCAAAATTCAATACCGCATCATTAATCTGTAAAGAAGGATTCCAAGTAATTGCCACTTTGAATCTTTTTACCTCACTGACTGCATTTGACAAGTATTCTGCTTTTGGTGTATGGCTCCCGCTAAGCTGCCATTCAGATCCGGGTGCAGCTGATTTTTCGATTCGGCCCAATGGTGAGTTTTCGTAAGCTACTTCAGAAAATGCATTAGAAACATTATAATAGGCATTTACAGAGTTTTCCCCGGCACTTGGTATGTACGCACCATTTTGTGAATCCACAGGAAGAGGAAGATAGCTTTTTGATGGTCGTCCCAGATTATCATAAGTTATAGGAATCACAATGTCTTTTCCCAATGGAGAAGCTTTTATACCGATATTTTGTTTACTTCTTCCCAGTCCGTCAAAATATTGAACAGTTTGTTGTTGTTGGGCACCGGGCTGCTCGGTTGTTACAGGTTCAAGATAGGTCCTGCTATAGGTATAATTCTCTGTATTACTAAGACTTTGTGCATAAAACAAAGCAGATACAAAAAAGTATATAAAAATTGATATTTTTTTCATGATCTATGTTTTTATGGCTGCTTGATATTGTATTTATATTCCTGGATAATATTTCCGTTAACGTTAACAACAGCCTTCAATTTGTTATTCTTGTCATACTTATAAATCTCTCTTACTCCGTTTGGAGGAGTCAGTGTTGTAATACCGATTAACGGATCATAAGTATATGTAGTAATCTGGAATTTTTTTAAAGCATTGTTTGTTCTGAAAGCATCCAATGCATTAATTAGATCTGCTTCGGAAGCTACATCAGTATCTGAATTTGATTTCAATATGATATTATCTGCCAATCCTGCTATATCCGTTATGGTAGCTCCTTCTATTTTAGCAATGGGCATGGTTTCATTATATCCCCAGATAATTGTTGTTGGAGTTCCCTTTCCGGTACTTTCATCTGATACGGCAGTATATTGGCGAAGGTTTTCTTTTGCATCATATTGATCATATTTTAATAGTGTTTTTGAACTATTATCACTTGGATTAATAGAATTTACAGATGTTGGCAATAAGTTATTGTTTTCAAATTTCACCCGCGAGTTAGAAACCACTTTTCCGTTTTTTTTCACGATAGTCTGAACAGGATCCGAAATAACATGAGTATTTTCAAGATGCGCATACTCTGGAGTACCTACAGAATAAATAAACTGCTTTTCCATAATATCTCCATCAGCAGTTGTTTCTGTTATTTTATCTGGCTGAAAGTTGGAAACATTAATAGCAGATTCTTTTTTATTTATCACCCAGCCTCCATTTTTCATAAAGTCTTTATTATCTGCAGAAACCTTTTTTACATAGGCCGGCTTTGAAGTATATGGACTGCTGTTGATATAGAATTGATAAGTGGTATCACTGTATTCTTCTAATTCATAAGTGGAAGTCTGAGAGTTCAGCAATTGATTCTGCTCGTTATAAACTTCTTTTTTTGACATCAGCCCACCTTTGGTAACGTTATAATAAGGATAATACCATTGGGGATATAACTGATTCCCTCCATTTAGATATTTTGGATAATCATTCGGAATAATATAGAAAGATTTTACATATCCGTTTCCGGGTTCAGATACTTTTACATTCTTATACATAATATAAGGTTCATTGGCAATATTAGTATCCGTTTCATCATAAAAAACATAACCACTGGAACCTGTACCATCTTCATTATCATAACTGTATGTATACGTTTTCGCCGGAGTACTTTCATTAACACTTGTAAAGGATTTTACACTTTTAAGTCGTGGACCCATAAGAAGTGTCTTTCTTACATTTCGATATGGAGGAGGAGAAACATGCATTTCATTTAGAATATAACTTCCAAAGCCTTGTCCTGTACCTGATATTTCTAAAGTGTAAGTTCCGGGGTAACCTTTATATGTCTTATCTTTACTATTTGTTCCACTAGTACAACTAGCACCATTTAAAACTTCTCCATTACTGTTTTTAATTTTAAAATTGGTATAGAACGGATCGGGACGCGGAAAAGGATTATTAGGATCGGGACTTTCTATAGGCGGCTCAATCTCTTCATGATAACCAATGCTATTAAAGTTTAACCTAAAGGTTACCATTTTCCCCGGAGTTCCGGAAACTGTAAAAGTATAAGTACTGGATTGGGTGGTGTCATAAGACATAATTTGAGAAGTAACACTCTGTATGTCAGGATTCACAAAGTTAGTCAATAGTAAATCTTTATATTCGGGAGTATTATGATCTTCAAAATATTCATGATACCCATATTCATAACTTGTTACTCCTCCAGAAGGCGTAATAATTTTTTCTAATATATTGGCAAATTTATAATTATCATAATAGTAAGAATCTTCATAAGCAATTAAGTTATACTCACAAAGATTATTTCCATAGTCATTAAACGAAGGAGCTTGTGTCGACGTTTGATTATATACAAAAGAAGTCTGTTCAATTTTTTGTTCATTTCTATCATTCTTAATGATAGCAGCAAGTAATCTCTTTTTCTCTTTAACCTTGTAAGGGTATTCTGATTTTATATAGTTAAAAGTATAGGTATTAATAATCTGGTCTAATGCATTTTTTAACGTAATTTTATGTAAGCTATATAAATCATTAGGAGTTCCTGCCAGAGTTTCATCAAACTGATAATCAAAAACAACTTTACCTAATGCAGTTTCAATTGACTTTAGCTTACAGTATTGATATATCAGCTCTTCTGATGAAGAAACTTTTTCCAGTTTCTTATCATATATGAAAGATGCAATTGTTCTCCCTTTTGGGCTGATTATTTGACTCAAAAAATAAGCTGATTTATATCCAACTCCTGCATCAGCACCTAGAAAATCTCTTTTTTCATAATCGTAATCATTGAAAACAAATTTATAGCCTCTTCCATCTGTAATGGTAAAATTCTTAATTTTTAAAGTAGCATTATTGGTTTCTCTTTCGTATTCAAACTTTAAGCTGTTTGGAGAAAGATTAATCAAGTTGAATGTGTTATTAACCGTGTCTCTTTTTATTTGAAATTTTCCTGATGCCCCTGGAAGATTATAATAGAAATAATCATCAAAAATATTTTTTTTATAATTAGGTTTACTGGTATCATCATAGGTTTCGTCTAAAATATCAACCACTTTTTTAAATATAACACTTCCTCCAAATAAAGTCCATCCTGCACCTACATCACCTGCGGGAAAATAAATGCTGCCAACATGCATGGGATTATAGTTTAAACTAAAGGTGTTTTTAACTTTACTATCCTGTATTGGGACTTCTAACAAAGGAATGTTAATAGTAGGCAGGCCAGTAACCTGATTAACAGGGCTATCTGCATATGCCGCCATAGATGCCATTGTAGGTGAGGCTATTGGAGATAAAGTTCCTTCTCCTAAGCTCTGTTGGCTATATAGATTTGTAACTAAAAATATAAGAAAGAAAAAAAACTGTCCTTTCTTCCAATTAAATGTATTCATCATTTGTTGTTTATTTCTTTATTAGTTTAGCGCTAGCTGTTTTATTATTATCAGTTTTTATGGTCACCAGATAGGCTCCCTGCACCAAAGCCTGGGTATTCATCTTAGTCACTCTGTTCCTTGTTTTGAAATTCTGAAGCTGTCTTCCGCTCATATCATACAGCATAATATCAGCTTCTTTGAAATCAAAGCCAATTTCCAAATACGCATAATCGGATACCGGATTAGGGTAAATCTTGATATCATACTTTTCAATCAAATCATTCACCTGTTTATCACCCAGTTTTACAATCTTCCAGTTTTCTTTCCCTAATTCTTTAGCACTGGTTCCGGCAAGGATGATTGAGCCATCGCGGTTTAGTTTTAAGTCTGAAAGCCTCTCCTCTTTCTGTCTGGATTCTCCTGCTACATGTTTCCTCCACTGTTCATTTCCGCTGCTGTCCAGATAAAGCATCCAGAAGGTCTCATCTTCTTTTTCTATTCTTCCTTCTGCCTGTGTGTAACCACCCAATAGAATTCCTTTAGAAGATTTGTCATCTGAAGAATGAATGACGCTCATTCCCATGAGGATGTCTCTGTTTTTAAAGTTGTAGGACTTCTGCCACTGTTCATCACCTCTTTCGTTAAGAGAAATCAACCATAGATCTGTCCCTTCTTCAATCCCTACCGTCTTATTTCCTGATCTTTCGGATCGGGATTCGCCACCAATGATATAGCCGTTTGCCGTTAATGCCAATGTTCTGATATGATCATCTCCTTTACCGCCAAAGTTCTTTTCCCATTCTACTTTTCCGTTTTTGTCGAGCTTAACGATCCAGTAATCGCCTTCTCCGAAATTGCTGCTTTGTTTTGAGGCAGCAGATAGAAGGTGATGGGTAGCAGTACTTGCAGCCGAAGATTTTCCTTCAGGATTACTAACTCCTGATCCCGAACCACGAACCTCGGAACTCCTTGAGTAAATTCCCAGTAAAGCTCCACCATCTTTTGTTGGGATCATCTTCTCCACTTCATCCAACCCTTTTCCACCTAGTATCATTTGAGAAAGTTCCTTGCCGTCTTTATCCAATCTTGTAATCCATACATCTTTGGAACCATAACCTTTGGATGAGTTTTGTACATTTCCGGCCACAAAAAAGCCCAAGTCTGTACTTTGAATAACAGCTTTGGCTTCTTCATCAGAGGAGGTTCCCAAGGTTTTCTGCCATAATTCATCCCCGAACTCGTTAATCCTGATGAGCCAGATGTCTGATCCGCCTTTGGATTCCTCTTTTTTGTCCAGTCCCTTTCCTGAATAAGAGGTTCCTGCCAATAGAAATCCTCCGTCCTGGGTGGTTACGGTTGCAGATAAATAATCATGGTTATTTCCTGAGAAATATTTTTCCCAGGCTTCTTCTCCCTGCTGGTTTAGTTTAATCAAGTGGAAATCGTAACCGTTGTTTTGTCTACTTCCAGCCTCCATCTCCCCGCTTCCTGGCTGTATGGAGCTTCCTGTAATAAGATATTGCTGATCAATGGTTGTCGTTACCTGGCTTAGAAAATCCTGGGTAGAGGATTTGATATCTTTCTGCCAAAGAACTTCCTGGGCAGACAGCCCCAGAATGGTGCATACTGTACATGCACTGAGATAAATCTTTTTCATTCCCGTGTTATTTTGAGTTGAGTAATTAGCTTTTCAAATTTTGCGCAAATTTAACTTTTTTTCATTTACACAAATCATATGTATGTGATTTAATATGAAATATTTCCAAACATTAAAAAATTCCTTTGTAATCCAATAGTCCTTCATATATTCTACAAATCTACTACACCATAGCGACAGAACTCGGCGTAATAAAAACAAAAAAGGGCCAGCCCCGAAGAGCCAACCCTCAAAACATTAACTGTTTATTGATTGAATTATGATGTTTCTTTATTTCCAGCCACCACCAAGACTTTTATAAATGTCTACTACAGTGCTGAGCTGTTTTTGTTTCGCTTCTATCAGTTCCATTTTGGCATCCAAAGCATCTCTTTGGTTCAACAAGACCTCAAGATAATCTGCTCTGGAGTTCCTGAACAACTGATTTGCAATATCAATAGACTGATCCAGGGCTTTTGTTTCCTGAGATTTCAATTGATAATACTGATCTATATTTTTAATCTTTGACATTAGATTGGCTACATCCAGATAAGCATTTAAAATTGTTTTATCATATTCATATAAAGCCTGAACCTGTTTAGCATCCGCAGTCTGAAAATTAGCTTTGATAGCACTTTTATTAATCAATGGTCCAGCAAGTTCGCCTACAAGGTTATAAGCAATAGATTCCGGCATTTTTACCAGATAAGATGGTTTAAATGCTTCCAGCCCTAAAGTAGCAGAAATCTCCAAAGATGGATAGAACTCTTTTCTTGCAGCTTCCACATCCAGTTTTGAAGCTTTCAGTTCCAATTCAGCCTGTTTGATATCAGGACGATTAGCCAGCAATTGTGAAGGAATCCCAGTATACACGGTTGGCGGAATTGTAGACATGAAGTTTTCTTTTGTTCTGACAATCGGCTGTGGATATCTTCCCAATAAAGCATTGATTTCATTCTCCTTTTCCGTAATCTGTTGACGGATTGTGTATTCTGAAGCCTTGGATTTTGCCAGCTCAGCTTCAAACTTCTTTACCGCTAATTCCGTTGCCGCAGCAGCTTCTTTCTGAATTTTGGAAATCTCTAAAGCCCTCTGTTGCAATTTGATATACTGTTGAATAATATCTAACTGATTATCAAGCGCCAATAATTCATAATAATTATCAGCAACTTCCTCAATGAGGTTAGAGAGCACAAAGTTTTTCCCTTCTACTGTAGAAAGATAATGCGCCACCGCAGATTCCTTTTCAGTTCTTAATTTCTTCCAGATATCAATTTCCCAATTAGCCATTAAGCCACCTTCAAAATTTCCAAGCGGATCCGGCATTTCCCTGCCCGGTTCTATTTCCGTGGTAGCATCTCCGGCTCCTTCACTGGTGTAACGGCCTGACTTTTTCAATCCAGCTCCTATTCCCGCAGAAACAGTTGGCGTTAATCTCCCTTTTTTAGCCAAAACCCCACTTTTGGCAATTTCAATTTCCTGAAGGGTGATCATAAGCTCCTGATTATTCTTTAAAGCCGTTTCAATAAGGCTTACCAGGTTGGGATCTGTAAAAAACTGTCTCCATGGAGTTGTTCCACTATTATTATTGGCATCCTGGGGTTCTTCCTGGTTGAAATTCTGAGGTATATTTTCTTTTACCTCGTCTTTTATGACGGTCGCCATTGGAGCCTTACAACTTGCTAAAACAAGAGATAAGGCAATGGCTGCTATTATATTTTTAGTCTTCAAATTTTCCATCGTGTTCATAAGGTTCAGTTTGTTCTGTTAAAGGATTTTCTTCTTCATATCTCGCCAATCTCGACTTTTCAGCAATGGTTCCGAAGATATAATACAACCCAGGAATAATCATCAGTCCGAAAACAGTTCCTATCAACATCCCTCCGGCCGCAGCCGTTCCAATAGTACGGTTTCCAATTGCTCCGGGACCCGTGGCCACTACCAATGGAATCAAACCGGCAATAAAAGCAAAAGAGGTCATCAGAATCGGACGGAAACGAATGGCAGCCCCTTCAATAGCCGCTTTTGCTACTGGAATTCCTTCTTCCGCTTTCTTCTGTACTGCAAATTCAACAATCAATACAGCATTCTTCCCTAAAAGTCCGATAAGCATTACCATAGCTACCTGAGCGTAAATATTATTTTCCAATCCTAATAATTTCAAGCATAAAAATGCTCCGAAAATACCGGTAGGAAGGGATAAGATCACCGGCAACGGAAGAATAAAGCTTTCATACTGGGCAGAAAGGATCAGATATACAAAGCCAAGACACACAAGGAAGATAAATACCGCTTCATTTCCACGGCTTACTTCATCTTTGGAAATCCCAGCCCAGTCGATCCCGAAACCTCTCGGAAGTGTTTTATCCGCAACTTCCTGAATCGCTTTAATGGCCTGTCCACTACTGTACCCTGGTGCCGGAGTTCCGCTCACCTCGGCAGAGTTGTACATATTATGTCTTGTAATTTCAGACAGTCCGTATACTTTTTCAAGATGCATAAAGTCTGAATACGGTACCATCTGATCTTTATCATTCTTCACATACAATTTTAAAAGATCTGTTGGTAATGCTCTATATTGAGGTCCTGCCTGAACAATCACCTTATAAGGTCTGTCAAAACGGATAAAACTGGTTTCATAATTGGAACCGATCAATGTAGACAGGTTATCCATTGCTTTGGCAATTGTAACTCCTTTCTGCTCTGCAAGATCATTATCCACACGAAGCATATACTGTGGGAAACTCGCAGAATAGAAGGTAAATGCAGATCCAAGTTCCGGACGTTTTTTCAGTTCCTTCACAAAATCATTACTCACCTGTTCCATTTTATGATAATCACCGCTTCCTGCTTTATCCAGCAGACGAAGTTCAAAACCTCCGGCAGCTCCATATCCTGGAATGGATGGCGGTTGGAAGAATTCAATATTGGCTCCCGGAATATTTTTAGCTTTTTCTTCCAGCTTTTCAATAATTTCAGCGGCAGATTCTTTACGTTCATCCCAACTTTTAAGGTTGATCAAACAGGTTCCTGAGTTGGATCCGGTTCCTTCCGTTAAGATCTCATAACCAGCCAATGAAGAAACAGATTTTACACCGTCAACATCTTCAGATTCTCTCAACAGTTCTCTGGCAATCTGATTGGTTCTTTCCAAGGTAGATCCTGGTGGAGTCTGAATAATCGCATAAATCATTCCCTGGTCTTCAGCAGGAATAAATCCTGATGGAAGAGAATTACTTAAGAAGAATGTACAGGCACAGAATGCTAATAATAAAGGTAATGTAATTCCTTTTTTGGTAACCGTTTTCTTCAGCATTCCTTCATATTTCCCGGCACCTTTTGTAAACAGATTATTGAATTTATCAAGGAAAATAGTAATTGGCGTCTTCTTCTTAGCTTTTCCGTGATTATTTTTCAGGATTAAGGCACATAAAGCAGGCGTCAAAGTCAAAGCTACAACTCCCGACAGGATAATGGACGACGCCATGGTAATCGAGAACTGACGATAAAATACCCCAACTGGCCCGGACATAAACGCAATCGGAATAAATACGGATGCCATTACCAGAGTAATTGCGATAATTGCTCCACTGATCTCATGCATCGCCTCTTCCGTAGCTTTAAGTGGAGAAAGATTCTTCTCTTCCATCTTGGCGTGAACTGCTTCAATAACTACAATAGCATCATCGACGACGACACCGATTGCCATTACAAGGGCAAAGAGCGAAATCATATTCAGGGTAATACCAAATGCTGACATCACGGCAAATGTTCCTACTAAAGAAACCGGAACGGCTAATGCAGGAATCAAGGTTGAACGCCAATCTCCAAGAAACAGAAATACCACGATAGCTACCAGAATAAAGGCTTCAAATAAGGTGTGAATTACCTTTTCCATAGAAGCATCCAAAAATCTGGAAACGTCATAACTGATATCATAATGCATTCCTTTAGGGAAAGTATTTTTTTCAAGATCAGCCATTAAGGCTTTTACATTTTTAATTACGTCACTTGCATTGGATCCATAAGACTGTTTTACCGTAATTGCTGCAGAAGGTTTCCCGTTCAATGTGGAATAAATATCATACATTGAGCTTCCAAATTCAATATCAGCAACATCTTTCAATCTGATGGATTCACCATCCGGTTTGGCTCTTAAAATGATATTTCCATAATCTTTTTCATTATTAAAACGCCCTGGATATTTCAATACATATTCAAATGACTGAGAACGTTTCCCTGAACTTTCCCCGGTTTTTCCCGGAGATGCTTCTAAACTCTGCTCATTTAAAGCTTCCATCACTTCATCTGCTGAAATGTTATAAGCTGTTAACCTATCCGGTTTAAGCCAGATACGCATTGCATATTCACGGGTTCCCAGGATATCAGCAAAACCAACTCCGCTTACCCTTCTCAATTCGGACATTACGTTGATATCTGCATAGTTGAAAAGGAACTTCTGGTCAGCCTTAGGATCATCACTATACAAGTTAATATACATCAACATATTCGGCTCTTCACGGGTGATCTTAACCCCTTCACGAACTACCAGAGGAGGTAATTTATTAACTACGGAAGATACACGGTTCTGAACGTTTACTGCGGCAACGTTGGGATCTGTTCCCAGATCAAATACTACCTGAATGGAGGCTTCCCCGTCATTTCCGGCATCCGAGGTCATATATTTCATACCCGGAACCCCGTTTAATCCTCTTTCCAAAGGAATAACTACGGATTTAATTAACAATTCGTTGTTGGCTCCGGGATATTCTGCGGTAATATTTACTTTAGGTGGAGAAATTGAGGGAAACTGGGTCACCGGAAGCTTTACCAGTGACAGAACCCCCATAAACACAATAATCAAGGAGATTACAATAGACAGAACGGGTCTGCGGATGAATTTCTTAAACATACTACTTCATTTTAGAGGCCACTACTCTGCTTTTAATTTCAATGACTGAAGAACCTTTTTAGGATCCTGGAATTTTGTTTTTACTTTTTGGTCATCCTTCACCTTCTGAACGCCTTCCAAAAGAATCTGATCTCCTTTTGAAATTCCGGAAGCTACTACATATAAATCCGGAAGCTCATAAGCAATTTTAATATTTCTGGATTTCGCCGTACCGTTTTTATCAATCACGAATACATATTTCTGATCCTGAATTTCATACGTAGCTTTTTGAGGAATAATAAGCGCATTATGAACCGGCATGGTCATTTGTACCTTTCCAGTTTCCCCGTTTCTCAGAAGCTTATCAGGATTGGGAAACTTAGCACGGAAGGCAATATTTCCGGTTTCGTTGTCAAATTCACCTTCAATGGTTTGGATTTCTCCTTTTTGAGAATACATTTCTCCATTTGCTGTAATCAGAGATACCTGATTGCTTCCTCTGTCTGCTGCATGGGTCTGATAGCTCAGATATTCCGGCTCTGAAACGTTGAAATATGTGTAAATACTTGTATTATCTGATAAAGAGGTCAATAGATCTCCTTCATCTACCAAACTCCCCAGTTTTAAAGGAATTCTGTTGATAATCCCTGAGAACGGAGCTTTAATATCGGTAAAAGACAAGTGGATCTGTGCCAGTTTCATTTCTGCATTAGCTGCATCCAGCTTTGCTTTAGCCATTGCTTTTTCATTTTTAGATACAATATTGTTTCCGGCTAATGTACTGGCATTTTTCAGTTCAATAGAAGCCTGTTCTACTTCTGCTTTTGCCTTCAATAATTCTGCCTGATAGAGTTTAGGCATAATACGGAACAAGGTTTGCCCTGCATGTACATACTGCCCTTCATCGACAAAAATTTTCTCAAGGAATCCTTTTTCCTGTGCCCGTACTTCAATGTTTTTTACAGACTGAATCTGGGCAACATATTCCTTATTAATTACAGTATCCATCATTACCGGGGATGTTACCGGGTAAGTGGCTGCTTCTTCTTTCTCCTCTTTTTTCTTATTGCAACTCACAGCCAGTAAAAGGATACTAAGTGCAATACCTGAGGCAACTCTTTTCATCATAATTCTAGAGTTTTATAAATCGTTAATGTTTTGAATAGAAATAAAAATGGTAATAGAGAATAATACGGTGCAATGATTACCAACATATGCAATGCGAGCTTTTCCACCTGAAATCAGGCAGAAACTTATCGGAAAAATGAAATTTTAAATTCTAATGGAACGGATCAGGATAAACTTTTTGGCCGTAAGCCCCCAAATAAAGCCGTGAATAGCCGCTTTGAACTGTTTATTGCTTTTTAATCCGAAAATATAGACTAAGCTGAAAACTCCGGCAAAAACAACAATAGCCTGAATAATATCAGATAATTGAAAGTCATTTTCTGCCAGTTCTAAAGTAGAATTGTCTATAGTATCCGCCATCTGCTGAATGGATAGCTTTTCAAAGGTTTGGTTCAGCTTATTGGCTCTTTTAGGGAGATGATGAGAAACATGACCGGAATAATCATTTCGCAATGTTTTAACATTAAGTCTGCTTTCTACTACAAAGAGCAGAAAAAGACCGGTTAAAAAATATACTATAAAGTTTCTCATTTTGAAGTCGCAAATGTACATCTAGATTATTATATCATCATAATAGATTAACAAAATTTAACGCTTCTTTAAATAACCTGAATTTGGAATTTTATAAATCATAAAAAAATATGAAAAACAATAAGTTATAAACGATTCACCATTCTTATTAATGGAAAAATCTCTCTTGTTTTTTTCTTTTTTCAACGGAACGATGTCTTGTTTTTCGACATTTTATTTCGCTCTTATTTGTGATTCAGAGAAATATCAGCCTGAAAAACTAAACTTTATCATGATTTTAAATTATTAATACAAACATATTGTTATTCTCTTAATTTTGAATTATTTTTGCCGAAAATTTAAACAACAAATGAATAACGAAAAATTTACCTTTTATCCTTCTGAGAATAAACCGGTTAAAAAATCAATGCTTACCCTTTTAATCACAAATTTCTTACTATAAATAATCAGTTTCTGTTTCTATGAAGTATGTTTTAAAAAGGACGAATACAATCACCCAATTAAAACATAATGTTAGTTTATGTAAAATTAACATATAATTATCAAAAATATTTGTAATTTTATATAGTATTAACACCATAATTCATGAAACACTTTAAAATCACTTATCACTATGAAAAAATTATTACCAACCATCCTTTTGGGATTGGCAGTTCTTTCCTCAACAGCGTGTAAACACCCCGGAAAAGATGCAGAAACCGTTACCGCTACTACTCCAGAAACTAAAGATGACATTTCAAAAAATGTTTATGTTGACAGCTATGGAGAAAAAATAGAAGTTACCATCAACCACTCTAAAAATACAGCAACAATACATTTAAACGGTAAAACTTATGACCTTAAAAAAAGTGCTGCTTTACCAGAGTATACAGCCTCTAATGAGGAGTATCAATACTCTGAAATTAAGGGAAATATCACTTTCTTAAAAAAGAATGTAGATATGGTTCTTTTTCATCTTAAACAGGCAAAAAAAGAATCAGGTCCTGCAAAAATGGCATCGTATTAGCATATGTAAAAACAGAAAATTAAAATTTAAAATTTATGAAAAGCTTGTATTACTATTTATCTGCTCTTTTCCTGGCTGTATTTCTTGTTTCTTGCCAAACACAAACTGCACAGAAGCCTACAACAGATATTACAGGAAAAAAATGGAAATTAACAGAGCTTAACGGTAAGCCAATCGAATTAAAAGACCCAAAAAACAATCCTTATTTTAAACTTAACATGGACGGAATGAGATATGAAGGTCATGCAGGATGCAACGGATTGGGTGGTACTTTTGAAATCAAGCAGGATGTGATGAGAATCAAGTTCAATCAGGGAATGTCCACAATGATGGCTTGTGAGGACCTTGATATCGAAAATCAATTTACAAAAGCAATCCTTGCGGCTGACAACTATTCTGTTAACGGGAATACGCTGACATTAAACAAAGCAAGAATGGCTCCTTTAGCGAAATTCGTTCTTGAATAAGAAAAAAAATAATTAGATTTAATATAAAAAGACGTCCTTGTATGGGGACGTCTTTTTTACTTTTTATTATATATCGTGTAGCAAACCAACAGACTCAAATTCACCAAAACAGCAAATGAGTTTGATAAAATAATGGGAAGTTCATCTTTTACAAAACCATACCATACCCATAAAGATAATCCAGAAATGAGCACCAAGAGCATTAACAGAGAAATATCTTCTACGTTTTTCTCCCGGATTACTTTTACAAGCTGCGGAATCATAGATATAGAAGTAAGCACTCCTGCAATGATCCCTAATAAATTTTCATTCATAAATTGTTAGTCTTAGATTATACCTCATGAAATCATTTAAATCTATTGAGTGAAACTTCTTCATGCAATGGAATATCTTCCTCAATAAAACGGAACAAATCTCGTGCAAAGTAGCATCCGTTCAGAATTCCTCTTGCTCCTAGACCATTGAATACATATAAATGATGATGAATTTCATGTCTTCCAATAATTGGTCTTCTATCTTTTACGGTAGGCCTGAAACCAAAATTGACTTCTTTTACTTCAAAATCATAAGGATAAAATTCTGAAAGCCCATTGATTAGTTGATTAACTGCCGATTCATCAATATGGTGATGAAGCTGCTCACGGTCATAAGTTCCACCATAGAAATAAAGCCCATTAGATATTGGAAAAAGAAAATGCTTCTTTTTAATGGTCACATTTTCGGGAATAGGTTGTGAAAGCTCCACTTTTATGTGGTGACCTTTATTTGGATTCACTGTAATATCTGAAAAGTAAGGGTTATCTTTTACTCCTATCCCTTCACAGAAAATAATATTTTTAAAACTAAAGTCTTTATAAGTTGCTTCTGAAGGGTTCAACTTAGAGTATTCAAATTTTTCACTGATAAGAAAACTATTTTTTTCAAAATAATTG
>NZ_MAYF01000304.1 GCF_001684955.1 Chryseobacterium contaminans | reverse complement strand
AATTAAGCATTGTCTTAAATTTATTTTACCCAAATTTACGGAATGAAAAAGGAAAATTAAGTTAATGAAAGTTTAAAATTGCTATCACTGAATTTCATGAAAGCTATTAAAAATATGAAATAACGGCAAAAGATATGTTGAGTATTTCCTATGGGGGTCCAACATATTCAGAAATATTGTAAGAAGTTTTGTTCCTTAGTTTCTTTTTACAAGCTAAAAAATACCAGTCTTTTGCAGCTTAAAATGTGATGTGAGATGCTGATGTCTTTGTGCTTAACAGGTTAGAAAGTAGAGCAATCCCCACTTTTTGAATAAATACCATTACTCTTAGCTTCCAGTTTTCCTGTCTTTCTATTGATCTTAATTAGAAAAGATTCCTTAGTTACAGGACAGCCTTTAGATTGTAAAGCATACAAGGAAATAGAATGATCTTCAATTTTATAAGAACCCGTAAAACGATTTTGCGTATCGATAGAGTAGCCATATGTTTTGGCCAGTAAAATAGCTTCAGGAAGATTATCAACCGTTCCTATAAAATCCCTTAATTGCTGTTCATTGGAAAAATAAACAGGTCTTTCACTTTTACATGCGAGAATATAGGAAAAGCAATTATTCCCAATACATTTCTGAAAAAATCCTTTTTCCGGAACCGGCTCATTAATCGTCATAAAAAGGGGAGCCTGACTTTCATATATCACGGCTTTATCAGGATCAGGATCATTGGTCAGTACTCTCCAGTAAGCATATTCTTTACTGGGAATCACGAAAGGATAAAGATATTCAGTAGTATCCAGAATATCCGGAATCTTTTTATAATCATCCGGAACCTTGATCTGTGCAGGAAGCAGACTGGAAAGGATCAGGGAAAGCGTGATGATAATTTTCATAAAGAAAGGTGTTTTCGGGACAAATTTACAAAAATTACTTATGCTTCTTAATGTTCCGGAGATATTATAAAAACTTCATAGGATATCCAGCCTTAATGTTTCCATTGACAATTTTCTTCAGTTTTGATTCTATCATTTTTTTGGTAAGTGGCTTCAAATGATCGATATATAAAACTCCTTGTGTATGGTCATATTCATGTTGAATAATTCTTGCTGTTAATCCTGCAAAGCTTTTAATCTGTTTGATGAAATTCTGATCGAGATATTCAATGGTAATTCCCCAAGGCCTTTCTACCTTTTGAGACAGTCCGGGAATACTCAAGCATCCTTCATAATCTTCCCATCTTTCCTCAGAAGGATCAATGATCTTAGCATTCATAAAAGTTTCTTTAATTCCTTTATCATTCCTTTCAAAATAGAGAAGCTGATCTTCTGTATCAAGATTTTCAAAAGTAATTTGACTGTCAACAATAAATAGTTGTAAGGACTTATTAATTTGGGGAGAAGCAAGGCCGCAACCGTTGGAATTTTCCATGGTTTCCCACATATTGGCAATAAGATCCTGTATTTCCTGGGTGTTTTCGTTAATTGGTATGCATTTTTGTTTTAAAATGCGGTTCCCATAAGCAACAATCGGTAAATTCATTGAAATATTTTCCTGCAAAGTTCAGCAGAAGAGGAGAGATATCCAATGAACCTATGTTAATTAATCTGTCTGCGTATTCTGCTTAAAGCCTGTGGGGTAATTCCGATATAAGAAGCAATATATTTCAGAGGAACACGCCGTATCAATTCTGGCTGCTCAGTAAACAATTTTAAATACCGTTCTTTGGCAGTAAGTTTCAATAAAGAAAGCTCTCTTTTACTTTTAGACAGGAAAAGTTTTTCTGATGCAAAGCGCCCTAAATGATTTCCTACATTTGTTTGACTGTAAATTTTCTGGAGATCATTGTAAGAAATTTGCCATACCACAGTTTCTGTTAATGCCTGCATCTCATATTCAGAAGGGGTTTGGGTAAGAAAAGAATCGTAAGCACAGGTAAATTCCTTTTCAAAACTAAAACTGAAGGTGTAGCCGTATTCATCATCAGGAATATAAAACCTTACCAGTCCGGATTCGATAAAAGATAGAAAATTTTCGGTATCGCCCTGTTGGGTAATGATTTCGTTTTTAGCATACACTTTTTTTCGGAAATATCCGGCGATAAACTCCCACTCAGATTCCTGCAGCTTGACAATTTGTTCGTAATATTCTCTGATGTAGCCCATATTTGAAAATTTAATGTAATCTCTTATTCAAGAGAAACCAAAGAACAAAGTTACGAAATGTTTAATTGAGAATGTCAATATGAATGATGTATGAAACGCCTAACTTTTTATGTTAAAAGAGTATGTAATTGACCTCATTATTTTTAATTTTCAGTTTACAATAAACTTTTTATTTTTTGTCATTTGTCAACCCAACTAATTCCAAAATCGCTTACATTTGTTACTATGAGACACGACCAACGCGCAGAAAAATTCAGGCAGATCGTGGAGAATAAATTCCAGATCTATAATTCATTATTTATGAGCCTGCCCTATGATAAAATGACGAATATCGGAATGCTGCTGCCATTTCTTTATGAGGAAAGCAGAACCGGTTATGAAGCAGGAAAAACACCTGAAAATATCGTCGAAGAATTTTTTAAGAATCATACCGATCTTCAGACTGAAGAGCAGAAACTTGAACTGCTTTTCAAGATCATTCAATATATAGAAAGACAGGTGGTTTTATTCGACAGTATTGAAGATGCTGCATTTCCGAACCTGCATTCCGAAAGTGATGCCGGAACCGTCACCAATCTTTTTGAACGTTCTTTTCAGGATCATAAAATTGAAAAAGTAAGGGAAAAACTAAAAGACTTCAGTGTGAAAGTAGTATTTACCGCACACCCAACTCAGTTTTATCCAAGTTCGGTACAGAGAATTATTCAGGATCTGAGAGGAGCTATTACCAGTGATTCCGTTACGCAGATCGATATGCTTTTGCAGCAACTGGGAAAGACCCCTTTTGTTAATAAAGAAAAACCAACTCCTATTGATGAGGCGTTGAGTATTATTTCCTATCTGAGATATGTGTATTACGATACCATTGGTGAGTTGTTTACCAAGATTAAAAAGACTTTTGGAAACGGACATTTCCATCTGCACGAAGATATTATCCAGCTTGGATTCTGGCCTGGAGGGGACCGTGACGGCAACCCTTTTGTAACAGCTGAGGTCACCAAAAGAGTAGCAGAAGAACTTCGTTCAGCCATTCTGAAATCTTATTACAGCCATTTAAAATTCATCAGAAGAAGATTAAGTTTCAGGGGCGTTTCTGAGGTGCTGACAGCCTTGAGTGATGAATTATACGCTGCTATTTTCGATGGTAAAGCTATTACAGCAGAAGCAATTTTAAAGAAAACAGATGAAGCTGAAAAAATATTAATTCATGAGCATAACTCCTTATTTTTAGATCTTTTGGAGAATTTCAGGGATCGTGTAAAAATCTTCGGGACTCATTTTGCAACGCTGGATATCCGTCAGGATAGCAGGATTCACCAGAAAGTTATTGATGAGGTTTTTGCAAAAGTTTATGGTGATGTAGAAGCAGATCATGAACAGAAATTCAATAAGCTGATTCAGGTTTCAAGTCCTGTAAATGCGAATGATTTTGAAGATATTGTAAAAGACACATTATTAACGGTATCCCAGGTTTCAGAAATTCAGAATTTAAATGGATCAAGAGGAATGAACCGTTATATTATTTCCAATTCTGATGCGGTGAAAGATGTAATGAATGTTTATGCCTTCTTCAAAGTCTGTGGATATCAGGATGAAGACATTAATATGGATATTGTCCCTCTTTTTGAAACCATGGAAGGGCTTAATAATGCTGAGCATGTGATGAATGAGCTGTATCAGAACCCTGTTTATAAAAAGCATCTTGAAAGAAGAGGAAACCAACAGACTATTATGCTAGGTTTCTCTGATGGAACCAAGGATGGTGGTTATTTAAAAGCAAACTGGGAAATTTATAAGGCTAAAGAAGTTCTTACAAAACTTTCAGAACAGAATAATATCAAAGTTGTGTTCTTTGATGGCAGAGGCGGGCCTCCTGCAAGAGGTGGCGGAAAAACCCACGATTTCTATGCTTCGCAGGGAAAAACAATTGCCAATAATAAAATTGAGCTTACTATCCAGGGACAGACCATTACCAGTATTTTCGGAAATAAAGAACAGGCTAAATACAATTTTGAACAGCTTTTAACAGCCGGAGTAGAAAATGATGTATTCAAAAACGCTAAAAAAGAGCTTACGGAAAAAGAAAGAGCTCTGATCATTGAACTGGCGGATATCAGTTATCAGAAATACTCAGACCTGAAGGCACATCCAATGTTTGTACCTTATCTGCAGGAAATGAGTACGCTGGAATATTACGGAAAGACCAATATTGGAAGCCGCCCGTCTAAAAGAGGTAACGGAAGTGAGCTGAAGTTTGAAGATTTAAGAGCCATTCCATTTGTAGGGTCCTGGTCTCAACTGAAGCAGAATGTTCCCGGATTTTTCGGTTTTGGATATGCGATGCAGCAGATGAAGGAGCAGGAAAGGTTTGAAGAAGTCAGAGAGTTGTATAAAGGATCAGACTTCTTTAAAACGCTGGTATTGAACTCTATGATGAGTATGAACAAGTCTTACTTTCCACTGACTTATTATATTAAAAATAATCCTAAGTTTGGAGCCTTCTGGAATATCCTTTTCCATGAATATGAACTTTCAAGAGACATTATGCTGGAACTTACCGGTTTCAAAATGCTTCAGGAAGAAGATCCGCTCTCCAGAAAATCAGTAAAGATCCGTGAAAAGATTGTTCTTCCATTGTTAAGTATTCAGCAGTATGCATTGATGAAAATTCAGAAAGGAGAAGGGAATAAAGAAGCCTATGAAAAACTGGTGACAAGATCCTTATTTGGAAATATTAACGCGAGCAGAAACTCAGCCTAAAACAATAAAAAATAATAATTTAAATAAATCGGCAGCCTCAGATGAGGCTGCCGATTTATTTATTTATTTATTCTTTAATGAACTTTTCATAGTAAATCTTATCTTTTGAGGTTACTTTAAGATAATAAATTCCTTTTGCAAAATCATCAACCTTTACAGACTTCTGCTTATCCGCCTTTCTTATCAGTCTTCCCAGATTATCATAAATTTCCAGTGTGTTAATCTCATTTTCTGAAGCAATATTCAGGATGTTTTTAACAGGGTTGGGGAACAGTGCAAATTTCTCTTTTTTAACAATTTCAGAAGTATTGAGTACACTGTTGTATAAGCTTCCGAAATTAAGGATACCATATCCCATCTGATCCGTGTGGTTAGGATAAAGGGAAGCTGTTTGTCTTAATTTTGTTTTGAGCTGATCCCTGTTCATGGAAGGAAAAGCCTGAATAAGGCAGGCAACACCGCCAGCTGCAATAGGCGTTGCAAGTGAGGTTCCGTTAGTAGAATAAGTTGTATTTCCCAAAACTGTTGCTGTAGCAGTTCCCCTTGTGCTTCCATCTGGTTTAATAATTCCAAGTGAATTAGGGCCGTAGGATGAAAAAGCAGACGAATTACCTGAAGAATCTACCCCACCAATCGTAAACACTTTGGCATTATCTGCCGGGGTAAGCAGGTAATGCCATGAACTATTTCCGGAATTACCTGCTGCGGCAAGCACAAAAATTCCTTTTTCTGCAGCAATTCCTGCCCCTCTTGCAATGAAAGAAGTACTTCCGTTCATATCAGCATAGGTATAGCTGTATTGTGGATTATCAAAAACATTATATCCAAGCGATGTGGTAATGATGTCTACACCTTTTCTGTCTGCTTCTTCCGCTGCTTCAATCCAATAGAGCTGCTCTTCCGGAATTTCAGCGGTTGTGTTTTCACTGCGGTACAGATAGAAATCAGCATCTGGGGCTGAACCCACAAATACATTTTCCAGATAGCCTCCCATAACACCTAATACGGTTGTACCATGTATGTTCAGGGAAGGATTGTAAATGTCGGTGGATTTGCTAACAAAGTCATAGCCACCTTTTATTTTGTTATTGTTTCTTAATCTTAGAAAAGCATCTCCGGTATTTACAGTAGGAAAGCCTGTGTCAATAACTGCGATAGAAACTCCGGTTCCTGTATAGCCAGCCAGGTGAAGAGGTCTTATATTACTCTGATCTATCTGGGCTGTACCAGAGCCATATTCAAAAGTGGTAAGGACTTTTTGTGTACTTGTTGGTATTTTCCATTTATTAACAGGTGCTGGCTGTATGGTCGGGGTTCCGTTGCGTGCAAAGCTTTCCACAGAAAAAACAAAAGATTGTGTTTGTAAAAGAGTAATTTGATCAGGTGTTGCATTCACTGCAGCACCATTAAGCCATTTGGAATAATCGGTAACGGTAAATCCCAGATTTTGAAGGTTTTGTATATAAGACTGCTCTATAGGAGCATCCTGATCATTAAGTGGTATGCCTAATGTAGTTCGTCTGTCAAGTGATTTTTGGCTAAGCTCAGAAAGAGGATTGGCAAAAAATGCGGCTTTGTTGGGTTTATCCTTAAAAAACACAAAAACGAGCTGAGTTTGTGCCGAGGTGCAGGAGTAACCCGCTAGGAAACAAAACAGTAAAATTTTTTTCATATAAATTTTTGTATAAAGATAAAAACAAAATCAATAAAATTTTTGATAGGATTTTAAAATCCTTATTTTTACAGAAATAATTTATTTATGAAAAAAATTCAGATGGTTGACTTGCAAAGTCAGTATTACAAAATAAAGAATGATGTAGACAATGCAGTTTTAAATGTAATGGATTCCGCGGCTTTTATCAACGGTCCTGAAGTAAAGTCTTTCCAGAATGAATTGGAGTCTTATTTAGACGTAAAACATGTTATTCCATGTGCTAATGGAACTGATGCATTACAGATTGCTCTTATGGCGCTGGATCTGAAGGAGGGAGACGAAATTATCACTGCAGATTTTACTTTTGCTGCAACAGTGGAAGTGATTCATCTGCTTAAATTAAAATCTGTTTTAGTAGATGTTGACTATGATACATTTACGATTTCAACAGAGGCTCTTAAAAAGGCAATTACACCAAAAACAAAGGCGATTATTCCTGTGCATTTATTCGGACAGTGTGCGAATATGGAAGAGATCCTGAAAATTGCTGAAGAGCACAATTTATACGTAATTGAAGACAATGCACAAGCGATTGGTGCAGAATATACATTCTCTGACGGGACCTCAAAATTTGCCGGAACAATGGCAACTGTAGGTACTACTTCTTTCTTCCCTTCCAAAAATCTTGGATGTTACGGAGACGGAGGTGCTATTTTTACCAATAATGATGACCTGGCACACCGTTTAAGAGGAATTGTAAATCATGGAATGTATGAAAGATATTACCATGATGAGGTGGGAGTAAATTCCCGTCTGGATAGCATTCAGGCAGCAGTTTTAAGAAAGAAATTGCCACATCTGGACTCATACAACGAAGCAAGAAGAAAAGCCGCTGATTATTATGACGAGGCATTTGCAGGTCATGAAAATATTTTAACTCCAAAAAGATCAGAAACTTCTACCCACGTATTCCACCAATATACTTTAAGAATCCTGAACGGAAAACGTAATGAACTTCAGAAATTCCTTACAGAAAAGGAAATTCCTGCAATGATCTATTATCCGGTAGCATTAAGAAAGCAAAAAGCATATTTCCAGGAAAGCAACGCAGCTGATTTTGTGAATACAGATAAGCTTTTGGATCAGGTAATTTCTTTACCGATGCATACAGAATTAGACGAAGAACAGTTGAAGTATATTACGGATGCTGTGCTTGAGTTTATGGGGTAATGAAAAGAAAGATATTTAAATATAGGCTGGTTTATTACTTAGCTGTAATAACCGGTCTATTGTTTCTTATAATATCAGCATTTTCAGTTTTAGAATTATTTAATAATTTCAGCATATTTAGAACATTATTTATTGTTACTTCGCTTGTTATTAATTCATTTACATTTATTAATTTGATCGAAAAGTATGATAAAGCTGTTTTGTTTTTAAATCTTAGTCTGTTATTAAGCATAATCATTTTAGGATATCCTTTATTATTAGGCTTTTTAAACGGGTATGATGTTCTCAGACAGTTTAGCTTAAAATTTTTAATTTTATTCATATTAATTTTAATTGTTGTAAATGTATTTAAAGTGAAAGAGTATAAAGAAATTAATGAGATAGAAAATATAGGAAAACACGAAGATTAAAAAATGGCAATACTTGTTACAGGAGGACTTGGATATATTGGTTCTCACACGGTTGTAGAACTACTCAATAATGACTTTGAAGTTGTTATTGTAGACGATCTGTCCAATTCGGAGAGGTTTATTTTAAATAATATTGAGGAAATTACAGGTAAAAAGCCGGTTTTTTATCCTTTTGATCTGAAGCGTAAAGAACTTCTTAACCAGGTTTTTGATGCCCATCAGATTGATGGCTGTATTAATTTTGCGGCTTTTAAGGCAGTAGGAGAGAGTCAGGTAAAACCTATAGATTATTATGAAAATAATATGTTTTCTCTTATTAATATTCTGCAGGAGTTTAAAGAAAGAGGAATCTCAAACTTTATTTTCAGTTCATCATGTACTGTTTACGGACAAGCTGATGTAATGCCTATTGATGAAAATACACCATTAAAAATGCCTGAAAGCGTTTATGGGAAAACCAAACAAATGGGAGAGGAGATTCTGATTGATTTTGCTAAGGCATATAACCGTAAAATATCATTATTAAGATATTTTAATCCGATTGGAGCGCATCCGTCTGCAAAGCTTGGAGAGCTGCCTATAGGCATTCCTAATAATCTTGTTCCTTATGTAATGCAGACTGCTGCAGGAATTCGGGAGAAGCTGAGCATTTGGGGTAACGATTATCCTACAGAAGACGGAACAGCAGTTCGTGATTATATTTATGTTGTTGACCTGGCTAAAGCACACGTTGCAGCATTGAAAAAACTGATGGGAGACCAATCCGGAGAAACAGTAATTGATACCTATAACCTGGGAACAGGAAAGGGATCTTCTGTTCTGGAAGTGGTGAAAGCATTTGAAAAAGCCAATAATGTAGAGGTTTCTTATCAGATCTGTGACAGAAGAGAAGGAGATATCACGATTGCATATGCTGATCCTTCAAAAGCAGAAAGAGAACTCGGCTGGAAGTCTGAAACCTCCCTTGAAGAGTCTTTAAAGACCGTTTGGGAATGGCAGAAATATATCAATTCGAGAAACTAAACTCATAAAATACAATCACCATGGCCTGGAATCCTGAAGTATATGACCAGTTTAAAGAAGAACGCTCAGCGCCTTTTTTTGATTTGTTAAAACTTGTAGAATCAAGAACGGGAATATCCGTTATAGATCTGGGATGTGGAACGGGAGAACTTACCTCAAAACTGCTGGATTATTTAGAAGATTCAAAGGTTTTAGGAATTGATTCTTCTGAAGAAATGCTTGAAAAAGCAGCTCAGTTCAAAACAAGCCGGTTGACTTTTGAAAAAAGAAGCATTGAAGAGCAGCTTCATTTGGGAGATACTTATGACCTGATTATTTCCAATGCAGCAATCCAATGGTGCAGTAATCATAAAGAGCTTTTTCCAAGGATCATCAGTAAAATTAAAAAAGGCGGGCAATTGGCAGTACAAATTCCCTCCAATCACGAATATGTGGTGCACCAGCTTCTCAGAAAAATTGCAGATACAGAACCTTATAAGAATGCTTATAATGGATGGG
Organism: Chryseobacterium contaminans; assembly: GCF_001684955.1. GTDB lineage: Bacteria > Bacteroidota > Bacteroidia > Flavobacteriales > Weeksellaceae > Chryseobacterium > Chryseobacterium contaminans. Next base: position 15,699 of record NZ_MAYF01000304.1, on the reverse strand, counting down.
CCAGAGAGTATACCGTTTTAACAATTGAAGACTATGCCCGGATATTATTTGAAAATAAAGGAATAGAAATTACCGTATATGAGAAAGTTTTCCCTCATGTTCTTGAAGATGCCAGTGCAGTATTTGTCTGGGCTTCCGGAACAGCTATGCTTCCTTATATAGAAATGCTTCCTGATGAAATGAAAGAAAAATTTAAAAACGATTATAAACAACAATTACAAAACATCTTTCCTGAATCACCGGTCTTTTATCCATTTAAAAGAACATTTATTTCAGCGAAATTTTAATTTTAACATTAATATGAAGACACAAAGAATAGGTATTACATTTTCCTCATTTGACTTATTACACGCAGGGCACATCAAAATGCTTGAAGAAGCTAAAACCGTATGTGATTATCTGATTGTTGGGCTACAGATTGATCCATCGCATGACCGTCCTAACAAAAACAGGCCAAGCCAAACCATTGTAGAACGTTATATTCAATTAAAAGCAGTGAATGCTGTGGATGAAATTGTTCCTTACTATACAGAAGAAGATTTACTGGATATTTTAAAATCCTTTGTTATTGATGTAAGAATCATTGGTGACGATTATATGGATAAAGATTTTACAGGAAAAAAATACTGTGAGGAAAAAGGAATTGAGATCTTTTATAACAAAAGAGATCACAGGTTTTCCACCAGCGATTTAAGAAAAAGAATCTACGAAGCTGAAAAAGAAAAAGTAGAAAGAGCAGAATCAGTAAAATAAAAATAACAAAACCCCGAAATTTAAATTTCGGGGTTTTTATTATATTACATCGGACCTTGCTGGTCGTCACCGGTTGTATTAGAATTAATATCTTTTTTCCTTTTAGGTTGTTCTATTTTCTCACCCTGTTTGAATCTGTAGGTTAAAGAGATAGAAAACTGTCTTGGCTGCCATTGCATATAGCTGCTGCGGGTATTGTCGTTGCTGTAACTAATGCTTTCCATAGCTCTTGTGTTGAAGATATCCTGAATGTTGAACGCAATGGTTCCGTCTCCTTTCCAGATTGTTTTAGATGCCCCAAAGTTTATAGCATACATGTCTTTTCTATCCTGACTTACTGTTTTTTGACCTCCTCTGTAGAATCCTTGTAATTGTACACTCAATGTCTTGTCAAGCCTGAACGTTGTATTAAGACGTAATCTGGTTGAAAAGCCACTTCCTGTAAAGTTTAATGTTCTTGTCTGGTTCAATCCATCTTTATCTATGGTTGCATAAGAAGTGATTCCGGTTGTTTTGTATCTGAAGATATCTGCACTACCCATAATTTTGAACCATGCAAAAGGATCATAAGTGAAGTTCAGATCCAAACCAAAACGGTCATCATTACCTAAATTATCAGGCTTGGTATAGAAAACAGTCTTTCTTTCATCCGGCCTGTAGACCAGCATTTTAGTGTCATCTGTAGCATGTCTGTAATATAAAGTAGGGTTAATGGTAAACTTCTTCTTTGTAAGATTATAACCTACTTCATAAGAATCTACGTAAGATGGATTTAAATTAATATTTCCCTCAAAAATATTCTGGCTGTTACTATAGTTGGGAAAAGGAACCATAAAGAATGATCTTGGCCTGTCTATCCTGCGGGAATAGTTAACTAAGATCTGATTGTTTTTCGCAATATCATAACTTAAGAACACACTTGGGAATAGATTATTGTAATTTTTGGTCCTATCTAATGGAGGGGCTTTAGGATTCTGGCTGATATAATTAATTTTAACATTAGAGATTTCATCTCTTAATCCTACCTGATAGCCAAAGTTTCCGATCTTACTTTTAAACTGTAAATAGAATGCATTGAACATCTCTTTATAGTCTGTATTGTTATTATAATCCGGGATGAAAGGGTTATCAGATGTACTGCTTACAAAATTATCATAAGTATTATGGTTAACGTCTAATCTGTATCCGGCTTCAAGTTTAGATTGTTCACCTATTGGCAACTCATAATCCGCTTTCCCAATAATAGTCTTGCTTACAGAATGTCTTCTGGTAATATCTTGTACATCAGGACGAAGGTCGTACGTTTCAAGGATATCAGCATTGTTGTTGCTTCTGTTTCTTTGTAAGCTTAATGATAAAGATAAGTTCTGTCCTTTATCATCAAATTTATGATCCAATCCTACATCTCCCTGGAATGCAAGATTATTGAATACACTTTTCGAATCTCTAAGCCCATAAGGATTTAGTAAGCTCCATTTTCCTGCTGTAGTACTTAGATCTGACGAATCTCTGAAAAACCTGTATAAGGTATCATAGGTATTAACAAGTTCATTCCCGTCTCCTTCAAAGGTTCTTACCAATCCGGTTAGGTTAATGGATGTTTTCTCCGAAAGATCATAAACAAAACCTGCACTTACATTATAGTTTTTATTATAAGTTTTGTTGACAGAGTTTTGAAGTTGATGTACAGGCACATCATTAGGTATTACATTAGAAGATATTTCGGGAAATTCAATATTATGGTAGGTCGTTTCCGAGTTGTTTTTTGTTCTGTTTTCTGTGTAACCGCCGCCACCGTTTACAAACCATGTCCAGTTGTTTTTTCTCCAGCTTAAATTGGCATTAAGAGAAGTTTTTGGATAATATCCTAAAGTTCCAACTACGCTCCCGTTAAATCCTACTTTTTTGCTCTTTTTAAGGATAATATTTAAAATACCGGAAGTTCCGCTTGCTTCAAATTTTGAAGAAGGATTGGTGATAACTTCAATTCTTTCGATCTGGTCCGCAGGAATACTTTGCAAAGCATTAGCACCATCATCAATCCCCAGTAGGGAAGAGGGCTTACCGTTAATCAGAAATTTTACATTAGAGCTTCCTCTCATAGAAACAGTTCCGTCTGTATCTACAGTAACTGAAGGAACGTTGGTTAAAACATCCTGAAGACTTCCCCCTTTGCTCACAATATCCTGAGATGGGTCGTAGGTCTTTTTATCCAGTTCTACTTTATAAGGTTTTGCAGCAGAAGCAGTGATAACAACACCTTGTAGTTCTTGTGTTTTTCCATCTAATGTAGAGGCTGCTTCAGCTTCAATGGATAATGCTCCAATATTTCCGGCTCCGGTAATATTTTTGTTGATGACACTTTTCTTGTAATCAATAGCTTCTACAGTGATATCATAGCTTCCGGGAGTAAGTTGTAACTTATACTGACCCTTTTCATCCGTCAAAACAGCATCGCTTAATGATTTATTGGCTTTGTTGCTAAAGGTTACTGAGGCATAAGGTACAGGCTGGTTCTTCTTGTTGACAATGATTCCTGAAACATCAGCTTTCTCCTGGGCAAAAGCCATAGCCGCCGCCGAAAGTACTAACGTAAGTCCTAGTGTTTTTCTGGTGAAAATATTGACAATTTCTGTCTTATTCTTCATAGGTTATTTTTTTGTATAAAATCGTGAAAGGATAACCCCTAACATTTTGAAATTCAACATTTACTTGATTATCAAAATATTATGATTTAATTATTGTTTTTTAATCTATAAAATTCTGGTGTCCGCTAAAAGCTTATTTTATATTTTTAGAGTTAAGCCAGTCCTGATAAGCTTTTGCATTTACAGCATGTTCTTCCGCACTTGCCGTAAACTTATGATATCCAAATCTTGCAGGATCAGCACACATAAATATATAATTATTGTTTTCTGCATTTAACACAGCATCCACAGAGTTCTTATCCACTACACAAATTGGTCCCGGAGGAATTCCCGCATTGGCGTAGGTATTGTATGGGGATGGAGTAGAAAGATGCTTATATAAAACCCTTTTGATGGGTTCTTTAAAATTTGTCTGCTTATTAATTGCATAGATTACGGTAGGATCAGACTGAAGTTTCATTCCTTTTCTGTAGCGGTTTAAATATAAACCGGCAATCGTTTTCATTTCATCTTTCTTTCCTCCCGATTCTTTGTATACAATAGAGGCAAGAGCATAAATCTGTTCTCTTGAAAGCCCCGATTGCTGCTCTTTATTTTTTCTTTCACTCGTCCAGAACTCATTGTACTGATCTTCAAATTTTGCAAAAAACTCCTTTGGGCTTACTGTCCAGAAAAAATTATAAGTATCAATGAAAAAATATTTCTTTAAATCTTCAATGTCTTTATATCCTTTTTCCTGTGCCACAACGTTCAGATCATTCACAAAATGAAGAGAGTCCAGTTCTGTTTTTTTGGTAACTTTTCCAATCATCTGGTACATATCTCCAAAATCTCCGATTCTGAATGAATTTGCTGTCTGGTTACCTGCTTTAATCATATTAACAAGGTCTGTATTTCCTTTCCCGCTTTGGATATGATACCGTCCTGCTTTAAAATTGGCAGCAAGACCTTTATCTTTGGCCACCGCTTCAAAAGAAGCACGGTCTTTAATGTATGGAGCAATAGAATCGAGAATCTGATTAAAATTTGCCTTATGAGGGATCAGAACATAACCATCCTTTTCTACGTTGTTTCCAAAATATTTATTATAAAATCTCAATCCAAAAAATCCTGCTACTACAAAAACAAGCAGAATGATAATGAGAATCGCTTTTTTCATTCCTAATAGTATTGATTAAAAGTTTCTGATTTTTAAAGAATATCTACTTTGCCTTTAAAAACTTGCTTTGCAGGACCTTCCAGCCAAATGTTACGGAAAGAATCGCCGCTTTTTTCAGCATATACCTTAAGATTCCCTCCTAAAGTTTTAACTTTTACGGAAGTTAGATTGTCTTTTTGCAAAAAAGTTAAAGCAGAAGCTGTAACTCCTGTTCCGCAGCTGTAAGTTTCGTCCTCAACGCCTCGTTCATAGGTTCTTACAAAAATTTCATTGTCTGAAATTTTTTCTACAAAGTTGACATTAATCCCTTTTTCTTTATAATTTTCCGAATTTCTGATCCCATTTCCTTCTGCAAAAACATTATAATTCACTAATTCTTCAACATATTTTACATAATGTGGAGAACCGGTATCCATCACATGGTCTTTTCCATCGTTGGAAATGATGTTTACATCAGACATTTTTAATTTTACAATTCCATTGTGAATTTCGGCAATATGTTCTCCATCAATCGCGATGAATTTGCAGGTATCTTCAAAAATGTCAAGAAAAAAAGCGAAAGCAACCGAACAACGGGCTCCATTTCCACAGAAGCTTTTTGACCCGTCGGAGTTATAGTAATCAACTTCAAAGTCATAACCTTCTGCGTTATTTATTTTGATTAATCCATCTGCACCAATTCCGAAACGGCGGTGACAAAGCTTTTGTATATTTTCAATTGAAAGATCATCCCATTCTCCGGAACGATTGTCTATCATTACAAAATCATTTCCTGTTCCCTGATATTTATAAAATTCCATATTGTTTTTTGTCTAAATAAAGAAACAAAATTAGTATATTTAAAATAAAAACGAACAGTGTTAACTGTTCGTTTCCTTATTTATAATCGTTATTTATAATTAGTTTATCTAAAGCCGCCGCTGCTGCTGTTTTGCTGTCTGCTTGAGCTTGAAGCAGAACCTGAGTTTTGGCTGCTGCCTGAACTGTTTCTGAAACCGCCACTGTTAAATCCACTATTGGACGTTTCTGGTCTGCTGCTAGTGCTTCCAGAACTTCTAAAGCCTCCTGAACCAGAGTTGGAACCTCTATTTTCGAAACTATTGCTTTGGTTTCTGAATCCACCACTACTTTGATTTCCCTGGTTGTTCTGATAGCCACTGTTTGAATTTCTGAATCCTCCACTGCTGTTATTATTGGAGTTTCTGTTATAGTTTCCGTTGTTATAACCATTATTGCTGTTATTGCGGAAGCCATTATTAGGTCTTTGTGAAGTAACTGTATTTCTTCTTTCTACATATACTTTTCTTCTGGAGTTGTTATAGGTATCATAATAGTAGGGGATACCATTATCATAGTAGTAATTAATGTTGTTTCTATAATAATAGCCGTCATTACCATAATATCCTCCGCTACCATAATATCCGGAAGGAGCATAGTAATATCCGTTATTATAATATGGATCACCATAGCCATAACCATTACTGCCATAACCGTCTGTATAGGCAAGACAAGAGGTTAAGGTGCTTATAGCAAAGATACTAACTGCTATTTTTAATAAATTTTTCATAACTTTATTGTACTTTTTTTTCTTTAAAACTTTTTTTCCAATTAAGGTATCCTAAGATAGCCATTATAGTAAATACCAAATATTGAACCGAAGTGATGCCAAGACCCTTAAAAATCATCATAGGCATGCAAATAAAATCTCCGATAATCCAGAAAATCCAGTTGTCAATGCGCTGTTTGGCCATAAACCACATTCCTACTAAAAATATTGAAGTGGTGAAAACATCCATCCAATTGGCCCAATCCAAATGATATAATCCGAGGTTGGTGCCTTCCATTGAAAAATGATTGTCAATATAAGGTTTATAATAATAAATAAGAGTAACAAGCCCCAGGCTCAAAATAAAAAGAATGACAGCATAGATCCACTCTTTTTTAGTAGCCCAGGTAACATCTACGTGTATATGATCTTCAGCATTTTTTGCCCATAAAATCCAGCCGTAGACACTCATTATCGTATAGTATACATTGATGAGACAATCTCCCAGTAGCCCGAAGTTGAAAAGAATATATACATAAATCAGGGTTGAAATAATGCCGGTAGGGTACACCCATATATTTTTCTTAATGGAAAAATATACGCTCAAAGTTCCGAAAATTGCACCCGCTGCTTCAAGCATAATTTGCAAAGAATCGTAGCTTTCATAAGGTTTTACAAAAAGATCATATAAATTCATGCGATCAAAAATAAGCAAAAAAAAGGACTTTTTAAAATGGATTATATAATGCGTTGTTTGTGTTTTTAAAAGCTTTAATGTAAAATAAATGACGAAAGTTTAACGATAAACGTGAGAGTTCCTAAATTTTTTATATTTTCGTGAATCCTTAAATAAATAAAAAAACATGTCGAAAATTTGGGTTAAAAAGCCACTAAGTGCCTATGAGGCAGATATGAAGAAAAGTGAGCTGAAGAAAGTCCTTGGAAAATGGAGTTTAACAGCAATAGGAGTAGGTGCTATCATTGGAGGTGGAATCTTTGTTCTTACAGGAACAGGAGCCTATTATCATGCAGGACCAGCACTTGCAATATCTTTTATTATAGCAGGAATTGCCTGCGTTTTTGCAGCATTATGTTATGCGGAGTTCGCCTCCATTATTCCTGTTGAAGGATCTGCTTATGCCTATGCCTATGGAACGGTAGGAGAAATTTTTGCCTGGGCAATGGGTTGGTGTCTCATTTTGGAGTATGCCATGGCCAGTATGGCAGTTTCTGTGAGCTGGTCCGGGTATTTTACCAAATTTTTGAAAATCTTTGGTGTTCATTTACCCGCGTATCTTACTTCTGATCCTGCAAGTTATACAGGAAGCGGTTTTTCAATGAACCTGCCTGCATTTGTTCTTGTTCTTTTAATTACAGCCTTATTGGTAAAAGGAACTAAAGAAGCTGCAGGAGCTAATAACCTGATTGTATTGTTAAAAACTTCAGCGGTTATCTTCGTGGTCATTGCAGGAGCTTATATTATTTTTTCAAATCCTGAACTATACAGCGCTGCGGATGGCGTGAAAAACTGGAATCCTTTTATCCCGGATCAGGTTCCGATCAAAAACTCTGAAGGCGATCTGGTTTCTGCATATGGAATTAAAGGTATTATTTCAGGTGCTGCAGCTATTTTCTTCGCTTATATTGGTTTTGATGCTGTTTCTACCCAGGCAGGGGAAGCCATCAACCCTAAGAAAGATGTACCATTTGCCATCATTGCTTCATTGTTAATCTGTACAGCTTTATATATCTGTGTATCTCTTGTATTAACAGGGATGATGCATTATACAGACTTTAATCCAAACGGGAAATATCCGGATGCTATAAAAGCGCCAGTAGCGTATGCATTTGAAATTGCCGGGAAACACTGGGCAAGTAATATCGTAACCATTGCAGCTACAGTAGGATTAATTTCTGTAGTAATGGTAATGATGATGGGACAATCAAGAATTTTTATCGGAATGGCAAAAGACGGCTTGATTCCTAGATTCTTTGGAGAGCTTCATCCAAAGACAAAAACACCTTATAAAGGAATTATTTTATTGGGAGTTATTGTAGCATTTATTGCTGCATTTACACCAATTTCCACATTGGCAGATATGACGAGCTTCGGGACCCTGTTTGCATTTACACTGGTTTGTATCGCTGTTTGGGTAATGAGAAAAAAAGAACCTAATTTGATAAGACCTTTCAAAGTTCCTGCTTATAAAATAGTAGTAGGACTAGGAGTGATCATCAATTTATATTTGATTTATAACCTGAGCGATCATGCAAAAGAGCTTTCTGCAGGCTGGTTATTATTGGGTGGAATTGTATATTTCCTTTATGGGAAAAGAAACAGTAAACTTAACAACCCTGAGAAATATCAGGATGAAATATAATACAAACCGCTTCGGCGGTTTTTTTGTTGCAAATAACTCATAACAGAATATATGAAAAAGTTTTTGTCCATTGCATTCCTGTCTGTAGGAATAGCTGCATTTTCCCAGCAGGTGGAAAATATCGAGGTAATCCTGAATGATAAAATTAGCATCAGGGCTCTTGAGCTATATGATAACAAAGTCTGGTACAGCGGTTCGGAATCTAAGTTCGGGTTTGTGGATCTTAAGGATAGCAAAAACCAAAAGCAAATTAAACTTTCTGATGACAAGCTTGAATTCAGAACACTGGCGCAGGATAAGAATTCATTTTATGCGATCAATATTGTTAGCCCGGCCCGGTTTTTCAAAATTGACAAAAAAGATTTGAAATCACAGATTGTTTATACAGATTCTGCAAAAACGGCATTCTATGATGCTTTGCATTTTGTGAATGATAAACTGGCATATACTTTCAGTGATGCAGACAGCGACCTGTTATTAAAGTTAGCTGTTTATAAAGATGGCAAATGGGGGATGTTTAAAAATAATGTAAAGCTGAATGAAGGGGAAGCCGCTTTTGCAGCAAGTAATACCAATATTTCTTCCACGAAAAAAAATCTTTGGATTGCTACGGGAGGAAAAGCTTCAAGAATTATAAAGCTGAATCTTAAGAATGAAAAACTGGAAATATTTAACACTCCGTTCATACAAGGGGAATCTTCACAAGGAATGTATTCTATCGATTTTTATGATGATCAATTTGGAATTGCAGTAGGAGGAGACTACACCAAGCAGGATGCTAACGTTAATAATATTGCTACTACTCGTGATGGTGGGAAAACCTGGCAAATTCAGGCTTCAGGACAGAATGCGGGTTATATGACCTGTGTGAAAATTAAGCCAGGTTCAAAAGGGAAGGAGGTGATGGCGGTAGGCGACCAGCACATCAGTTATTCATCAGATTTCGGGAAAACGTGGAAGAAAATTTCAGATGAAAAAGGTTTGTATGTAGGACAATGGATTGATGATAACAGAATAGTCTTTGCAGGAAAAGACAGAATTTTAATTATGAAAATAAAGTAATTATTGAATATCGGATATAAAAAAGGGTAAGGTTAGTTTTTTATTAACTGATATCATAATCCGGATCAAAAAAATAAATGACACTGATAGAATTTATCATTATTCCTCTAATGTGTTTAAATAGGGTATTTAGATTCATTCTAAACTATGACCTAATATAATTCATAAGCTAAAATTCACAACTAATGGTTAATTTTGTAGGATGGAATTTTAATGATGTTAAACTTCCATCTTATAAAACTTTATTTTCAAAATGAATTCTTTAATAGATAAGTATAATATTCCCGGCCCCCGTTACACCTCTTATCCTACGGTTCCTTATTGGGATGAATCTACATTTTCACCGGAAAGTTGGAAGGAGAGCGTAATCAGGTCTTTTCATGAAAGCAATGCAGAGGAGGGAATTTCTATTTATATCCATTTGCCTTTTTGCGAGGCATTGTGTACATTCTGTGCATGCCATAAACGTATTACGAAACAACATAGTGTTGAAATTCCTTACCTTGAAAGTGTTTTAAAGGAATGGAAACTTTATCTGGAGCTTTTTAATGAAAAACCAAAGCTAAAAGAATTACACTTAGGCGGTGGTACTCCAACATTTTTCTCTCCTGAAAACCTGAGAACATTACTGACAGGGATCTTTTCAACAGTAGAAATTGCAGAACACCCTGAATTCTCATTTGAAGGACATCCGAACAACACTACGAAAGAACATCTTCAGACTTTATATGACCTTGGTTTCAGAAGAGTAAGTTTTGGAGTTCAGGATTATGATCCTAAAGTACAAAAAGCCATCAACAGGATTCAGCCTTTTGAGAATGTGAAAAACGTAACCGAATGGGCTAAAGAAATTGGCTACAGAGGGATCAGTCATGACTTGGTTTTCGGACTTCCGCATCAGACCTGGGAAGCAATGGAAAATACCATTAGAAAAACAATGGAGCTGAAACCGGATAGACTGGCATTCTATTCTTATGCACACGTTCCATGGGTAAAAGGAGTAGGCCAGAGAGGTTTTGATGAGAATGACCTTCCAAGCGGAGAAGAAAAACGCCGTTTGTATGAAGACGGTAAAAAATTACTTCAGGATCTGGGATATATTGAGGTAGGAATGGATCATTTCTCTTTGGAACATGATGATTTATACCAATCACTGATCCATAAAAAACTTCACAGAAACTTTATGGGATACACTTCAAGCAATACCCAGCTGATGGTAGGGCTTGGGATGTCTGCTATTTCGGATTCATGGTATGCTTTTGCCCAGAATGTAAAAACGGTGGAAGAGTATCAGACGATGGTAGAAGAAGGTAAAATTCCAGTGGTAAAAGGTCACGTTCTGAATGAAGAAGATCTGATTGTGAGAAGACATATTTTAAATCTGATGTGTCAGCTTGAAACCACTTTTACTACAGACAATTCTTTCCCTGAGCTTGATAACGCATTAGACATGCTGAAAGAAATGGAAAATGACGGTTTGGTGGAAATTTCGGGCAAGGAAATTAAAATTACAGAAGCGGGAAGGGCTTTCACCCGAAATGTAGCAATGGTTTTTGATCTCAGAATGATGAGAAATAAACCGGAAACGAGAATTTTCTCAATGACAATATAAAATAAAAGCGGTTCAGTATTGAGCCGCTTTTTGTTTGGTTAAATTTACTCTTTTACTTGATAACAATTTTCTGACTATAAGATTTAAAGCTCTCTGATTTCAGATTGATAAAATAAACTCCGGAAGTAAGTCCGGAAATATCAATACCCTTTTCATTGGCAATATTATCTGTCTCTAAAACTTTTCGTCCCTCTGCACTGATGATCTCTGCGGTTGTTTTTTTACCTTTGATTCCACTGATAAAAATCTGTTTTGAAGCAGGGTTGGGATAAACTTTTATCGCTTCTGAAAATCCATTTTCATGGATACTTAATGTTCCTGTTGTAATTTTAAAAATTTTTCCACTTTCTACTCCGGCTACATAAAGTTCTTTCTGAGAATCCTGTCCAAAAGAAGAAAAACCATTTCCGCTGTAGGCAGATGTCCATATGATCGAGTTATCAGTATTCAGAATACCTATCTGGTTGGAGCAATAATCTGCAAAAAAATATTTTCCTTGAAGAGATGGATATTGAGAACCTCTGTAAACATAGCCGCCGGTAATGGAGCATTTTCCTCCGGAATGATCGTAGACAGCAATAGGAAATGTCATTGTAGACTGAGCAGGACATCCTGCTGTATTGTAAGCTGTATTTCCTTCATAACAGCGCCATCCATAATTGATTCCGGCTTGAGAGATAGGCATTTTATTGATCTCCTCAATAGCTCCTTGCCCTACATCCGCAATCATGGCACTTCCGGTGGTAAGATCAAATGAAAATTTCCAGGCATTTCGGAGCCCATAGGCCCATATTTCATCGGCTCCATCAACGGCAGTACCTGCAAAAGGATTATCACTAGGAATATTGTAAGGCCCCGTGGCATCTACATCTATTCTAAGCATTTTACCCAGTAGTGAATTTTTATTTTGAGCATTGTTATTGGGATCTCCACCACTACCTCCGTCTCCTGTTACGATCCAGAGTTTTCCATCAGGAGCAAAATGAATGCTTCCTCCGTTGTGATTGGCAAACGGTTTGGGGATATTCAATAGTATTTTTTCAGAATTAGGATCTGCCACATCCGGATTGGTGGGGTTTACACTATATCTTGCTACCACAATATTCCCTGCTGTGTTGTTATAATAAACAAAAAAATACCCATTGGTTGAGTATTGAGGGTGGAATGCGAGTCCTAGAAGACCTCTTTCACCATTAAAAATAATTTTTGAGGAAATATTGAGGAATTGAGTTGGATTAATTGTCCCATTAGGCTGAATTATCTTTATTATACCATTCTGTTGAACGACAAATAACCGGCTGTCGTTGGCGTTTGTAATCTCGACCGGACTGGTTAATCCGGTGGCAAATTCCATCAAATTAATGCTTTGTGCATTAACAATTAAGGAAGAAAAGATACTTAGGGTAAAAAGTAGTTTTTTCATAATATTTTGATAGTTAAGGTGTTGAAATATGAATGAAAATTTTATACCAATTAAATTTTGAAAACTTCACTATGATACCATGAAATAATTGTTAAATCTTAAATAGAACTCAGAATGCTGATATATCTGAAAATAAACCATTTCTGTTGTTAAAAATTCATAAAATACAAGAAAATCATTATATTTGCCGACTTAATTTAACGTAGTTATAACAAAATGCAAGGAAAAGGACTTATTACAATTGTTGCTATTGTCCTGGGGTTGATTTGCTTAAACGAGCTATTACCAACCTGGTACGCCAGCAAAATTGAATCGCAGATCGAAGCTGCGAAAGGAAACGAGAAAGAGATCAAACGAATCAAGGAAGATACTCTTAATCTTGGGTATACGAAGCTTTATTATTCAAAAGCTAAAGACAAGGAAATGAAACTTGGTCTTGACTTAAAAGGAGGGATCAACGTTCTATTGGAAATCAACCAGAGAGATTTGGTAAATGATTTAACCAATTATTCTACAAATCCTGTTCTTATTGAGGCTTTAAACAAGACTGATGAAGCTCAGAAAAACTCAACAAAATCTTACATCGACAATTTCTTTGAACAGTTCGATGCGGTTAACAAAGCGAAAGGTACTAACCTGAAACTTGCTGATCCTGAACTTTTCGGAAACACAAACTTATCTGAAATCAAGTATAATACTACTGATGAGCAGGTAAAGAGTATTGTTAAGAGAAGAATTGATCTTTCTGTAGGAACAGCTTTCGAGGTAATCAGAACGAGAATTGATAAGCTTGGAGCTATTCAGCCAAACGTTCAGAGAGTTCCTGGTACAGCTAGAATTTCTGTAGAGATGCCTGGTATGAAAGACATCGATAAGGTAAAGAAAATGCTTCAGACTTCAGCAAAACTACAGTTCTGGGAAGTACAGCAGGTTCCTGAAATGGCACCTTATTTCCAGACATTAACAACTATGGTTGCTGCAAAAGGAGATTCTATGGGAGTTGCAAAGAATGTGAACTTCATGAACCTTTTACAGCTTGACAAATTAAGAAGTAATGGTGTTGCTAACGTAAAATTATCTGATACTGCTGTTGTCAACAAAATCTTAAACAGCAAAGTAGGAATGGCTTTACGTCCTGCAAACATTAAATATACACAGTTCATGTGGGGTTACAAACCTGAGGCTACAAGTCCAGATGATTTGGTATTGTATGCTATCAGAGGGAACATTAACCAAAAAGCTCCGGTTGACGGTGCTGTAGAAACAGCAAACATCAGCTATGACGAACTTGGAAGAGTAGTGGTAGACATGCAGATGGATTCTAAAGGAGCAAAAGAATGGAAGACTTTAACGGAGAAAAACGTTGGAAAACCTGTAGCGGTAACACTTGACAACAGAGTATACACGGCTCCAAACGTTGTAAATGCAATCCCTAACGGTAGAACTCAGATCTCCGGTAACTTCTCTCAAGAAGAAGCTAAAGAATTGGTTGACGTTTTAGGTGCCGGTAAATTACCTGCAGGTGCAAAAGTAGTTCAGGCTACTCAGGTAGGTCCGTCATTAGGACAGGAATCTATCAACGCAGGTATGATTTCATTTGCTATCGCATTCTTAATTATCATTGTTTATATCATTTTCTATTATGGTGGTGCAGGGGTGTACGCTGTAATTGCGATGGTAATTAACCTTTTCTATATTTTCGGAATTATGGATTCCGGAGACTTCACCCTTACGCTTCCTGGTATCGCCGGTATTGTATTAACGATGGCTATGGCGGTAGATACGAACGTAATTATTTATGAAAGAACGAAAGAAGAATTATTCGCTGGTAAGAGCATCTTAGAAGCTTATAAAGACGGATTCAAACACGCATTAAGTGCGATCATTGACGGTCACTCTACTACGTTATTAACTGCAGTTGTATTGTTCTTCTTCGGAACGGGTCCTATCAAAGGTTTTGCATTGACATTGATGATCGGTATTATCATGACATTGTTCACTTCTGTATTATTATCAAGAGTAATGATCTTCAGCAGGCTGAACAAAGGAAAACACCTTTCTGTATGGACTCCGCCTACAAAGAATTTATTCAGAAATACCTGGATCGACTTCATCGGGAAAAGAAAATATGCTTATATCATCTCTGCTGTATTAACAGTGATCTGCTTAGTATCAATGTTTACTCACGGTTTCAAATATGGTATCGACTTTACTGGAGGTAGAAACTATGTGGTAAGATTTGATAAAGAAGTAAATGCGAATGATGTTGAAGAAAAATTAGTAAAACTATTCAAAACTGAAGACGGTAAAAACTCTTCTGTAGAAGCTAAGACTTTCGGAAACGCTAAGCAGTTAAAGATCTCTACAGATTACCTTATTGAAGATGAATCTTTAAAAGCTGACCAGACTATCGAGCAGAAGTTATACGAAGGATTAAAAGGAGATCTTCCTTCTAACATTACCTTGAATGACTTTAAATCTGCGGACAAAGATCATGCTGGTATCATTTCATCTGAAAAAGTAGGACCTACTGTTGCTGATGATATTCAGACACACGGTATCCTTGCAGTTGTTGCTGCATTGGCAGGTATCTTTATTTATATCTTGTTCAGATTTAGAAAATGGCAGTTCTCTTTAGGTGCTGTTGCAGCCTTATTCCACGATGCGGTTATCATTTTAGGAACGTATTCATTACTTCACAAATATATGCCGTTCAATATGGAGATCAACCAGGATTTCATCGCTGCGATCCTTACGGTATTAGGATACTCAATCAACGATACGGTAATTATCTTCGACAGAATTAGAGAATACCTAAGAGAGAAGAAATCTTTAACATTAGCTGGATTATTTGATGACTCTATTTCCAGCACATTGGGTAGAACATTCAATACTTCATTCACTACGATTTTGGTGATCCTTGCGATCTTTATCTTTGGTGGTGATAACTTAAGAGGATTCATGTTTGCTATGTTAATCGGTATTGGATTCGGTACTTACTCATCAATCTTTATTGCATCGGCAATTGCTTATGACTTCCTTAAAAAAGGAAAAGAAGATGAAGTACACGGAAAAACAACTTCCGATAAAGAAGTACTTGCTTCAAAGTAATACA
>NZ_MAYF01000303.1 GCF_001684955.1 Chryseobacterium contaminans | reverse complement strand
AGTAGTCTTCCTAATAAACTTCCTTCATACATAGATTTTCCAAGCATGATAAGCAGGAGATCATAATGACCTTTGTTGGTAATGCTTGTGAGATCATTCTCTATATCGGTAGAGGCTTTAAAAAGAGTAGTCACCTCCAGATTGAGCTCGTGCGATTTTTCTATGACATTCTGAAACTGGGATTCCTCATATTCATCCATATCATAAGCATGCAGTTCATTTACCGGAGCAATATTCATGGCGGTGATGCTTTTATTGCCATTCATTTTATGGGTGAAATCATAAGCCAGTTTTAGCAGTGTACTTCCGGATTCTGGCTTGTCAAAAGATAATAAAACCCTGTATTTTGAATCGTTGGCTGCATCAATGGATTCATCTTCATCTTTTTTAGACTTGAAAATAAAATTAATAAAGTCTAAAGCCGGACCTGTCATAAAAGTGGTAAACAAAGCCATAATGACAAGCATGGCAAAGATTTCAGGACCTAATACCCCAAGGTCATAGCCAATGTTCAGAACGATAAGCTCCATTAATCCTCTGGTGTTCATCAACGCTCCGATAGTTAAACTTTCTTTCCAATTTATTCCGACAAATTTGGCGGTGAGGGCGCTTCCTGCAAACTTTCCAACGACTGCCGTCAGGATAATAAATCCTGCTGTCATCCAAAGATGGCTGTCATTTAATAGGCCGATTTGGGTACGAAGTCCTGTGAAAACAAAGAATAACGGAAGAAGCAGTACCAATGCCACATCCTCTACTTTATCAATAAATAAAGTTCGGAATTTGGTGTTTTCCGGCATAATGGCTCCAGCCATAAAGGCTCCGAATAAAGCATGGATACCGATCACTTCAGTAATATATGAGGACAGGATCAAGGTAAGGAAAAAAATAGCGACCATCGGTTTGCTGATCGTACTTTTTCCAACCTGAAGATCTCCGATTCTTTTCAGGAACGGTCGTACAATTTTAATCATCAGAAATACATAAGCAACAGCCATAATAATGACATAAATGGAACTTGTAAAGGAACCTGCTTTTACAATGGCAATTACTGCAGCCAGAATACACCATGCGGTAATATCGTCTGCTGCGGCACAGGTAATAACAATGGTTCCAAGCTTGGTTTTCTGAAGATTCCTTTCCTGAACGATCCTTGCCAATACCGGAAAGGCTGTAATACTCATGGAAATGGCTATAAATAAAGCAAAAGAAGTAAACTGAATACCCGCAGGTGAAAATTCCTGATAAATAAAATAAGACAATCCAATTCCGAGTGCAAAAGGAATGATGATGCTGGCATGGCTGATGACCACAGCATCATGAGCTTTCTTTCTTAAAACACTCAGGTCCAGTTCCATTCCTACAATATACATGAATAGGATAAGTCCTATTTGGCTTAGAAACTGTAAATTACCCAATGATTCTTTTGGGAAAAGAAATGCTGAAAATTCAGGAAAATACATTCCTACAAGAGAGGGACCCAAAACAATACCTGCAATCATTTCCCCAATCACAGAAGGCTGTTTGATCTTCATACAGATCCATCCGAAAAGCCTTGCCGTAAGAATAATCGTAACAATCTGTGCCAGTAATAATGCTAAAGGGTGATGAAGATTTGTTTTAAATGACTCCTGAAAGTTGTCCCATGTAGATCCGGCACTTGTTTTAGTGACAATATTTTCCTTGATCTCCAATGTCTGTCCTTCAATAATGAAAAAGTACATCAGACAGGAAAAAACCGCTATGGTCGTAATGTAGAAAATTAAATTTCTGTATTTCCCCCAATTCATGATTCCTAATATTTTGATGCAAAGTTGGTGAGAATATGCTTAGGTTAAAACACTTTGTTTTTAAAATGTAATGAATAGGGTGAAAAATGTAATAAAAATCTTAGTGTTGAAATAAAGCTTTTAAATGTTCTTTTGTCTTGAAACAAAAGAACGAAAAATTCAAGACTTGGAAACTTCCGCTAAAAATGAAGACTGTTCTCTAAAAACTCTAAACTCGTGCGGTAGCCATCTATTTTTATTATCAACATTTGTCCCGCACTCAAACAATAGAGTTTTCTTAACGTTCACAGCCTTCATTTTTTTTACGCTCCAGTTTCCTAGGTCGCTTAAAAAGCCATCAGATTAACTTTGTTTGTGAAGTGGATTTAGAAGCTATTTGGTAAACCATTCCATTAATGAACTTTTGTAAGCATCCCCAATCTGAAGCTTAAGAAAATGGTCATCCTCAGCAGGAATTGTAGTGATGACTTCACTGGTTCCCAGTGCTTTAATGGAAGATAAGGCAATGATCTCTTTTTTATTCACCTGTGCAAAATCTTTGGCTGGAAGCATTTCCAGAAGGCTTTTAAAATTAAGGTTCTTTAAAACGATGGTCGTTCCGTCATTAAGAATAATATCCTTATCGCGGCTATCGATTTCTGAAGTCTTGATATAAGCAATCTGTTCCGTTAAAATAACCGTTTTACCGATATTGCTGTTCCATTCGATGAAGGTTTTCTTCTGAACAGTGTTGATCTGCTCTTTAGCCTTTTCAAAAGCCTGGATCAGACGTTCTTTCTTGATCGGTTTTCTTACATAATCAACTACATTAAGATCAAACGCTTCTGCGGCATATTCTTTATAAGCGGTGGTGAAGATAATTTTTTTAGAACCTGAGATAATTTCTGCCACCTGAAGTCCTGTCATTCCGGGCATTTCAATATCCAGAATGCATAAGTTGCAGTCCAGGGAATCAATTTCGTTCAGGAAAATTTTAGGATCATTAAATGCTTTTACTACTTCTACATCATCAATTTGTTCGCATAGAAGTTTCAAATAGCTGATGGCCAATAATTCATCGTCCAGAATAACGCATTTTATCATAGAATTCTCCTAAGTTGATTTTTAATTCTGCTGTGAAGATACCGTTTTTTGAACTTTTTTCCAGCTGGTAATGGGTATTGTAGATCATTTTTAATCTCTGATCCAGAGACTGGCTTCCAAAACCGCTTTTTTCCTTTTCAAGGCTGTTCTTTAAAGAAGCTTTGTTAATTACTTTCATGGTAAATACCCTGTTTTCGAGTTCCATAAAAATGGAAATAAAAGAATCCTGAGCCAGGAAATCGGTGTGTTTGAAAGCGTTTTCAATAAGATCAACGGAAATAAGAGGAGCAAAAACCTTTTCCTCATAGATCGTATCCGTTTTATTGATCTTGAATTTAATTCTGAAGTCGAAGAGCGGGTTTACCTTAATTTTATTGATCTCAATAAGGCTTAAAGCGAAGTTAAGTTCCTCTTTGGGACTTACATATTTATTATTGCTTTCGTATAAAATATAATCCAGAACATTGGCCAGCTTATCCAGAGACATATAGGTCTGATAAGCATGTGACTGAACTGAATTAAGGATGTTTTTAAATAAATGCGGATTCAGTTTGGTTCCGATATGTTCTAAACGAACTTCATTCAGTCTCTGCTCAATGATTTTATTGGATTCTGAAAGCTTGGTATTGCTTTGTTTCAGCTTCTGATTCTGGCTGAACAGATAGATCATTGCTGCGAGAAAAAGGAAAATGGCAAAGACTCCGATGAATATCAGATAATCATGAATCATGTAGTAATTGCCTTCCATAGAATTATAGTTATTGAAACTATTTTAGCTTCTTAAGACTGTTGACAGTCAATGTTTCCTCACATTTTTCGAAAGTGATCTCATATGAAGGATTTTTTTCAGGATACGTCAGAAGATAATCCGGGCATGGTTTCTTTTGAGCATGACTTCTGTCGAAATCCACTTTTCCGTTGGTGATGATGCTGTCTTTTACAAACTTTTCATCAATCTTATAAGTAGCCATAGCAGCTTTAGCTTCATCGGAATATTTGAATTCTTTAGAAAGAGATTCTGCAATCACTCGGCTGTTCGGTAAATAACCGCTGCAGCTTGCCCCTTTTTTGTTTAATATAAAGAATACGATAATGAGCCCCGGAACGAAGCCTATTGCATAAAATTTAAGTTTTTTCATTTAGAAAATTAAAAGATTGATATCGTGGTATGTAAGTCCGAAACGGTCACAGATGATCTTTTTAGTATGTCTTCCCTTGTACATATATAAGCTCTGCTTCATTTCGTTTTTGCGGATCAGCATGTTTTCAAAGCCGCCCTCTTCGTCATAATTTAAAATATAGGAAAGGAAGAAGTTCGAGATAGCCTTTGTAGTGGTTCTCGGCATTCTTGAAGTAAGGTTCGGAAGTCCGCAGTGGATGACGCCATGTTTGATAACATAAGGATCTTCCATAGTGGTTAACTCTGAGGTTTCAATCACCTTACCGTTGTCTATGGTAATATCGATAATGACACTGCCTTTTTTCATTTTCATGACCATATCTTCCGTCACAATAGGCGTCATATTTAATCTTGGAAGTGCCCCGATGACTACATCAGCACGTCTTAAGCTTTTGCTGAGTTCTTTAGGATCGATGATGGAAGTCGGTACACGGCTGTCTACCATGGTGTGAAGCCTTCTTAATTTTGATAATGAGTTATCGAAAACCTTTACACTTGCTCCCAACCCGATGGCTGCCTTTGTGGCAAATTCACCTACAATTCCGGCTCCAAGGATTACTACCTCAGCGGGTCTTACCCCTGTAATTCCGCCAAGCATTAACCCATTGGAAAGTGCTAATAATTCTGAAGCATATAAAATGGAAACGGTTCCTGCAATTTCACCGATTAGCCTTACCAATGCCAGTTGTTTGTATTCATCTACGATAAATTCAAAGGCAATGGCATTTATTTTTTTCTCTGCAAGCTTAAGGAAGTACTCCTTGTCTCTAAGGTTGATCTGAAGTGCTGAAACCATATACGTATTAGGCTTCATATAATCAATTTCATCCAGAGTAGGAGGGTTGATCTTCAGGATCAGATCCTGCCCGAATGCCTCTTTAGGATCATTGGTGATTTTTGCCCCAGACTCAGAATACTGTAAATCTGTAAAAAATGAACCTTGTCCGGCCCCTGATTCTATGATAATCTCATGGCCGTGCTCTACCAATACCTGTACAGCGTCCGGAGTAATACAGGTTCTCCTTTCGTTAAGACAGGTTTCCTTAGGAATTCCAATACTGAATTGTTTTCCCTTCTTTATAACCTCCAATTTTTCCTCTTTCGGCATCAATTCTTCTTCTGTGAAAGGAGTAAAAATATTTGTACTCATTTTTAAATTAAATTATGTCTTACAGATTGTTATTTTAATACTGAATTAATAAGCAAAGATACATAATATTTACTCGAATGAAACTTCTCTGTTTTCACCCGTATTCACAATACTCATTGTGTGGTAGTTGAGCCCGTAGAGCTCTTCTTCATACACTTCCGGCCATTCAATGATGCATAGAAAAGAGTTGTCAAGATATTCTTCAATCCCGATATCATACACCTCTTCAATATTTTTCAAGCGGTAAAGGTCAAAATGGAAAACTTTTCCTTTTGGAGTATTGTATTCATTTACAATGGAGTAGGTAGGAGAGCTTACCTCATCATTACTTCCAAGGTTTTTAAGTAAAACCTGTGAGAAAGTAGTCTTCCCTGCACCCAGATTTCCTTTTAATAAAAGGATATTATGTTTTAACTCAGGAAGAATGCTGTCTACAACTTCCTGCCAGTCTTCGATGGTATGTATAGTGAACTGCATAGGCTTATTTGTCTGCAAAAATAATGAATAAGTTTTAGAGTGAGAGTTTTGAGAGTGGTAGTGTGTGAGTGTTGTAGAGTAAGAGAGCGGATAATAGGGAGAAAAGTGCTTTTCAATTTTTTGAGCCATTAAGGATTTTAAGGAGAGAAGAAGAGCAATGATATAGCTAAGGCTTTGGTGAAGTGGTATTCTTTATCCATCTTTGGTAATCTTAACTTATCTTAAGTTAACTTCATTTTTCTTAATGGTCTAATCCTGATAAGAATGTAATTTATTATTTTTACTCATAAGAATTAGATTATAACTCCCTTTTCAAATTTTCCAACTTGGATATAAAATACTTAATTTTGCAGCATGATTTCTAAGCAGACAATAGACAAAATTTTCTCAACGATACGTGTAGAAGAAATAGTGGGAGAGTACGTTCAGTTGAAAAGAGCGGGGTCTAATTATAAAGGACTCAGCCCGTTTCACGATGAGAAGACTCCAAGTTTTGTAGTGTCTGCCAGCAAGCAGATCTGGAAAGATTTCTCTACCGGAAAAGGAGGAACTGCCATCTCTTTCCTGATGGAGATTGAGAATTTTACGTATCCCGAAGCGCTTCGTCATGCTGCCAAAAAATACGGAATTGAAATTGAAGAAGACCAGCGTGAAATTTCCGAAGAAGCCAAACATGCTCAAACGGAAAAAGATCTGCTGTATAAAATTCATGAAGTTGCCAATACTTATTTTCAGGAGATCCTTTGGGATGATCAGGAGGGAAGAAGTATAGGATTATCCTACTTTAAAGAAAGAGAGCTTAGAGATGATATCATTAAGAAATTCCAGCTTGGATATTCTCCCGAACAAAAGAATGCATTTACAGCATATGCTTTGGAAAAAGGATATTCCAAAGAGATTCTTGAAAAATCCGGATTATCTATTTTCCCTGAAAATACGCCGGCGGGAGTCGACCGATTCCGTGAAAGGGTAATTTTCCCGATTCATAGCTTTTCGGGAAGGGTTTTAGGTTTTGGAGCCAGAATTCTTAAGAGTAATGTAAAAACAGCAAAATATCTCAATTCACCGGAAACGGAGATCTATCATAAATCCAATGTCCTTTACGGGCTCAACCAAAGTAAGCAGGCTATTTCAAGAAAAAACGGCTGTCTTTTGGTAGAAGGGTATATGGATGTGATTTCCCTTCACATGTCCGGAATTGAAAACGTTGTAGCCAGTTCAGGAACTTCCCTTACCACCGAGCAAATTAAACTGATTAAGAGGCTTACAGAAAACGTAACGATTCTCTTCGATGGTGATAATGCAGGTATTAAAGCCAGTTTCCGAAGTATTGATATGCTTCTGACAGAAGGAATGAATATTCGTGTTCTGCTTTTTCCGGATGGTGATGACCCGGATTCTTTTGCCAGAAAACATCCGCAGGAATACGTAGAAAAGTACATCGAGAATGAAGCGATGGATTTCATCGACTTTAAAGCGGAAGTGCTGTTAAGAGATGTCGGAAATGATCCTATTAAAAAGGCAGAGGCGATCCGTGATATCGTAAAATCGGTTTCCTTTGTACAGAATGCGCTGAAGAGAGAGGTATATCTGAAGGAAGTTTCCAATAAATTCGGACTTTCTGAACAGAGTCTTTTCAATGAGCTGGATGTTCAGAAGCAGATCACTCAGAATCAAACCCATCATGTTCAGCAGCAACAGAAGGAAAAAACGGCTCCAAAGCTGGAAATTGTTCCGCTGGATAAGGAAAAGGAAGATCCTTTCCTGTTTGATGTGCTGTTTATGGAAAATAAATTGGTAGATCATATGCTGATGTTTGGAGATGTTGTCCTGAAAAGGAGAGATGAGAATAATGAAGAATATCAGATCACAGTGATTGAAGAAATTCTTCATCACTTTGAAGAAGAGCAGTATACATTTTTAGTCAAAGAAAATGAGATCATTATCAATCAGATAAAGGAAGGAATCCAGAAAGATGAGTTGAGAAGTGGAAACTTTTTTGTATCTTTTATGGATGAAGAGATCACTACAAAGGTTGTGGACGCGCTTATTCCTTTGGATGAACTAGAAAACTGGGCTTCCAGGAATATTTATCCGCCCAATTATGGAGATAAGGTGGCAGATCAGATCAAAGGTGATGTTTTGCTGCATAAATACAGGTATATTGATTATCTGATTAAGGAAACAGCAAAAGAGTTGGATCAATATAGTACTACTGATGAAGGAAAGTATTATGAACTGATAAAAAAAATAACTTTATTGAAGCAGGCTTCCATCAGACTCAGTAATATGATTGAATATTCTCCGATCAAAGGGATTTATGTGGATAGAAAAAGATAGTTTAAAGACAAAAGGATTGGTATTCTGTGACAAAAAGTCCTATAAAATTTTAGGAATAAATATTGTAATTTAAACGTTGAAAATATTTTTTAAATAATACATAATATAAATATGGACATTAAAAAGGAATTCAGAGATTTCTCTGTAAAACATTTAGGAAACAACGGTTTGGTTACCGATCAGTATATGGGGATGTATGGCCCAACGAATTTAACTCCGTACATCATGGAAGAAAGAAGATTAAACGTTGCTCAGATGGACGTTTTCTCCCGTCTGATGATGGACAGAATTATCTTCCTTGGAACAGGAATTGACGATCAGGTAGCAAACATCGTTACAGCTCAGCTTTTATTCCTGGAAAGTGCAGATCCGTCTAAAGATATTCAGATCTATATCAACTCTCCTGGTGGTAGTGTATATGCCGGTTTAGGTATTTATGACACGATGCAGATCATTAAGCCGGATGTAGCAACAATCTGTACAGGTATGGCTGCTTCAATGGGAGCTGTATTATTGGTTGCAGGAGAAAAAGGAAAACGTTCTGCATTGAAGCATTCAAGAGTTATGATCCACCAGCCTTCAGGAGGTGCTCAGGGAGTAGCTTCTGATATGGAGATCAACTTAAGAGAGATGCTGAAATTAAAGCAGGAACTTTATGACATCATCGCTCACCATTCAGGACAAACTTACGAGTGGGTAGAGAAATCTTCTGACAGAGATTACTGGATGACTTCTGAAGAAGCTAAGAGCTACGGAATGGTAGATGAGGTTCTTCAGAGAGCAGAGAAAAAATAATTGATATTGCATCATAATGAAAAACGCATCCGAATTGGATGCGTTTTTTGTTTAGCCACAAATACACGAATTTTTTATAAGTGTTCCATGACAAATAATATAATGAGGAAATCACAATTGAAGACGTGATATTTCTTTCTACTTCTTCACAACCTTATGCACCGTAGAACCATTTTTAGTTTTAATCTCAACCCAATAAACTCCGGCTGTTAAAGTTTTAAGATCAATCTTCATTGATTGGGAAGTCATTATTTTCTGTCCTACAGAAGAATAGATATTGACCTCTCTGATATTTTCAGTAGTTTCAATCTGAATAAAATCACTCGTTGGATTTGGATAGATGTTGAATGATGATTTCTTATTCACCGAAGCAACAGACAAAGTAGCACTACTCGCTTCAGTAGGAGTAAAAGGTCTTCTGTCTCCGAAGCTTAACCCCATCCATGTATTGTTACTCAATTGTATCTGGCTGAGGTCTGCCTTTTTCTGCCAGCTTGAAAGATCTTTCCCTGTATATAGCTTCCAGCTCTCAGTTCCGGAGTTGCTTCCGGTAAAAGTATTTAATGATAAACTGGAGATTTGATTATTACTGGAAGTGAAATTAAAATAAGGAGCTTGTGACTGAATAAGTTGCAAAGCTTGTTCTGCTGTTAGAGTACCATTATATTGAATCCCGAAAACAAAAGAATTAGCATGACCATTGGAGCTATGAGTTCCAAAATCTACAACAACAAGACTTCTGTTACTTCCTGTTCCAATCCAGTTGGTAATTTGGGATGAGGTATACCATTGAGAATTGTAAGCAGGTATAGGTGTTGATGGCGGAGTATTGAAGCTGGTGGCATCAGTACCATAAGTAATACCGAACCATAAACCATCTGTTAAAGCAGTATAACCTACACCATTATTTTGATTGGACATATTCCCGGCATTTTGACCAGTCCATGTAATCCAGTAATCATCAGTGCTTGGAGTATGGTGATTGTATGTAAAACTGTATAGAAATCCTGAAGGAATGTCTGCCTCTATATTAGGTTCTGCTGCTACAATAGCGTTAATCATGTCTTCAGCCGTTAAATTATCATCATCAAAGCGATAACCCCATGCATAAGACGCAGGTGTATTGTTGTCATTAAAATCGGCAATGAAATAAGCCTTTTTAGAACCGGTCCCTACCCAAAACTTAATGTCGTTTTCTGTGAATTGGGCAAAGAAAAACTGCATACAAAGCAGTAAGAAAAAAAGATAGATTTTTCTCATAATATAATTAAATTAAAGTTTTATTCCCGAAACTTATTGACAGGATGGTTTTATCCTGAAATTAAATTGTATTCAAGGCAGGTCTCCTGGCTTGCATCCTATAACCAACCTTCCCGGAATATTGCTCCAGTGGTATCTCATAGCTACAGGTAAAAATCAGCTTACAGTTGCGGGTACAGCTCAGGATTTGAATATAATTCTCACCTGATTCCCTATTGTGAACAGTGTTCAACCTTAAAAACGGTGCAAATATATCATATAAATTTTGATATCCGTTTTGTGAATTATAGATCAGTTTCCAGTGTTTTTTGATTGTGGATTTTGTTGACTGATAATGAATTGGGGTTTTCGTTTTGATTTTGAAATTTAGATAGTATTTTTTGTTGTTTATATTGAATTAATCTCAGGGTTCTATTGTTAAAATAGAATTATCATTGCATTCAAGATAAGTTTATAATCAATTTATACTTTCGCGCCATAAAAGTTAATATGAAAAAATTACTATTATCTGTTTTGGTGATGTCTGTAGCATGGTCATGTAG
Organism: Chryseobacterium contaminans; assembly: GCF_001684955.1. GTDB lineage: Bacteria > Bacteroidota > Bacteroidia > Flavobacteriales > Weeksellaceae > Chryseobacterium > Chryseobacterium contaminans. The sequence continues at coordinate 14,817 of NZ_MAYF01000303.1, read as the reverse complement.
TAAAGATGATGACAATACGATAAATAACCAGGATATCAATTATTCTAAACTTCCGCAGGAGTTTCCTTTTACAACACTGGCAACAGTGAGCGGAGTAGATGTAATTAATGGCGGATTCGGCTCTGGAGCGGCAGCTCACCCAACAAGAAAAGGAGAGTTTTATGTGATTACAGACCGTGGTCCGAACACAGATTACCTGAATGGGAAGAAGTTTTTAACGCCTAATTTTACTCCTACCATCATGCATTTTAAAATTAATGCAGAAGGAAAAATAGAAGTTATTAAATATATTAAACTTAAAAATCCATCCGGACAACCTATTACAGGACTTCCAAACCCTGCAGGAATGGGAAGTACAGGTGAAATAGCTTATGATGCTTCAGGAAATGTTCTGGGTACGGATAAATATGGTTTGGACAGTGAGAGTATTGTAGCTGCACCAGACGGTACATTCTGGGTATCTGATGAATACGGACCGCATATTGTTCATTACAGTGCTGATGGACTGGAACTGGAAAGAATAAGCCCGATAGGTGTAGATACAGGAAACAGAAAATTACCTGCTGTTTTGGCTAAAAGAAGAGCCAACAGAGGAATGGAAGGACTTTGTATAACTCCAGACGGAAAAACACTGGTAGGAACCATGCAGTCAATGATGTATGTACCATCAAAAGCATTGGCAACGAATAAAACTTTAACAAGAATAGTAACTTTCGATATCAGTACCGGAAAAACAAAACAATACCTTTATAAACAGGATGGCGGAGCTTCTGATTCTGTTTGCGATATTACAGCATTAAGCAATAATGAATTCCTGGTGATTGAAAGAGACGGTAATTTCGGAACACAGGGCGGAATTAAAAAGGTATACAGAATCAACCTAAGTGATGCAACGGATGTAACCGGAACAGATCTTGCAGCCGTAGACGGAATGAAGGTGAACAATAAAGCCCTTGAACAGTGCACCTGGGATGAGCTTACCACTGCGGGTATTAAACCTGTGACTAAAAAACTAGCTGTAGATCTTGTGGCAAAACTTGGTTATGAACATGATAAATTCGAGGGAATTGTTTATTTAGGAAATAATAAACTAGCTGTTTTTAATGATGACGATTTTGGTGTAGTAGATGATGGAAACGGAAACCCTAAAGCTAAAATCCTTCCTAAAACAGGGAAGGTTGACAAAGGAACTATGTATATAGTCGATATTCAATAATTAGATTTTTTTTAACAGAAAACGGCGGGATTTATTCCGCCGTTTTTTATGGTATGCAGTTTCAAGTATTCAATAGAAACGGGCTTTAGCCCGTTTAAATAATCATGAAATTTCCATTGGCTTTAGCCAAAACCTACAATAAGAGCCCTGTAAGTAATCTCTCAGACTGGTTTTTTCGGAGTCTATGTCATTCTGTAAGAATCTAAGCTGTTACTTTTGAATAATGATGTAGAGTTTCTTCCTTCGTCAGAATGACAAACCGTATGTTTATTTTCTTGTTTTTAATTGAATAGATAGTAGTATATATTCAATAGAAATGAGCTTTAGCCCATTTAGAAATGTTAATACAATCCATTGGCTTCAGCCAAAACCTATTACAAAAGCCCTTGAAAATTACTTCCAAGGGCTTTATTTTTATTTATTGTTGTTATCAATTAGTTGAAAGCCTCAATAATCTTAGAGAAATCCTCTAATTTCAAAGCAGCACCTCCAATAAGACCACCATCAATATCAGGTTGAGAGAAAATCTCTTTAGCATTGTCAGGTTTCACAGAACCTCCGTAAAGGATAGACACCTCATCAGCAACTTCCTGCCCATATTTAGCAGCAATGATGCTTCTGATGTGTGCATGAATTTCCTGAGCCTGCTCCGGAGTTGCTGTTTCTCCTGTTCCTATTGCCCAAACCGGTTCGTAAGCAATGACTACTTTTTTGATTTCTTCAGCAGAAAGAGTGAAAAGAGCAACTTCAGTTTGGTTTTTAACCACTTCAAGGTGTTGCCCTGCCTTTCTTTGCTCAAGAGTTTCTCCGTTACAATAAATTGGGATAAGCCCTTTATCTAAAGCTAATTTTACTTTTCTGTTGCAGTGAGAATCTGTTTCACCGTGGTATTGTCTTCTTTCAGAGTGTCCGATTAAAGAACCTGTTGCGTCAATAGATTCTAACATATCAGCAGAAATTTCTCCTGTATAAGCACCGCTTTCATGCTCGCTCATATCCTGAGAGAATACCCCGATTTCATCCTTTTCAAAGATGTCTTTAGCCATCATTAAATATAAAGATGGAGGAGCAATCCAAACCTCACAGTTGGTAGCATGATTGTTTTTATAGCTTAGTAACTGAATCATCAATTGTTGTGCATCAATTACATTTTTGTTCATTTTCCAGTTGCCTGCAACTATTTTTCTTCTCATAAGATTTATATTGATTTATTTTACTTTTAATTAAACTCGCACTTAAATCTGCATTATCTACAAAATCTGCGAGAGCCTTATTATTTATTAATCCCCTCTAATTTAAACATGAAAGCATACACCAAAGCAAGATCCTTCAGATAATCAAACCTTCCTGAGGCTCCGCCGTGACCATATTCCATATCTGTTTTTAATAATAAAACGTTTTTATCCGTTTTCATATCTCTCAGTTTGGCTACCCATTTAGCAGGTTCAAAATACTGAACCTGAGAATCGTGAAGTCCCGTTGTTACCAATAGATTCGGATAGTTCTTCTTTTCGATATTTTCGTATGGAGAATAGGATTTCATGTATAAATAAGCCTCCTTATTGTTGGGATTACCCCATTCATCATATTCGTTAGTCGTTAAAGGAATACTTGTATCAAGCATGGTATTCACAACATCTACAAAAGGGACCTGGGAAATAACACCATTCCAAAGGCCAGGACTCATATTGGCTATAGCTCCCATTAAAAGACCTCCGGCACTTCCTCCCTGGGCATATAAATGCTTTGGCGATGTATATTTTTCTTTCACAAGATATTCTCCGGAATCGATGAAATCGGTAAATGTATTTTTCTTTTTCATCATTTTCCCGTCTTCATACCATTGTCTTCCCATTTCCTGACCACCGCGGATGTGGGCAATAGCATAGGCAAAGCCTCTGTCCAACAAACTTAATCTGTTACTGTTGAAAGTGGCATCCATAGAATTTCCGTAAGAACCGTAAGCATACAGCAATAACGGACTGTTTCCATCTTTTTTAAATCCTTTTTTGTAAACTATGGAAATTGGAATCTGGGTTCCGTCCTTTGCTGTAGCAAAAAGTCTTTCAGTAATATAATTTTCTTTATTATAACCACCTAAAACTTCCTGTTGCTTCAGAAGGGTTCTTTTTCCTGTTTTTAAATCCTGTTCATACTGAGAACTTGGTGTAATCATGGAAGTATATCCGAAACGGAAATTATCGGTATTATATTCAGGATTTCCGGATGGATAAACAGTGTAAGCCGCTTCATCAAATTTCAGAAAATCTTTTTTACCTGTTTTTCTGTCATAGATCACCAATTGAGAAAGTCCGTTTTGTCTTTCACTGAATACCAGATAGTTCTTAAACTCAGTAATTCCTTCCATCAGAACCTCTTTTCTGTGTGGAATAAAATCTTTCCAGTTTTCAACACCTGTTTTGTTTAAAGGTGTTTCAACAACTTTAAAGTTAAGGGCATCCTTATTGGTGGTGATTAAAAATTTATCCTCCAGTGGAGTGACATCATACAGGACATCTTTTATTCTAGGCTGAAAAACCTTAAATGTTCCATTGGGATCACTGGCATCAAGATATCTGGTTTCGGAAGAAGTGGTAGCCTGAGAATAAATCATAATAAATTTCTCATTCTTGGATTTCCCTACACCAATATAGTTGGATTTATCTTTTTCTTCATATACAAGGGCATCCTTTGAAGAATCTGTGCCCAAAGTATGTCGGAAAATCTTTTCCGTTAAAAGAGTTTCCGGGTTCTTGGAAGTGTAAAATATCGTTTTGTTATCGTTCGCCCATGTGGCTGATCCTGTTGTGTTTTTAATACCGAGATCAATGGTTTTTCCTGTTGACAGGTCTTTTAAGAATAACTTATACTGTCTTCGGGATACATCATCTACACCATAAATCATTTTTGTGTTATCCGGACTGATACTGAACCCTGAAGCAGCATAATATGAATGTCCTTCAGCCTGTTGATCTACATCCAGAAGAATCTCTTCAGGAGCGGTAAGGCTGCCTTTTTTTCTGCAGTATTTAAAATACTGTTTTCCTGTTTCTGTACGGGTGTAATAATAATAGCCGTTCTTAAAAACCGGAACAGACTCATCTTTTTCTTTAATTCTGGCTTTCATTTCCTGGAAAAGCTTCTCTCTGAAAGGTTCTGTATCTTTCATCATGCCTTCCCAATAGGTGTTTTCAGCCTTTAAATAATCAACAACTTTGGTAGAATCTTTTCCCTTTTTAAAATAATCGATCATCCAGTAATAAGGATCGTTTACCTTATCACCGTGGATTTCTCTGATGTGTTCCTGCTTTTCTGCAACAGGAGCTTTCAGATCCGGAAATTTCTGAGATTGAAATGTAGATGCACTCATTACTAATAGTCCTAGATAAATTTTTTTCATGGTTTTTTATTTTGATGGAATTACAATCCCCATAAGTTTTTCAGCAGAACATAGAAAGTGTGTTCTTCTTCAGTGACCTTATTATCTGCTTTAATCAGAGACTTGGCAAACTGAACAAATTTTACACGCTCATCCTCTGTAGAATCATCATGGAAGCATCTTGCATGGAATTCAAAGTGGTCTTTCCATTCTTCGGGCTGTAAAAGAGCCAGTGTTTCAAGTTCATTATCAAGGTTCATTCTGAATGGAAATTCATCCGCCAGATATTGCTGTACCAGCATTCCTTCTTCAGGAGCAAACTCTCCGTCTACAGAAGAAAGGATCATTAATAAGTGGTAACCGGCGATAGATTTATTTGATTTTTGCATGTTGTTTTATAATTAAATTTAGTGTTTAAGGTTAAAATGTTTCCAAGTTTGGAGCTCTGGTCTTTATTTTTGCTATTCACGATTCACTTGCAAAGCAAATAGACCATTCATATTTATTTTACATAATCCTTTGCAGGCTGTTTGTCAACTATTTTTCCATTTTGAAGAATAAGGACAAACGGGTTGCTTCTTGCAATGGTTTTAATGGCTGTACCATCCATCATGGCATTTTTAATGGTTTTAAAAGTATTCTGATCTGTTGAAACGCCATAGATAAGTGCTCCTTTCTGCGTATTTACTTTAGCTTCAACTTTTTGAAGAAGATTAGCAGAAACCTCTTTCGGATGATAAGAAAATACTAAAATAGCTTTAGGTGCTTTGATAATCTCGTCAGTAAGTTCCATTCCTGTAGGATCTTCAATCTTGAATTTTACGATCTCAGATTTATATCCTTCTTTTACAAGTACAGATTCATTCTTTCCTTCTTCAATCTTCCATGGAGAACCCTCTGCCCAGTATTTTGTTTCTTTAATATAATCATCCTGATTCACCTTTAAAACTTCTCCAGTTTTTTGGTTTTTCAGGGAATAAAAAGTCTTATATTCTGACGGGTTTTTATTGATTTTTTCTTTTTCTCCTTTAATATCTGATCCCACTTTATAATCACGGAAGTCGATGATCGGTTCATGCATAATTCCTTGAGCCATAATGTAAATCATTCCCAAAGAAAATACTGCGAAAAGAGCATATTTGAATTTGCCCGTAGATTCTTTTTTACTGCTGCCATATTCATCCGTTTTACGGAAGTCTTTTTTGTACAGAACAAACAGAAGGATAAGCCCAATAAGGAGAGCAACATCTTTAAAGAAACTCTGCCAAGGCGTAAATTTAATAGCATCTCCGAAGCATCCACAGTCTGTAACCACATTGAAATATGCGGAATAGAAGGTAAGGAAGCCAAAGAATACACAAAGTGCTATTAAGGCTGATAAGGTAAATTTAAGCTTCATTTTCAGCAGTAGCATAAATCCTAAGAAAAGCTCCAGCACAACAACGATAATTGAAAACAGCAGGGCAAATTTTTCAAAAAACGGCATATTGAAGACTGCAGGTGAAAAATATTCCTCCATTTTAAAGGAGAATCCTACCAGATCCACCGCTTTTACAAAGCCGGAAAGGATAAAAATAACTGCGATAATAAAGCGTAATAAACCTTTGATCATATTAAATAGTTTTGGGTTCGAATTGGTTCTTTTGTTCTGAGAATTTAATCAGGCAGAAAACAGCGTAATTCAGCATATCGAAATAGTTGGCATCAAGACCTTCTGAAACAATGGTTTTTCCCTGGTTATCCTCAATTTGCTTGGTTCTTAGTACTTTCTGATAAATAAGATCTGTAATGGAAGAGATTCTCATATCTCTCCATGCTTCCCCATAATCATGATTTTTTCTTTCCATTAAAGCCTGAGCTTCATGGGAATATTTGTCATACAGACTTAAAATTTCCTCCTTATTTTCATTAAAATCATTGGAAAGCCCCTTTTCAAGCTGGATAAGCCCAATGATAGAGTAGTTGACAATCGCGATAAACTCATCTACTTCACTTTCATCCACCATTTTTACATCAGTCATTTGCAGCGTACGGATTCTGTTAACTTTGATATAAATCTGATCCGTAATGGAACTTGGTCTTAAAACCCTCCACGCAGGCCCGTAATCCTGTAATTTTTTACTGAAAAGATCACGACACTGACTGATAATTTTCCCGAATTGTACTGATGTTTTTGACATAAAATTTCTTAATCTTCCAAATATACGAATTCGGTTTTGTTTATGAAATGAGTTTGATTTGAATCATATTTGTATGGTGTTGTAGAGTGGGAGAGTTTTAGGGTAGAAGGGTATTAGAGTGGTAGCGTACTAGCGTATTACAGTTTGAATATACTTGAGAATATGATATGTTGTAGAAACCATCTGTTATTTTTCTTGTTTTCTTACTTTTATTCCCTGTACAAATTGCTAATTTTGCAGTATATAAAATTACCCATTACCTATCATTCACTACTTATAAACCTCATGCTCCCAGACTCTCAAACCCTCAAACCCTCAAACCCTCAAACATACTCCATCAACTGCAATGGCAGACTGGTACAACTGGATACTCCAAAGATCATGGGAATCCTCAATCTTACTCCGGATTCATTTTCAGATGGTGGAAAATTCAATGATGAAAAACTGGCGTTGGAACATGCTGAAAAACTATTGAAAGAGGGAGCCGGAATTCTTGATATCGGTCCGCAATCTACCCGTCCCAATGCTGAATTTTTGAGCAGTGAAGAAGAGATCAAAAGAATTGGAAACGTGATTGCTAAGATCAAAAAAGAATTTCCGGAAGCATTGATTTCTTTGGATACTTTCTATGCGGAAACTGTAAGGTTTGGATTCAATGAAGGAATAGACATCATTAATGATATTTCAGGTGGACAGTATGATGAAAAAATGTTTGATACAGCAGCAGAAACTCAGCTTCCTTACATTTTAATGCATGTTAATCCATCCTATGAAACCATGCATGATAAAATTAAGTTTGAGGACATTACATTGGAAGTGAACCGTTACTTTTCTGAAAAGACTAATGAGTTGTTACAAAAGGGCGTGAAAGATATCATTTTAGACCCCGGTTTCGGATTTGGAAAAACGGTGGAAGATCAGATGAAAATGATTAACGAAGTTGAATATCTCGGTTTTGGAAAATTTCCTTTATTAATCGGTATTTCAAGGAAATCATTTATCTATAAGCCAATTGGAAAATCTCCGCTTGACATCAATGAGGAAACACAGAAATTACACATGAAAGTTCTGGAGCAAGGAGCCAAAATTTTAAGGGTTCATGATGTGGCTGAAGCAAAGGAAACACTCAGTCATTTTTTACAGAAAAAATAAAAAGTGCTAAAAAACTTGCAGGTTTTTAAAAAGTTTATACATTTGCAGTATGAATTTTATGAATCAGAAAAATATTATTGTCATTTCTATTGCAGCTGTTGTCATTTACAACAGTCAGGAAACGGCATTTTAAAATAGATTTTTATTTAAATTATATAGAAGCCGTTTCATTGTTGAAGCGGCTTTTTTTATTTTAATTTTTAGAGTACAATTATGTATCAGTTATTCGCAGTAATTATTATCGTCATTATTATTCCCTTACGTGTGTGAGACGGAAGATGTATGACTGTACATATATTGAGCCCTCTCACACTGTGAGAGGGCTTTTTTTATTCCCATTTCTTAAATTTTAACCCATTATAACATGTATTACAACGACGACACGGTCATCTATTTTGATGGAAATTTCATGAAAGCTAAAGACGCAGGAACCAACCTTTACGGACAATCCCTTCACTACGGATATTCAGTCTTTGAAGGAATCAAATCTTACAAGACAGCGCATGGAACCAGGATTTTTAAAGCAAAAGAACACTATGAAAGGTTGAAAAGATCCGCAGAGCTGATGCACATTCCTTTTGATTATTCAGTAGATCAGCTTACAGATCTTACGTATGAACTTTTAGAACTGAACGGCTTTACAGATGCTTATATCCGCCCTTTGGTAACCTGTTCTCCCAATATGTCCCTTTCAAAAGGTAAAGAATCTTACCTGTCTCTTCTGGCCTGGGAATGGAGCAATGGTTATCTGGCAGATAAAATGAAAATCATGACTTCCCCTTTCCAACGTCCTAATCCGAAAGCCTTCAAAGTGGAAGCAAAAGTTGGCGGACACTACGTGAACTCTATTTTGGCCTGTCAGGATGCCAAAGACAAAGGATATGATGAAGCTTTGGTCCTGGATGAAAGTGGAAATGTTGCAGAAAGCTCAGGTGCCAATGTTTTTTATGAAAAAGACGGAACATTATTTACTCCGGCAAAAGGAAATATCCTTCCGGGTATCACAAGACAGACTGTTTTTGAAATATGCAATGAACTGAATATTCCGGTTAAAGAAACCTTCTTCAAACCCGAAGAAATGAGAGGGGCAGATGCCGCTTTTTTCTGTGGTACAGCCGCTGAAATCGTTGCACTGGATTCTTTGGATGATGTCCCTTTCACCAAACAATGGGAAGATACTGCAAGTGAAAAGGTACAGCAGGCTTATTCAAAATTAGTGAGAGTTCTGTCATTGTAAATTTCTAAAATATAAACAACTGATTATTAATTTGTTATAATCTGATTTTAAACAATTGGATATTGTAGTTTCAGAAAAACTGAGCATTGGAAAAATATGACAAGCTGTAGTTTTGAACCAAAATTAAGTAAAAAAACAATCATTTAAAGAGACTGGAAGAACAGCAAATGCAGGAAAATATGTTAAATAAATATTCAAAAACATTCACGCAAAACAGTGAACAGCCGGCCGCAAAGGCAATGTTATACGGGATTGGCTTTACAGAAGAAGACATGCATAAAGCACAGATCGGGATTGCAAGCATGGGATACGATGGAAATACCTGTAACATGCATCTTAACGATCTGGCCAGAGTCGTCAAAAAAGGAACATGGGATCATGGATTGGCAGGGCTGATCTTTAATACCATTGGGGTAAGCGATGGGATGAGCAATGGAACGGATGGGATGCGCTATTCACTGGTAAGCAGGGATGTAATTGCAGACAGTATTGAAGCTATTTGCGGTGCCCAGTATTATGACGGGCTCATTGCTTTACCCGGCTGTGACAAGAATATGCCTGGAACCATCATCGCCATGGGAAGACTGAACAGACCTTCATTGATGGTATATGGGGGAACTATTGCCCCAGGATGTTACAAAGGTGAAACTTTGAATATTGTCTCTGCGTTTGAGGCTTTAGGGAAAAAGATTGCAGGAGAAATTTCAGAAGAAGATTTTGATGGAGTGGTCAAAAATTCTTGTCCCGGAGCAGGTGCCTGTGGTGGAATGTATACAGCCAATACAATGGCATCTGCCATAGAAGCACTGGGAATGAGTCTTCCGTATTCCTCTTCTAATCCGGCTTTAAGCAAAGAAAAACAAAATGAATGTCTGGAAGCCGGAAAATACCTGAAGATCCTTCTGGAAAAAGATATCAAACCTTCAGACATTATGACCCGCAAAGCTTTTGAAAATGCACTTCGTCTGATTGTGGTTTTAGGAGGCAGTACCAATGCGGTTCTTCATTTCATCGCAATGGCTAAAAGTGTGGGAGTATCTCTTACTCAGGATGATTTTCAAAAAATGAGCGATTGTACACCTGTTCTTGCAGATCTTAAACCAAGCGGAAAATACCTGATGCAGGATTTACATGAACATGGCGGAACGCCTGCAGTGATGAAATACTTGTTAGAGCAGGGGCTGCTACATGGTGACTGTTTAACAGTTACCGGAAAAACATTAGCTGAAAATTTAGAAAATGTTCCAACACTGGATTTTAATATTCAGAAGATTATAAAACCTCTATCAAATCCCGTAAAACCTACAGGACATTTGAGAATACTGTATGGAAACCTTGCCGAAAAAGGAAGTGTTGCCAAGATAACCGGTAAAGAAGGAGAACGGTTTGTTGGAAAAGCCCGTGTATTTGATGGAGAGAAAAACCTCATCAAAGGTATTGAAGATGGAACCGTACAACATGGAGATGTAATTGTAATCCGTAACGAAGGCCCCAAAGGCGCTCCCGGAATGCCGGAGATGCTGAAACCTACAAGCGCTTTGATTGGTGCAGGACTGGGAAGCAGTGTGGCTTTGATTACAGATGGAAGGTTCAGTGGCGGAACTCACGGTTTTGTTGTAGGACATATCACTCCGGAAGCCCATGAAGGTGGGTTAATCGCTTTTGTAGAAGATGATGACCTTATAGAAATTGATGCTGTTAATAACACCATACAGCTAAAAGTTTCAGAGGAAGAGATTGAAAAAAGAAAGAAAGGCTGGCAAAAACCTGCTTTAAAAGTGAAAAAAGGATTGCTTTACAAATATGCATTAACTGTATCATCCGCCGCTGAAGGCTGTGTAACGGATGAAATTTAAAATCAGAGAGTATGAAGAATTTAAATCAATCAACAGCTGCAGAACTCAGCGGAAGCCGGATTATTCTTGAAGCCTTTCTTCAGGAGGGGGTGAAAACAGTATTTGGATATCCGGGAGGTGCGATTATTCCTATTTATGATGCCCTTTATGATTACAAAGATCAACTGGAACATATTCTTGTCCGCCATGAGCAGGCAGCAGTGCATGCTGCACAGGGGTTAGCCAGAGTTTCCGGGAAAGTAGGTGTGGTTATGGCTACCAGTGGTCCGGGAGCCACTAATCTGGTGACAGGGTTGGCAGATGCTTTACTGGATAATACACCGTTAGTTTGTATTACCGGACAAGTGTTCGATCATCTTTTAGGAACAGATGCTTTTCAGGAAATTGATGTGATGAATATCACCAGCCCCGTTACCAAATGGAATTATCAGGTAACGGATGCCAATGAGCTTCCTGAAGTGTTAGCTAAAGCATTTTATATAGCAAAATCCGGCCGTCCGGGACCGGTACTTATTGATGTGACTAAAAATGCACAGTTGCAGAAAGTTGAATACAAAGGATATTCACCTTGTCATTCTTTGAGAAGCTATAAACCGGATCCTGTTCCATCATTGGAATATATTGAACAGGCGGCAGAACTAATTAACCAGGCAGAACGTCCGTTCATTATTGCCGGACAGGGAATTATGCTGGGAAAAGCAGAGCGTGAGTTTTTAGAATTTGCCGAAAAATCAGGAATCCCGGTAGCATGGACGGCCTTGGGAATAGGTGTTTTGCCTACGGATCATCCACAGGCAGTAGGAATGGTAGGGATGCATGGAAATTATGGTCCTAATATTTTAACCAATCAATGTGACGTGCTGATTGCCGTGGGAATGCGTTTCGATGATCGTGTAACCGGAAAATTGGATCAGTATGCCAAACAGGCTAAGATTATTCATTTTGACATTGACCGATCTGAAATCAATAAAAATGTAAAAGCAGATGTTCCGGTTCTTGGAAACTGTAAAGAAACCTTACCGATTCTTACCACATTGATTCAGAAAAGAGAACATCCGGAATGGCACCAAAGGTTTAAAGACTGTCTGGAAGTGGAAAGTATTAATCTCATCAATGAAGAATTATATCCCAGTGAAGAAGAGATCACTATGGGAGAAGTGATCAGATGCCTCAATGAAATGACGAAAGGAGAAGCCGTGATTGTAACGGATGTAGGACAACATCAGATGGTAACCTGCAGATATTCCAACTTTCAACATACCAGAACTAATGTTACAAGTGGCGGATTGGGAACAATGGGCTTCTGCCTTCCCGCTGCCATAGGAGCAACTTATGGAGAACGTAATCTGCCTGTTATTGCAGTAATGGGAGATGGAGGTGCGCAGATGAACATTCAGGAGCTGGGAACCATCATGCAATATCATCCTCAGGTTAAAATTTTAATCCTGAATAACAGCTATCTCGGTATGGTAAGGCAGTGGCAGGAGTTGTTTCATGAAGAGCGATATTCTTCCGTGGACATCCAGAGCCCGGAATTTGTGCAGGTGGCAAGTGGATATCATATTCCGGGAAGAAAAGTGAGTCAGAGGGAAAATTTGAAAGAAGCCCTTGAGGAAATGCTTAGTCATAAAGGAGCCTTTCTGTTGGAGGTAATGACAGGTAAAAAACACAATGTATTTCCTATGATTCCCCAGGGGAAAAGTGTTTCAGAAATTGTATTGAACCATAAATCATAAAATCAACGAAAATGAGAACAGAAAATAAAGAATACACCATAACAGCCTATACAGAGGACTGTTTGGGACTGATGAGCAGAATCAATGCTATTTTTTCAAGACGCAGGATTTCCATAACCCATTTCAATATGGGACCGTGTGAAACAGAGAATGTAAAAAAGTTTGTCATTATCATCAGAGAAACAGAAGAATCTGTTCAGAAGATTACCAGACAAATGGAAAAACAGGTAGATGTATTGGAAGTTCATTATCATAAAAATCCATATCTCACAGCAATAGAATACGCTAGCTAATAGCTATGAACAGCTAAAATAACACTTGAGATATTTTTAAGTCACAAGCTGTATGCATATCAAGTACCCTTAAGCTTTTTTGAAAATCTGTGATTTTCATCTTATGTGAACTTCTTATTCAGCATTATTTAAACTTATTAAAGTGAACTTAAGTGTTACAATAAAATCTTTTTCACTTACTATTTCTTAAAAGGTAAGTGTTATCAAACAGTATTAAACAACAAAATAAAATTATAGAAAATGGCAAAATTAAATTTCGGAGGAGTAGAAGAAAATGTAGTAACAAGAGAGGAGTTTCCACTAAATAAAGCTCAGGAAGTATTAAAAGAAGAGGTAGTAGCGGTAATCGGTTATGGAGTACAGGGGCCAGGACAAGCTTTGAACCAGAAAGATAATGGAATTAATGTGATTGTAGGTCAGAGAAAAAATTCTAAATCATGGGATAAGGCTGTAGCAGATGGTTTTGTACCGGGAGAAACTTTGTTTGAAATAGAAGAAGCATTGGAAAAAGGAACCATTATCTGTTATTTATTGAGTGATGCCGCACAGATTGAATACTGGCCGAAAGTTAAACAGCATCTTACTCCCGGAAAAGCATTGTATTTTTCTCATGGCTTTGGAATTACCTTTAATGAACGTACAGGAATTGTTCCGCCGGCTGATGTAGATGTTTTTCTTGTAGCACCAAAAGGATCAGGAACTTCATTGAGAAGAATGTTCCTTCAGGATCGAGGATTGAATAGCAGTTTTGCCGTTTACCAGGATGCAACAGGAAGAGCCAGAGAAAGAGTGACGGCTCTTGGAATTGCCATAGGAAGCGGATATTTATTTGAAACAGACTTTAAAAAAGAGGTATACAGCGATCTAGCCGGAGAAAGAGGAACATTGATGGGAGCTGTACAGGGAATATTTGCTGCACAATATGATGTATTGAGAAAGAATGGCCACAGCCCATCAGAAGCTTTCAATGAAACCGTTGAAGAACTTACCCAATCATTGATGCCATTGGTAGCAGAAAACGGAATGGACTGGATGTATGCGAATTGCAGTACAACCGCTCAAAGAGGAGCTTTAGACTGGTGGAAACGTTTCAGGGATGCAACTTCTCCTTTATTTGAAGAATTGTATGATAATGTTGCCAAAGGAAACGAAGCTCAAAGATCTATCGACAGTAACAGTAAACCTGATTACAGAGAAAAATTAGAAGTTGAGTTAACAGAGTTAAGAGAAAGCGAAATGTGGCAAGCAGGAAAAACGGTACGAAGCCTGAGACCTGAAAATAATTAATAAAAAAGAACGATGAGGACGGGAGAAACTTATTTATCCGTATTGGATACTGTTTACAAAGCAGCGGAAAGACTTAAAAATGTATGCGTAAGAACGCCATTGGCTGTTAACAACAATTTATCAGGAATTTATAATGCCCAGGTGCATTTTAAAAGAGAAGACCTTCAAAGAGTAAGATCTTATAAAATTCGTGGGGCTTATAACAAAATGTCAACCATGTCAAAAGAAGACCGTTCCAGAGGAATTGTTTGCGCCAGTGCAGGGAATCACGCCCAGGGAGTAGCTTTTGCCTGCAATACAATGATGGTAAGAGGAACCATTTTTATGCCTTTGCCCACACCGGGACAAAAACTGGAGCAGGTGAGAATGTTTGGTGGAGACTCTATTGATATTATTCTGCATGGAGACACTTTTGATGAAGCAAAAGATGCTGCGATGAGGTTTTGTAGTGAAAATAACGGAACATTCATCCATCCTTTTG
>NZ_MAYF01000302.1 GCF_001684955.1 Chryseobacterium contaminans | reverse complement strand
GGAAGTGATAACCAATCAAAATGCCCAAATGAAAAAAGATTGGGTAGTTTCTGAAAACCGTTTGCCTCTATTCAGTAAGAATGGAAAGCAACTGTATTTTGGGGTTGCTCCAAAACCCATTGCAAAAGATACCGCAATGATTGCGAACGACCATGCTGTGGTAGATATCTGGAATTACAGAGATGATTATCTGCAAACCGTACAGTTAAAGGAATTGAAAAATGATCTGAAGAAATCGTATGCTGCAGTAATGCAAACGGAAAAACCGGATTTTTTCAGAAATATTGATGGTGAAGATTTAGATACTTTAAGAGTAATAAACCAGGGAAATGCTGAATTTGCATTAGGCGTTACCAGTTTAAATAACCGTATTTCTTCACAATGGGAAGGCTCAACAAAGAAGACCTATTTTATCATTGATAACAAAACCGGGGAAAGAACAGAAATTGTTAAAAATTTAGATGGTTCAGTGGCTGTTTCTCCGCTGGGTAAATTCGTTGTGATTTTTGATAGTGAAAAAGGACAGTGGTTCAGCTACAATGTGAAGACAAAACAAACGCTGCCACTGACTAAAGGTTTACCTGTTTCTTTTGTAGATGAGGAATTTGATATGCCGGATTTCCCAAGCCCTTATGGACTTGCATCCTGGACGGATAATGATGAGTCTGTTATTATCAGAGACCGTTATGACCTTTGGGAGTTTTTCCTGAACGGTTCAAAAAAGCCAAGAAATATTACCAATGGGTATGGGCGTAAAAATAAAATAACATTTGATACTTACGAACTGGATAAAGATATTAAAAGTTTAAACCGAAAGTCTTCTATTTACTTATCTGCATTTAATAATGCATCCAAGGCCAACGGGATTTTTAAAACATCTATTCAATCCAATGCTGACCCTGTAAAAATTCTAATGGAAGATGTTTGGGGATACCGTAGCCTTCAAAAAGCGAAAAATGCTGAAGAATATATTCTGGTAAAAGAATCATATACAGATTCTCCTAATATTTTTACAACCTCAGATTTCTCAAAACAGGAAAAGCTGAGCAATACGAATCCACAGCAAGCCCTTTATAATTGGGGAACAGATGAGTTGGTACATTGGATAACACCCAAAGGAAATACTTCTACAGGAGTTTTATTCAAACCGGAAGATTTTGATCCGAATAAAAAGTATCCTATGATTGTTTATTTCTATGAAAAACTTTCGGATAATCTGAACCGTTATGTAGCACCATCTCCAACACCTTCAAGATTAAATATTTCTTATTTTGTGAGTAACGGATATCTGGTTTTTACCCCTGATATTTCTTATGTAGATGGTTTCCCGGGAGAATCTGCAATGGAGTATATTAATTCCGGAGTTGAGAAGTTAAAGCAAAACTCTTGGGTAGATGGTACTAAAATTGGAATCCAGGGACAAAGCTGGGGCGGTTATCAGGTAGCTTATCTTATTGCACACACTGATATGTATGCCGCTGCTTGGAGTGGAGCTCCTGTTGTAAACATGACTTCTGCTTATGGTGGAATCCGATGGGGTTCCGGAATGAACAGACAGTTCCAGTATGAAAAATCACAGAGTAGATTAGGAAAGAACTTATGGGAAGCACCAGATCTTTATATTAAAAACTCACCGCTTTTTGCTATTGATAAAGTAAAAACTCCGGTAGCCATTATGAGTAACGATCAGGATGGAGCAGTGCCATGGTATCAGGGAATTGAAATGTTTACTGCATTACGCCGCCTTGGAAAACCGGCTTGGCTTTTGAATTATAATGGTGACGATCATAATCTTATCAAGCGCCAGAACAGAAAAGATATTCAAATTCGTGAACAGCAGTTTTTTGATCATTATCTTAAAGGAGCTAAAGCTCCGGTTTGGATGACAAAAGGAATCCCAGCCACCCAAAAAGGGAAAAATTGGGGGTTTGAGTTAACGGATGATAAACCTTAAAGTATAAAAACCCCGGCGGAGCCAAAGGCTTCGCCGGGGTTTTGTTTTAAAATAGATCTTAAAGGATAAACTGCCACAATGGCATTTTTTTTATAGTGGCGCTATTGTGAGCTTTTATTATATTTACCGCCAATTTTATTAAGAATATGGGAATCTTTGATTTTTTTAAGAAGAAAAACAACAAACAGGAAAATGTTAGTGCTCCAATCCAGCAGCAGGAAATGCCGGTGGAGGAAATAGTGGAAGAGAAAGTAGAGGAAGTGGTGGAGGCCGTTCCGGAAACAGTATTGGAAACTCCGGTACAACCACAACCAATAGAAGAGAAGAAGGTAAATGAATTATATGAAAAGATCAAGATTTATAGGGATTATATCGTGTATTCTATCGCGCTTCAGTTGAGAGGAGATTTTGCTCCGATTTCAGCATTTGAAAATCTGAATGGAGAAATAGAAGGGTTTGCTTATATGATTACAGATCCTACTTATGGACTTTCTCCACAGGTGGTACTGAGCAATATGAAAGAAAAGTTTGAAAATGAATTGAAAGAAGGAAAAATCAAGTCATATGCTGTTCTTTATCATTCTCAGTTTAATAATGATGGTAATCATACATTGGCTGTAAATCCGGAAGACCTGAAAGCCATTACGCTTTCTTATCATTTTAATGATGCTGAAGAAGGTAATATTGCTTTGCCTTATGTTTTCGAAAATGAAAATGTTACGTTTAAAGGTTTTGCTGAGTTCTCTCACGAAGAAAACAATGAGATTATGAATACTCAGCTGGTGGACGGTAAAGATTATTTTACAAATAGAGAGGAGATCAAAAGCCCGGAAAGTACCAATAACGCCGGGATCATCATGAAGAAATCAAATGTTCATTCTCTTGCCAATATGTGGGGTGGAATTTTTGGGTTCCAAAATTTTCAGACCCAGGAAAAGTATTCAAAATATTTGGTAGAAACTATGGCTTTGTGTGGAGTAGCAGATGTTTCTGCAGATGAAAAAGCTAAGCACACAGAATTTAAGGATATAACATTCAGAACAGTTGTTTCTGATGATTTTAATACCATTTATCCTGAAGTAAAAACTGATTTCTCTCTTGATTTCGAAACAAAAGAAATTCGTGAATGGGAAAATGCTGAGAATAAGGAAGCTATTGTAGGAGGGCTTGGAAGAGATGCTTTTGGACTTTGGTTTTTCCCAACAGATTATGTAGAAAACAAAACTCAATATCAGACACAGAATAAGCTAAACATTAATATGAGTGGTATTATTTTCGTGTTAGATCTTCATCAAAGTTTTGATTTACCGGATGGTACTAAAACTGATGAGGAATTTACCGCATACAAGCCAAGCCAGGATCTTCCTGACTACGGATGTATCGACTTTATTGGTAAGGTACTTGAGATTAAAGAAACGGAAGTATTGCCAGACGGAAGTGTGAAAGGCTTTATCCTGAAGCTAAGACTGATTACCAATCCGGAAGTAGAAAACTTCTTCACAGTGGATGCTTTCGTAAGCAAAGATAATATGAGGTTTGCCGCTCTTTCAGTAGGAATGCAGGTTGCAGGAGCAATGCAGCTACAGGGAAAAATCGTAGGATAATTAATATCTGTATACAATAAAAAAACGGTCTGAATTATTCAGACCGTTTTTTTATTTATTATTTGTTTTTCAATTCTTCTTTGATCTTGTTTTCCAATTCCTCGGCAAGATCAGGATTATCTCTCAAAACGTCTTTTACAGCATCACGTCCCTGACCAAGCTTGGTCTCTTCGTAGCTGAACCAAGAACCACTTTTCTTTACAATGCCCATATCCACTGCAGTATCAAGAATTTCTCCTACTTTAGAAACTCCTTCACCATACATGATATCAAATTCTGCTTGTTTGAAAGGTGGAGCTACTTTGTTTTTCACAATCTTCACTTTCACACGGCTTCCGATAGCTTCGTCACCCTGTTTGATTGGTGCACTTGCTTTTCTGATATCAATTCTTACAGAAGCGTAGAATTTAAGAGCGTTACCACCGGTAGTTGTTTCAGGGTTACCAAACATTACACCGATTTTTTCTCTTAACTGGTTAATGAAGATCACAGTACACTTCGTTCTTGAAATAGTAGCTGTTAATTTTCTTAATGCCTGAGACATTAATCTTGCGTGAAGACCCATTTTAGAATCTCCCATTTCTCCTTCAATCTCCGCTTTTGGAGTAAGGGCTGCAACAGAGTCAATAACAACAATGTCAATAGCCCCTGAACGGATTAAGTTATCAGCAATTTCTAATGCCTGCTCTCCGTTATCCGGCTGAGAAATAATAAGGTTTTCCAAATCGATTCCCAGTTTTGCAGCATAGGTTCTGTCGAAAGCGTGCTCAGCATCAATAAATGCTGCAATACCACCAGCTTTCTGAGCCTCAGCAATAGCATGAAGTGTTAATGTAGTTTTACCTGAAGATTCAGGTCCATATATTTCAATGATTCTTCCTTTTGGATATCCTCCTATACCTAATGCGATATCTAATCCTAAAGATCCGGAAGGAATAACCTCTACGGTATTGTCTATAGACTCATCGCCTAAAGTCATTACTGTTCCCTTCCCGTATGTTTTATCTAGCTTGTCAAGCACCAACGCGAGTGCTTTTTTCTTATCATCAATGTTACTCATCTCTATTAAAATAATTTCTCAAAAATACATAATTTATACATCAAAAACTAATATTATTTATCCCTGAAACTGGTTTTTAGAGTTAAAAAATGATAAAATTTTGAGACTGATGTTATTCATAACGAAGGAGATGCAGAATATGATGTTGAGAAATATTGAAAAATAAATTTCAGATAAGAAAGTTAAAGTTGGAAGCTGAAAGCTGGAGGCAGGAAGTTAGTGTTGAATAGGGGATTTATAGTAGTTATAACCTTCATAGCTTATTAAGTTAATCCGCTTTTTTGTAGTATATAATACTTTTATGTTGATGAGAAGAATCATAGTTTTATTCATACAATATAAATGCTTATCTTAAAACTGTTTTTAAGATCATTCTATGGACAGAAAATTAAAACGATTCCTGATTAAATCTTTTGCAGTATTGGCGGTTATACATCTGGCTTACTTCATTTACGGATATGTAAAGTTTAAAGGTCTTAAGGATGTTAATATGTATACAGAATTTTACAGGTTCAAATTTTATGATGATGTTTCTATTTCTCATGTTTTCGTTTCCGGTCTTTTTCTGTTCTTCTTTATTATTTTTCTTCTTAGAAATCATTCCCAAAAGAAATATGATCTTTCAAAAAAATTGGGAATAGGTATTGTACTTTTATTGATATCTTTTTTGTCCCTGACCTTTTTCATCAGTTATAGTTTCGGATTAAATGCAAAACTACGAACTGAATTGCCTGAAAAGAACCTTAATAAAGATAAAACGCTGCTGAATATCTTACAGCCTTTTCTCTATAACTATACTTCTTACAGCTCTGAAAATCTGTTTAATCCGGAAAATGTTTTATATCCCAAACCTTACCCTGTGATTGAACAGAGAGATACCCTGTATTACGATCCGGATAATAAAGAATATTATACAACAGAATCGAATTATTACAGTATTGATACGCTGACAATGCTGAGCGCTGATCATAAAAAAATCAACAATAAAACGAAATTGGTACTTGATCTTCTTGGGCTTGATGGTAAGGAACTGGAAAAAAGGATTATTTCTAAAAAAGAGATAGGAGACAGCACCCAAATTATATTTAAAGGAGCAGAAGTACATCCTGAATACGATGATAAAATGTGTATTTTTCTTGAAAACAAATTTTTGTTTTTCCCATTGCATGGCATTCTTGAACAGAAACAGCAGTATCAAAATGCCGTCAAAAGGTACAATTTGCTTTACAAATACAGTCAGGACTCACTACTTTCTTCGTTTCAGAAACTGGATGTCCTTTTTAAAAAATATAATATAGAATCGCAGATCGTTCCGAAAGAACTTACCAAAGATGTCTTTTATTATAGGGATCATCGGAATGAGCCTCTGAATGAAATACGAAACACTTACGAAAGAGGCCAGCTAAAAGATAAATTTGTAACCCTAGACCGTCTGTTTTACAAACCGAATTATCTTCATCCTTCCATCGTGGGATTTTTCATCAGTGCAGTTCTTGGTGTCTGGTTGATTTTGTTTTTACTGTATCTGATCTGGAATTTCAGAAACAGAAAACTTTCTTCGGATAATGTTAAGGGAGATGAACAAATATGATTTCCTCTTTTCGTTTCTTTAAAAAACAGAGTTTAATGAAAGTTTGAGTTTTTAGTAATGTTAAGATAGTCCTTCAATACTTTCATCTGATCTTTATTTCCTCTTTTTATTCTGGCATCCCGGCTTACAAGACGATCATATATTCTATTGAAAAGTATTTTTGATTTTGGAAATAACATTTTGTTAGAAACTTCCGGAATTTGAAGCCTTTTGCAGACTTCATCATCCAACAGAAACCAGGTACAGCAGATATGCAGATATCTCAGATTTTTCCTTTGAAATTCAAATTTTAAAATAGGATTTTCCAGGGATTCATTCAATAAAGAATGGGCTAGTAAAACAGAATCTTTATCAGATGGCGGCTGAATGGAAGTCCATAAATAAAAATATTCTGTAGCCTGTTTTTTATCATCAGGAAGAAGTTGTTCCGGGATTCCCAGAAGATATCCTACGTATTTCCACAGGTGAAAGATTCCCTGTTCTTCTTCAACAGAAAAAGTATTTCCCAGCTTTTGAAGACTGTGAAGAAAGACTAAACTGAAACCAATATAAGTAGCCATCATATCCCAGGAATTGATGGGTTCACCCCAGTTTTCAGTATCCCAGTCTTTATAATGTTTTTTGATGGACAACCTTGCGTAAGAATGGATCAGACGGGTTTTTATAGCAAATTCATATCCTTTGGCATGAATTTCCAAAGCATTGTAACGGGTGGCATTTACCCAAAAATCCAATGTTTCTGAAAGCCTTTTCACAGCCCCTTTCTTCAATGCTTCTGTAACAATGAGCGGTTTGTTGAGGTAAGCATAATCATAACCTCCGATCAGGCAATAATCTCTTAAGGAAATTAAAGAATCGAGGTTGCTTCGCATACAGAGTTCAGCACCGTTTTTTAATAGATTGTAATCCAGCCAGTCAGGAACTTGCTGGGTTTGGAGAAACAGTTTTTTTACACTTTCAGGGACATTATCATTTTCAGTAACGCCATTTCGGATATACCCTTCAATCTCTCTTGATGCTTCATGAAATTTTTTCGTAAAATAAACCTCTTTTACCACTTCGTCTCCGGTTTCATCCACATGATGAAAGAAAGGAGCATATTTTTCAAAATTTTTAAAACTTACTTTAGCACCGGAAAACTCAATCAGTTGTTTTCCGTTCCCGTTTTCCCAAAAGTTTCTGAAATGCGGAGCATCTTTAAATCGGGGTTGTATCATTGTTCATTCCTTAGATAGATAAAAGTACAAGTTTTACACCGAAATATTGTGGTGAGATTTGTCAGGATTACGATCCTTTTCTTAAATAATAAATTTAAAATCACCCGAACGGGTAATTTACTTGTATTCCTAGAATAGCAACCTTTGTATTAAAACAAAAACCTTCCCACCGGGAAGGTTTTATATTACTCATTGCTTATCGCTAATTACTTATTATAAAGAAGCCGCGTGTACAAGCATATCTACTAACTTGTTTGAGTAACCCATTTCGTTGTCATACCAAGAAACAAGTTTTACGAAGTTAGGCGAAAGCATGATACCAGCATCTTTGTCGAAGATAGAAGTTCTCTTATCTCCTACGAAGTCCTGAGATACTACTGCCTCTTCAGTATATCCTAGGATACCTTTTAATTCACCTTCAGAAGCAGCTTTGATTACTGCACAGATTTCTTCGTAAGAAGCTGCTTTTTCAATTCTTACTGTTAAATCTACTACAGAAACGTCAACAGTTGGTACTCTGAAAGACATACCTGTTAATTTTCCGTTTAATGAAGGGATTACTTTTCCTACTGCTTTAGCAGCACCTGTAGAAGAAGGGATAATGTTGTTTAGAGCAGCTCTACCACCTCTCCAGTCTTTCATTGAAGGACCGTCAACAGTTTTCTGAGTAGCTGTTGTAGCATGTACAGTGGTCATTAAACCTTCTACGATTCCGAAGTTATCGTGGATTACTTTAGCTAAAGGAGCTAAACAGTTTGTAGTACAAGAAGCGTTTGATAAAATCTTGATATCATCAGTAAGTTCCTTGTGGTTTACACCCATTACGAACATTGGAGTATCATCTTTAGAAGGAGCAGAAAGGATTACTTTCTTAGCGCCAGCAGTAATGTGTTTTGCAGCACTTTCTTTATCTAAGAATAAACCAGTAGATTCTACTACGTAATCTGCACCAATTTCATCCCACTTTAGGTTGCTTGGATCTTTTTCAGCAGTTACTCTGATTTTTTTTCCGTTTACAACAAGGTCATTTCCTTCTACAGAAACTTCACCTGGGAAAATACCGTGTACAGAGTCATATTTTAACATGTAAGCCATGTATTCTGCGTTGATTAGGTCATTGATTCCTACAACTTCAATGTTATCTCTTTCAGTCATTGCTCTGAAAACAAGACGTCCAATTCTACCAAAACCGTTGATACCTACTTTGATTGTTGACATAATAGTTTGTTTTTATTAGATTTATAAAAATAATTTAGATTGCTAAAATTTCGGAAATCAGCATTAAATCTTTGTTGATTTCGTTATGTTTTTTAATGGCTTCTTCAATAGGTGTATACACCACATCGTTGGAACGCATTCCTGCCATTACATTGCTCTGTCCATCCATTAATCCTACTACTGCACCATATCCAAGTCTGCTGGCCAAAACTCTGTCTGCACAGCTTGGAGAACCACCTCTTTGCATATGTCCTAAAACTGAAACACGAATGTCATAATCAGGGAATATTTGTTTGGTCTTTTCTGCAAGTTCATAAACATTTGCCAGTTTTTCACCTTCCGCTACTACTACAATGCTGGATGCTTTTCCTGTTTTTTCCGCTTTTCTGAATTTTGTAAAAAGATCATCCATGCTGTCTTTTTTCTCAGGAATTAAAATATCCAGAGCACCTGTAGCTAAACCGCTATTTAATGCAATAAATCCAGCATCACGGCCCATTACTTCTACAAAGAAAACTCTGTTGTGAGAAGTTGCCGTATCACGGATTTTATCAATTGCTTCCATAGCAGTATTCAACGCTGTGTCATAACCGATGGTGTTGTCTGTTCCAAAAATATCATTGTCGATAGTTCCTGGAATACCGATTACTCTGATTCCAAATTCTTCACTGAAGATCTTGGCACCAGTAAAAGTTCCGTCACCACCAATACATACCAATCCATCGATACCCAGCTTTACGCAGTTATCATAAGCCTTCTGACGGCCTTCTTTGGTTCTGAACTCAGCAGATCTGGCAGACTTTAGAATCGTTCCACCCTGGTTGATTATATTTTTTACGGAACGGGCACCCATTTTAAGGAAATCATTGCTGATAAGGCCATTGTAGCCTTCCCTTACTCCATAGCATTCAATATTATAGTAATTGGCGGTTCTTACTACCGCTCTTAATGCTGCATTCATACCTGGAGAGTCTCCTCCTGAAGTAAGAACTGCAATCTTTTTTACAGCACTCTCTTTCATCTAGTAAAAAATTTCGAACACAAATTTACAAAAACAAGTTCAGATTATCGTAGTAACTTTTCAATAGTTTTGAATATATATAATTAAAAGCTTCTGAAGTTTGTCGGTTTGAAAATATACCGCGCCGTTTTAGTCTCAGAAGCATTCACATCAAGATCATGCCATGGCGAAATATTTTTCTTAAAAGGGTTGGATAACAGATGTATAGATTGAGCAGGTGTAAATCCTTCGCCCAATAAAAATAATTTTTTCCCTTCCTTATTTTTACAGACTCCAGCAATAAAAACCACATGTCCAGGGCTTCCGGGAGTGATAAGGATGTCTCCCGTTTTTAAATCTGAGCTTTTCAGAACCGGTTGAGTTTCCTTATTGAGTGAAATAGTTCCTGCATAATTAAAGATGAGGTCCAGATAATTTCTGAAAGCCTGATAAGAATCATCAAAACCTGCCGTTTTTCTAAAACTTACAGCATTCCCATTCACAAAAGCTCTTGTTCCATTTTTATAATCATTCCAACTGAAAAGATGACCACTGGTAAAATGGAATTTAATATCATCCGTTTTTTTGATTTTGTATAAATATTCAGCCCTCAATCGGATTACGGCATCTGCACACTGTTGAAGATCTTTATTTCCTGTATCAATATCAAAAACCGCTTCATGAAGATGCTGGGTGGAAATAGGAGAACCATCATACCTTATAATCTGGCTTCCATAAGGTTTTAATTTAAAATTTTCAATGAAGTATCCGAAAGAATCTGATTTCTCTTCCTGCCATTGATAATCTTTGGGCGGAGAAAATCTTTCTCTCACTGTATTTTTATCCTTATTAATCTGTACTGAGCTTACAGGCATTAAATCTTCTGTTTCCTGGGCAGAAATATTTGATGGTTTCTTATCCTGAGTACAACCCAAAATAATCAAGCCCATGATCCCTCCTGAAATAATTTTTTTCATAGTCATTTGATTCGTTTACAAATATGGGATTTTTTGTGAAATATTGGAAAACGGAAACTAAACTTTTATTTTCCACCGTTTTTTGCCACTAATGCCCGAATTTCTTTTTTTACTGTTGCTAGAATAAAATTAAACATCCATAATATTC
Source organism: Chryseobacterium contaminans (assembly GCF_001684955.1). Classification (GTDB taxonomy): domain Bacteria; phylum Bacteroidota; class Bacteroidia; order Flavobacteriales; family Weeksellaceae; genus Chryseobacterium; species Chryseobacterium contaminans. The sequence continues at coordinate 17,823 of NZ_MAYF01000302.1, read as the reverse complement.
ATAAATAAAATTATTCGTGAATTCGTGGCAATAATTTAGCGGTGTACAATTTTACCGCAGATAAAATCCTTGCGCCTTAATACCCTTGCCTATTCAATATAATTTTGCGCCTTTGCATTTTCCAACAGAGTATCCTCATTTTCAGGAATAAGTAGTTTTCCCCAATCATTCAGCTGCCAAAGAATAGCAACCAACTTTTCACCAAGCTCAGTTAATGTATATTCAACCCTGGGAGGTAGCTCATTAAAAGATTGTTTCGTTAGAATACCATCTTCCACCATTTCTGTGAGTTGTTGGTTAAGAACTCTGCGGTCTACTTTCGCGATTCCACGCAGGAATTCACTTGGGCGTTTTTTTCCCTCATTAATCTGCCAAACGATTGGAATTTTCCATTTTCCGCTGATGGTATTCACTGCCACTTCCAACGGACAGATTTTATTTTCTTCAGCTCTTCCCTTTATTTCCATAAAATTGACTTTTTTATCCCTATGGGTGAAAAATATGCGTTATTGCTTTTCTGTAGCGGCTTTTAGACCTTTGTAAAAATAATAAAATTAAAAAAATGAATATACTGGCAAAGCAGCTTGAACATTTGAATCAGGAATTGTCTTCACAACTTCCACAGGAAATACTGAATGCATTCGGAAAATCTATTGAAGATCTGAAAACAAAGAGAATGGAAGAAAATAGTATTCAGATTGGAGATCAAATGCCGGAGTTTTCACTACCCAATGCATTGGGTACCCTAATTAATTCTGAAGAGATCTTTAAAAATGGAAAAGTAATTCTAGCATTTTATAGGGGAAGTTGGTGTCCTTATTGTAATCTGGAATTGAAATTTTTACAGGACAATCTTTCCAGAATAAAAGAGAAAGGGGCTACTTTAATTGCTATTTCTCCACAAAGTCCGGATCATTCTCTAAGCTTGGCAGAAAAAAATAATCTGGAGTTTGAAATATTAACTGATGCCGAAAATAATTTTGCTCAAAAATTAGGTATAGTTTTTCAGTTACAGGATTTTGTACTTCCTTATTATAAAGGTCTTGGAATACATCTTTCAGACTTCAATAAAAATAATGACAATACCTTACCGGTTCCGGCTGTTTTTGTAATAAATGAAAATAAAGTGATTACCTATAAATTTTTAGATGTAAATTACATGAATCGAGTAGATGTGGAAGATTTAATAAAAGCATTATGACAGAAAAAAGAAAAGGAGCCCGCTCCATTAAAGATATTCCTGCTGATATTTTAATCCAGCTCAACAATGGAGAAATTGAGACAGCCAATCTTACGGAATGGCTGGCGGTGGATCAAAAGCTTTTGTTAGAAAATTTATTAAAACAGAATAACCGGACAGAATACCTCCAACCCATTCTGGCTAGGGTAAACCAGTTGAAAAAACAAACAGTTAATACGATTAATGAATCTATTGGATTGGGAATCCTTGATCTTACACTTAAAAATAAGGATGAAGAATTTCTTTCAAAGTTATCCATACACTCTGCAGACTTGGTTCGTTGCTGGGCAGCTTATACCATTGGACGAAACAGTGCCTTTAATATTGAAGAAAAATTAACAAAGATCCAATCATTTGCTTCAGATACTCATTTTGGAGTAAGAGAAATTTGCTGGATGACCGTACGTCCGGATATTTCAAAGAATTTAAAAATATCTTTGTCTGTTTTATCAGAATGGACAAAGCATGAAAATGAAAATATCAGACGTTTTGCGAGCGAATCTACGAGACCGAGGGGAGTATGGTGTGAGCATATTGATGCGTTAAAACAAAATCCGGGATTAGGATTGGAAATTCTGGAGCCTTTAAAATCAGATTCATCAAGATACGTACAGGATAGTGTTGGCAATTGGCTGAATGATGCCAGCAAATCCCAACCGGAATTTGTAGTAGAAATTTGTGATGAATGGCTCAGAGAAAGTAATACCAAAGAAACTCAATATATTGTCAAAAAAGCTTTGCGTACCATCCGTAAATAAAAAGTTATCCACAATAATCAAGTGTAATTATCATTAGCGTGTATCTTTCTTTAATTGAATGAGTTATGTTGTATTTGTCTATTAATTGAGTTCTTTAAAGTAGGCTTAATTGATTAATTTAGAAAAGTTATCCACAATTTTAAGGTTTGAATTGATAATCCTTTCATAGCTTTTTAAACAAAAACTTGCTTACAGAGGAATCATCCGTGTAAATCTGTGTAATCCGTGGATAAAAAAAGTTATCCACAATATGGGAATGCAGAAAATGTGATTTTATATGTACCATAAAATTAGATTGTTATAAAATATCTTCATTAAAGGTTTTTTCAGAAATAAGTTTAATTTTTAATGTGAAAAAGTTATCCACAATGTCAGATATGAAATAAAAATTCTTTCCAATTTTTCCCACTCAAAATTTCCATTTAAAAAGTAACCATCTCTGCAAATCTGTGTAATAGTGGTTAAAAAAGTTATCCACAATATGGAAATGCAGAAAATGTGATTTTATATGTGCCATAAAATTAGATTGTTATAAAATATCTTCATTAAAGGGTTTTTCAGAAATAAGTCTAATTTTTAATATGAAAAAGTTATCCACAATATCAGATATGAATTAAAAATTCTTTCCAATTTTCCCATTCAAGATTTCTTTTTAAAAAGTAACCATCTGTGCCAATCTGTGTAATCCGTGGTTAAAAAAGTTATCCACAATATGAAAATGTAGAAAAGATGATTTCATATGTGTCATGATATTAGATTGTTATAAAATATATTCATTAAAGGGTTTTTCAGAAATAAGTTTAAGTTTTAATATGAAAAAGTTATCCACAATGTCAGAATAAGAATTAAAAAGTCTATTCAGATTTCTTCCAATTAATTTTAAAAAATTATCTGTTTTATCTATGCAACCTGTATGAAAATATTCACCATTTCTCCGTCAAATATTTCCAATACCTTTTGGGAACATGTTGTATATGAAGTTTTAGATTCTTCCTTTCAACAATATTGGTTTTTGTAAAATATCGCTGCCAGAGCGTTTGATAATTCTTTTCCTCATTATGAAACTTTTCCTGATAATTTTTAATTTCCAGTTTTTCCTCCGGGTAAAAGAAATTGGAAGTCTCCAGGTCATAAAGAATCCCGAAATTTCTGCGCAGATCATAAATCATCCATTTCTGATCCTGATAACGATCACTGAAATGTTTTTTAATTAAAGGAAGGACATTGAAATCTGGGTCAATTTTTGCAAAGAAAATCCCGTCCTGCATTTTCTCGAAACGGACAAATGCTGTCATGCGGTGACTTTCCCTGTCTACAGATTTACATATTTTAGAAATTTTCATGATATCAACATCTGCATAATTTTCCAGAATGTTTTCCTGAGGATTCTTCACAGACTGTTGTATGGCTGATAATATGACTTTTTCCAGCTCAGGATCTTCAGATAAAAAAACTTTTAAAAGTTTATGAATACCCTGTTTCCCAAGGTTTTGCTCCATTTTTTTTAATACCCTTTCTGATTTGTCTGTGTGAGTAAGAACTTCATGAATCTCTGCAAAAATATTTTCCTGATGAAACCTTTCCCTGCTTACAATTTCCACATCTTTATAACGATATTCAAAAACTTCGAATATTGCTGTAAAAAGGCCGTCGAAACTGGCATCGTATAATAGGGTGGTCATGTATTTATAAAGTATTTAAAAATCTAACTATTAAGTATTTTTGCCATTCTGAAAATAGGCTTTGTGCTTTATTATTTGTAATAATCCGTGAAAAATGTTGGTGTCATTTGTGTTTAAACTAAAATAAGCTCAACTGCTGTGAAAACTGGTTATGAAACTTTGAAGAGCTGCCTCCAATCAACAGTTTCTTTAAATTTTGATTAGTTAAATACTTCAGAAAAGCATTTCCTGTATTAAAGTCAATAAAATATTTTGCCCTGTTCACAGCCGCTCCCAATTGCTTTAGATGATTCAAATTTAAAATCTGAAAGCGCCTTGCACTCACAATTTTTTGAGCAGACTTTACTCCAATTCCCGGGATCCTTAAAATCATATGATAATCGGCAGTCTGGATATTTACAGGAAACTGGTCCAAATGTCGCAAAGCCCAACTTAGTTTTGGATCTACCTCCAAATCCAGAAAAGGAACACTGGGATCTAAAATTTCTTCAGCTTTAAAACCATAAAATCGCATCAGCCAGTCCGATTGATACAATCTGTTTTCACGAAGCATTGGAACCTCAGTAGTTAACGATGGAAGCCTGTTGTCCTCTAAAACCGGGACATAGCCGGAATAATATACTCTTTTTAAATTAAAATTTTTATAAAAATGATCCGCTACTTTAATGATTTGAAGATCATTCTCATTCGTTGCCCCAACAATCATTTGGGTAGATTGTCCTGCCGGGGCAAATTTGGGTACTTTCTTTAAAATCTTTTTCTCATCCTGATACTGCATAATTCCTTTTTGAATATATTTCATAGGACTAATCATATCCTGCCTGTTTTTTTCAGGAGCCAATAATTTTAAGCCACTTTCTGTCGGAATTTCCAGGTTTACCGAAAGTCTGTCCGCATATAGAGCTGCTTCCTGCATCAGTCCATCACTGGCTCCCGGAATAGATTTTAAATGAATATAGCCGTTGAAATTCTCTTCCAGACGCAGTTTTTTGGCCACCCGCACAAGCCTTTCCATTGTTGTATCCGCATTTTTGAAAATTCCTGAACTCAGAAATAATCCTTCAATATAATTTCTGCGGTAAAAATTAATCGTTAGGTCTACTATTTCTTCTACTGTAAATGCAGCTCTTTTTATATCATTTGAACTTCTGGATACACAATAAGCACAATCATAAATACAATGATTGGTCAGTAAAATTTTAAGTAAAGAAACACACCTGCCGTCTTCCGTATAGGTGTGGCAGATTCCGCTTACGGAACTGTCTCCCAAAGCACCCTTTTTATTTTTTCTTGTTCCTCCGCTTGATGAGCATGAAACATCATATTTTGCAGCATCAGCAAGGATCTCAAGTTTTTCTTTAAGACGGTCAAAATTCATGCAGTAAATGGTTTGATATGTTTTGTATCAATTATTGTTTTAAAATATGTTCAAATTTAATTCCAAAATTGATAAATGTCAACCTTTTTTCATAGAAGTTATCAACAAAAAACAGTCTCAAAATCATTATATTTACGCCTCATTAAAGTTTATATCATGAACCATAAACCCATCGAAGGTTTTTCCAAGCTTCCAAAGCAGGGGAAAATCGACTGGCTTGTAAACGAATATCTTGAAGGTAATCAGGAATATCAAAATATATTAAAACAATATTGGAATGAAGATGCAGATCTTCAGAAACTGCATGAGGAGTTTTCTGAAAATACAATTTCCAATTTCTATATGCCGTACGGAATTGCTCCGAACTTTTTAATTGACGGAAAACTATTGGCATTACCAATGGCCGTTGAAGAAAGTTCAGTAGTGGCAGCAGCTTCCAAGGCTGCAAAATTCTGGATTGATAAAGGAGGTTTTAAAACAACAATTATCAATACTGAAAAGTTAGGACATACTCACTTTATGTTCAGTGTTGAACCACACAAATTATTGCACTTCTTCAACTTCAGCTTAAAGAAAAAATTACTTGAATCTACAGAAGAAATCACTGCGAATATGAGAAAACGCGGTGGTGGAATTCTGAATATCAGCCTTGTGGATAAAACTGCTGAAATGCCTAATTACTATCAGCTGAAAGCAAGTTTTGATACCGTAGATTCAATGGGTGCTAACTTTATCAATTCATGTCTTGAACAGTTTGGAAAAACATTGAGACAGGAAGTAGCAACCAGCGAAGATTTCACTCAGGAAGAAAAGAATTCATTACAAATTGTGATGAATATCCTTTCCAATTTCACGCCTGACTGTATCGTAAGGGCTGAGGTTTCATGTAAAATGGAAGACTTAAAAGATGACAGCGGTATTTCTCCTGAAGAATTTGCTGCCAAATTTAAACAGGCTGTAACCATTGCCGAAATTGAACCTTACCGCGCAACCACTCACAATAAAGGAGTAATGAACGGAGTAGATGCCGTTGTAATTGCAACCGGAAACGACTTCAGAGCAACAGAAGCCTGCGCTCATGCATACGCTGCAAAAGACGGACAATACAGATCTTTAACACACTGTACAACAGATAACGGCGTTTTCAGATTCTGGATAGACCTTCCGATTTCTGTTGGAGTAGTAGGAGGTTTAACCAATCTTCATCCATTGGTGAAATTCTCGTTAGCATTACTTGGAAAACCGTCTGCTCAGGAATTGATGAGTATTCTTGCAGTTTCAGGACTGGCTCAGAATTTTGCTGCACTACGATCATTGGTAACAACAGGAATCCAGAAAGGGCACATGAAAATGCACTTACTGAACATTCTGAACCAATTGGGAGCTACAGAAGAAGAGAAACAACACTTTGTGACTTATTTCAAAGACAAGACGGTGAGCCACCACGAAGTAATCAATGAGTTTAACAGAATGAGAGAAAAATAATGTTACAGATTATCCTGCCCATCATATTTCTCATCTTTGGATTCTTTTTGAAGAAAACCACTTCACCTGGCTTTCAGAGTTCCAAGAAATTTGCCAACATGTTTATCATCCTGGGGATTTCTACTTTAGTGGCTAAGTTTATTTTAATGTATTTAAAATCGAAATAGTGAAGAAAAGTGTTTTATTTTTCATGTTGGTTTCCGGATTAAGTTTTTCACAACAGAAAAATGTAAAAATTACAGATCTATTGCCTAAGACGGAAGATTCGAACTTCCCTCTGATTTCTTATGCTGAAAATCCGTTAGTAGAAAATAAAATAAATACTTTTTTACAGGTTAATGAATTGGAATATGTTCCGAATTCGGGACCTAATCCTTTTAAACTGGTATCTACGGGAACAACCTCTTATTCCAACTATATTTATTTTTATAGCTGGGAGAAAATTGAAACTCCTAAAAACATTCTATCTATCGCAATGGATGGAGAAGCTTCAGGTGCTTATCCGGAAAATTTTGCAAAATGGGTGAATTTTGATCTTAGAACAGGAAATCTTATTAATGCAGAAGATCTTTTTAATCCCAATGCCGCTAAAACAATTGAAAATTTAATTCGAAAGCAAATAAAGAAGGAAATTAATGATTTTCTTGTACAGTTAAAATCAGAGAAAAATCCTTCGGAAGAAGTTCAGGATCAGATCGGGATCTATGAAGAATGCTTCACCGATTATACTTTAGATGGTATTCAGTATTATTTTGCCAAAGATAAAATCAGATTTATTGCAGGAAGATGCTCCAATCATGCCATGAGAGCTTTAGATGATCTTGGCAACCATGAACTTGAATTTACATATAAAGAATTGGAAAAATATTGGAGTCCTTATGCAAAAAACTTGCTTAGCGGATCTGATACAATTGAAAAAACAAGTTTCAGAAATAAACTATACAAAGGCAAAATTGACGGAAAATATCCCATTACAGTTCTGGTTAGCCGTCTCTATCCTGCTGATAATTCCTCAGAAACAAGCTCTTTTAATGCAGAATATTGGTATGACAAAAACAAAAAGCTTATTAAATGGGACGGGAAGATGAAAGGAAATCATATTTCCATCACTGAAAATGATCATTATGACGAGGCTGCCAGACAATGGATTCCCAGGGCTTTTGTAGAAGCAGAAATGAAAGGAAATAAAATTTCCGGAACCTGGCAGGATTATAAGACGAAAAAATATTTAAGTATAGAATTAGAAGAATTATAAAATGAAAACAATCACTTTAGTTTTTGGAGCAGTTTACGGAATGGTATCTGTGATTCTCGGTGCGTTTGGAGCACATGCTTTAAAGAAAATATTGGCTGTGGAAAGACTGGAAAGTTTTGAAACAGGAGTAAGATATCAGATGTATGCAGCCTTTTTCCTGTTAATCATCGGCTATATTTTAAAATTTGAGACTTCTGCTGAAAGATGGACGTCCATTTTAATGATTGCAGGTACACTTTTATTCTCAGTGAGTATTTATTTCCTGAGTATGCAGGATTACCTGGGAATGAACCTAAAATTCTTAGGACCTATCACTCCGATTGGAGGTCTGATGATGATATTAAGCTGGGGAATGCTGATTCTTTATTTTGTTAAAAACAAAATCTAAGAATGAAAATCAACAGAAGAAGACGGCTTATAAGAACGTTTAATCTTTTAGATCAACCTATAAAGTTCAATCCGTTCGTATTCAGCCGTACTTTTTTCATGTGGGCTCTTACTGGCCTGATAGGAGGTGTTATTGCAGGTGGATACTGGATCGTCCTGGAGCATTTTACTGAGTTTTTAGCTCATTTTCAAGGCTGGCAGGTGATTCCAACGATGGCGATCTGCGGTTTGCTGGCTGGTCTGGTGATTCATTTTATCGGGGATCCCGGAGAAATTCATCTGATTGTAAATAACATCAGGTTCAATAAAGGAAAACTGGAACCGAAAAATAACCCCTCTATGATTCTGTCCTCACTTTTTTGTGTGGCATCAGGTGGAAGTTTGGGACCGGAAGCGCCTTTGGTACAGGTTACCGGATCTACAGGAACCTGGTTGGGGAAAATCTTCCGATTGAAAGGAGAAGAATTACGTTCATTAAGCATTGCAGGGATGGCTTCAGGCTTTACAGCGCTTTTTGGTGCGCCGCTTGGAGGAAGTCTTTTCTCCCTGGAAATTCTTCATCACAAACACGCGGTTGAATATTATAAAGCCATTATTCCGGCATTAGTAGCAAGCTGCTTCAGTTATCTGATGTTTGCTTTGATTATCCACCTGGGAATTGGAGCAACCTGGGATTTAAAAGCCTATCATTACACTGGGGTCTATGACTTTTTATACGCAACCTTATTTGGTATTGTAGGAACTCTTTTTGGATGGATTTTCATCTTTGTGGTGAAATTTTTCAAAAAGATTTTTGAATACAGAAAATTTCCGATCTATATTAAAACATTAGTAGGAGGGCTTCTTTTAGGAATTATTGCTTACAATTTTCCCATCACAAGATATTTCGGACATAACGAAATCAATCAGTTAATTGGTGGGAACTTTGGATTGAATTTTCTGATTCTGGTACTAGTCTTTAAAATATTAGCGATTGCCATTACGGTAACTTCAGGTTGGAGAGGAGGGTTTATCATTCCACTGTTCTTTGTGGGAACTACATTAGGGCTAATTATCCACAATTTATTTCCGGGTGTTGATACTACTTTGGCCATTGTAAGCTGTATGGCGGCTATTAATGCCTGTGTTACAAGAACTCCAATGAGTACAACGATTATTCTGGGAACATTAACCGGGTTTACTTATTTTGTACCAATATTATTTGCGAGCCTTACCGGATATTTCTTAGCTCCAAAGATTCCGTTTATCGGATCACAATCTGAAAAATTAGAGGAAGAATAAGGGAAAATGTATAAACATGTCAAAAATCAAGGAACGAATCTTTAATTTTTGAATGAAGAATCTTGAACTTCCATGTCTTTTTAGTAAATTTGTCAACCTTTAAATATTAAAATAAAATAATAAAAATAATATGAATCTTCACGAGTATCAATCAAAAGAGATTTTATCAAAGTATGGAGTAGCTATCCAACGTGGTTTCGTTGCAAACAACGTAGACGAAGCTGTAGCTGCTGCTGAAAAACTAACTGCTGAAACTGGCGCTCAAGGGTGGGTAGTAAAAGCTCAGATCCACGCAGGTGGTCGTGGTAAAGGTGGTGGTGTAAAGTTCTCTCCAAACATGGATAAACTTAAAGAAAACGCTCAGAACATCATCGGAATGCAGTTGGTAACTCCACAAACTTCTGCTGAGGGTAAAAAAGTAAATTCTGTTTTGGTTGCAGAGGATGTATATTATCCAGGTGAATCAGAAACTAAAGAATTTTATGTTTCTATCCTTTTAGACAGAGCTGAAGGTAAAAATACAATCGTATATTCTACTGAAGGTGGTATGGATATTGAGCACGTTGCTGAAGTAACTCCTCACTTAATCCACAAAGAAATCATTGATCCTGCTTTAGGTCTTCAAGGTTTCCAGGCTAGAAAAATTGCTTTCAACCTAGGTCTTGAAGGAAATGCTTTCAAAGAATTCGTAAAATTCATCGGTTCTCTTTACAATGCTTACACAGGTATTGATGCATCTCTTTTCGAAATCAACCCGGTGTTGAAAACTTCTGATAACAAAATTATCGCTGTAGATGCTAAAGTAACTTTAGATGATAACTCATTATTCCGTCACAAAGATTTAGCTGAATTAAGAGATACAAGAGAAGAAGATCCAATGGACGTAGAAGCTGGTGAAGCTGGTCTTAACTTCGTAAAATTGGATGGTAACGTTGCTTGTATGGTAAATGGTGCTGGTCTTGCAATGGCAACTATGGATATCATCAAATTATCAGGTGGTAACCCTGCTAACTTCCTTGACGTAGGTGGTACTGCTGATGCACAGAGAGTACAGACTGCTTTCGGAATCATCTTAAGAGATCCAAACGTAAAAGCAATCTTAATCAACATCTTCGGAGGTATTGTAAGATGTGACAGAGTTGCTCAGGGTGTTGTAGATGCTTATAAAGCTATGGGTAGCCTTCCGGTTCCATTGATCGTAAGATTACAGGGAACTAATGCTGTAGAAGCTAAAAAATTAATTGACGAGTCTGGTCTTCCGGTTCACTCTGCAATTACTTTAGAAGAAGCTGCAAACAAAGTAAAAGAAGTTTTAGCATAATCTAAAATTTTCAGATAAAATAAGGAACCGTTCCAATTTTGGAACGGTTTTTTAATGCGTATACGAAAACGTATTCATGAAAAACTTATACATCCCAGAACCTTGTTCTGAAAATTGGGAATCTATGTCTCCACAGGAAAAAGGCAGGTTTTGTTCTGTCTGTAAGAAATGTGTTATTGATTTTACTCAAAAACAGCCTCAGGAGATTCAGCAAATTATACAAGAGAAAAAAGAAGAAGGAGTCTGCGGAAGGTTTTATAATCATCAGTTGAATATGCCTCATCCTTCTGAGAAATTAAAAGAACGCTTCTTTGAATATATTCCCTCTTATTTTCAGAATAATAAAATAGTACTCACATTATTTTCTTTAGTCTTGTTTTTGATAGGCTGTTCGAAACCTAAAGAAGAGGTTTGTATGACAACAGGATTTGTAGATGTCATAGAAGAAGATTCTGCCGTTATTAACAAAGAGTATACTATGGGAGAGCCTATCATGATAGATAATGATACTGTTGCCAAAATCCCTAAGAAAGATAGCGCTATAATTTCTAGGAACCACAATACAAACTGATTTGTTGGAAAAAAGGTAAGGGTATAAAATTTTTGTCCCCAATACCACAAATTTCTATATAGCTATAAAATTTCACAAAATCTTTGCGCCTTAAAACATTCGCATAACCCAAAAACTTTAGCGCCTTCGCGTATAACAAAAAAGCTGCTCCAATCATTTGAAGCAGCTTTCTATTATATTAATGTATCCACAAACATCTGTGGAATCAGTGAGGTCTGTGGGAAATAAATTATTTATCCTGGCTTTCCGGTAAATTACTTTCTCCATTTGTAATACTGATGCTTGTAGGAGTCACCAGCTGGATTTTATCCATATCAAAACGCTCTTTAATGTTTAAATAAGCTTTACTTCTTACCTGCGCCAGATTAGCTCCAACCTTGATCCAGAATTTAACCTGAAGATTGAATGACCCTTGCTTCAGATCTGTAAAAATAACTTCTGCAGTATCTAATTTATCCACATTATCAAGATTTTTGATTACATCCAGAATCCCTTTCTGTGCTTTACTGATATCTTCATCTGCCGGAATTTCAAAATTTAAGATAATTCTGCGCTGAGGCGAAGCTGTAATATTATAAAACGGTGCATTGAAAACCACCTGATTCGGAATGTAGGCTTTCTTTCCATCGTCTGTAAGGATTTTAGTTGTTAAAAATCCAATTTCCTGTACTGTTCCGGAATGGGTTCCGATCGTAATATAATCGCCTACTTTAAAAGCTTTGTCAATACCAATCAGCATTCCTGAAAAGATACTTGAAACAAGATCCTTTAAAGCAACCCCGGCAATAACCCCGGCAACTCCCAAACTCCCGATAAATTTCCACAAGAAGCCACTGAATCCCATAATTTCAAGGGAAATAAATGTTCCCATCAGCATGATCAAAAACCTGAATACACTGATTAATGTCACTAATGAGCTTTCTTTCTGGCTTTTTGGAAAGAATTTATGAAATAATTTTACAGCAATCTGGCTCATGTATTTACTGCTAATAAGGAAGAATGTAAATACTAAAATGCCGACAATCAGTTTAGGGGTAAGTTCTGCAAACGTTATATACCAATTTTCCAATACCTTATACACCAGGTCTATGTAGGTGAGTCCGGTTTTCTCCATGAATAAAATTTTACATTAAAGATATAAATTTTCAACAAAAATTTTGCCAGTATCAAAAAGTCTACTAAATTTGTAGACTAACAAATGCGAAATATTATGTCAATCAAATTAGGAGATACAGCACCCAACTTTCAGGCAGAATCATCTTTAGGTGATATTAACTTTTATAATTATTTGGGAGATTCCTGGGGAATTCTATTTTCGCATCCGGCAGATTATACACCGGTATGCACTACAGAATTAGGATATACCTCGAAATTGCAATCTGAATTTGCCCAAAGAGATACCAAAGTAATTGCTTTAAGTGTGGATGGGGTAGAAGATCATCAAAATTGGGTAAAAGATATTAATGAAACCCAAAATACTGATGTACAGTTTCCCATCATAGCAGATAAGGAAAGAAAAATTTCTGAACTCTATGATTTTATTCATCCTAATGCCTCAGCAACGACAACCGTGCGTTCCTTATTGATTATTGATCCTGCTAAAAAGGTGAGGCTTATTATTACTTATCCTGCTTCTACCGGAAGAAATTTTAATGAAATTCTAAGGGTATTGGATTCTTTACAGCTTGTGGATCATTATCAGGTGGCCACTCCTGTAAACTGGAAGAACGGAGAAGATGTAATTATTCCACCTGCCGTTTCTACTGAAGATGCCATTAAAAAATTCCCTAAGGGAGTTACTGAAATAAAGCCGTATTTAAGATATACGCCACAACCGAATACATGATTTATTTGATTTTTTATAGTTTAGTTTTAATTTGTACGAAAAGCGGCCCGAAATTTATTTCGGGCCGCTTTCATTTTTTTATATAAGTGTTTCAGTGATTACTACTTAACATCGTTGATGATTTGTTTTGCTTTAGACGTTGGAAGGTAAATCTGGAATCCTAAACCAAAAGTAATTTTGTTAGTATATCCACCGCTTCCGAATCCAGCGTTTGCATCATATTTAACTAAACCTTCTAAACCAATGTTTGGTGTAATGAAGTAAGAATAACCAGGACCAAATCCGAAGTTAAGACCGTTAGAAGAAGAACCTCCTTTAGAGATAGACATCCCTCCAACACCTACGTTACCTTCGAAGAACCATCTTCCGTGGTGTAGTAAGTTATTTACTCCTTTTTCTCCCGGGTTAAGATAGTAACGTCCTAATGCTCCAACATTGTATGTGAAAGTAGTTGGTGCATCTTTAGCTCCTTTAAATCCTAAATCTACATATCCCCCTACTGCAAGATTATCTTCAATGAAATAAGCTCCTTTTGGCTGAATAGCAAAATCATATCCTGCTCCTTCATTTAAACCAAAATTAGCACCTGCAAGGTTACCCCCTACCATCCAATTACCTTTCTGAATCTGAGCGTTTGCAGTGGCTGTTAATCCTGCTATAGCTAATACTCCTGTTAAAATAAGTTTTTTCATAATTTATTATTTTAATAATTAAATGTTTATTATTCACGAATTATAGAAAAAACAATAAATGTGCCAGACTCTTAATTTTAGACAATTTTTCTAAATTAATGTTAACGTTATGAGGTAGATACATTTTATATTTTTAACATTATTACTAATGATTTCATAATGATAAAGAACTGAGTTGGGAGTTTGAACCTAAGGAATTGTTGGAATAGGAAAAATTTGACATTGTATTTTTTAATAAAAAAACCGGTTATCAAGTACTGATAACCGGAAATATATCCAATATCTCTGTTCAGAGTTATGTTATTATATAAGTAAAAGGATGACAGAAATGATCAACCCGGCAATGGTGAACTTAATGCCACGTTTGAAAGCCTTTGTTTTAGGATTAAACATCCAGAAACTTGAAATCACAAAGAAGAAAAGGGCTACTCCAAAGAATACACTTAGAGGGGCAATAGCATCTTTAGACTGTGATTTGTGAAGCGAAACCATCTTATCCAGTACAAAAGGCAATTCCATTTTTGAATATTTAGCGACTCCCGTTGCAGAATCATAAGTTCCCTTTTTAAAGTGAAGAACGGTACCTTCCGTTTTTTCTACTTCAAGACCTTTCATCTTCAGTTCTTTTTTCAGTTCTTTTTCAGAAAGGTTTGCAGATAAAGTCTTTTCATACTTTTTTTCACTTTTTAGAAAATCGGTGTCTCTGTAGACCAAAATAATCCCACTTACAGCATACACAGCCATAATCCCAGCTAGGAAATATCCCAGATAACGGTGTGTAACTCTCATGAAACTTCTTGTGTCTTTAATCTTATCCATATCGTTTTTTTGTTTTGTTTTTAAATTTCAAAAGTGGAAACTGCAAAAATGCAATCTCCACTTTTAATAAAGAAGTAATTATAAAGTTATTCTACAGTTTGTATGTTAATGTAAAATAATAATTTCTTGGCATAATAGGGTTTACTGAATAGTTCTCGTGAACATTGTAGTTTTCTACATCAAACAGGTTCCCCACTTTTCCTTGGATAGAGAATTTTTTCCATTCATATCCTAAAGATAAACTTACAGTAGTATAGTCTTTAATAGGGATCATTCTTGTTACATTGTTTCTGCTGATGTTCGTAGATTTTGAATCATTCCAGCCTGCAATTCTGTCACCAATGTAATAAACACCTGCACCTATTTTCAGACCTTTTAAAGTATTAGTGAATTTATAAAAGACAGAAGCATTAGCCGTTGTTGCAGGAGTTCTTACCAATCTTTGTTTTTCTACATATCCTTTTTCAGGAGTATTGGTATAGACTGAGTTGTTGTATGAGAATCCGGCGATGATAGATAGATTTTCATTTGGATTTCCTGTAATATCTAATTCTACTCCACGGCTTCTCATATCTCCAGCCAATTCTTTTAAGTTGGAGTCTGGGTTCTGAGGTTTACCCGCTTGATCTACATAGAAGAAAGTCTGATAGTAATTATTGTAATTAATTTGATATACGGTAAGGTTTACAGCTAAAGCATTATTCCAGAAATTTTTCTTTGCTCCAACTTCATACTGATCTACTGTAGTTGGTTTTATTCCCTGCTTTGCTAAGCCACCTACTCTTGCCTGTACAGCAGCAGTATTTCCTGTAGTATCCAGATTATTAATTTCATTGGATACATATCCTGCATTGGCTACGAATGAATTGGTATAGGTTGCAAATACTGAAAGATTATCATTAGGCATATACACAAAGCCTACTTTTGGTGATAAAGCCTGATCAGATGTTGAGCTATTATTAACAAGTCCCTTAGATGCTGTAGAGTTAAGATCTACCTTTTTGCTTGCATCAAGAGTTTTATATTTAGTGTTTATGGTAGGCATATTTTCAACATATGACCAACGTAAGCCTGCCAGTACTTTAAATTCTTTTGAAAGGCTGATGAAATCCTGTGCATAAACCCCAATTCTTCTTGTATTGATGCGGGTTTTCTCCAGGTTTTCATAATTTGGCATTGCTGTAGTTGCCCATGTTGATGGATCATCCATATAAAGTCTTCCGGTAATGTTGGATGCATACGGAAGTAAATTAGCAGGATTATAATAAGTATAGGAATCTGCAGTACCATAATCTGCATCAGCTCCAAATAAAACTTTATGGTTTATTCTTCCTGTATTAAATTCTCCGTTAATGTTTACCTGTGCAGAAGTATAATTCTGTTCATTATAAGTTTTGTTCAATGGTCTGTCCCAGAAAAGACGATTCTTGGCGTCATAAGCCCATTGTATTCTTTCCGTAGAAAAATAATCTTTAGTATAATTCTGATAAGAAGCGATGGCAGTTAAAGACCATCTTTCATTAAACTGATGATTAAAAGTAGCATTGGTTGAAACCTGCTCTACATTCTGATATTGCCAGTCGTTTCCAAGGAATGTATTTCTTGATAAACGCTCATTCATTTCAAAAGAACCGTCTTTGTTGGTAATCGTTCCAATCCCGAAATCAGGAGTGAAGTCATTCTTAAGATAATCTGCCTCAATAATTAATTGTGATTTTGGGCTGATATTAAATAAGAAAGATGGGTTGAAATAATATTTCTCAGATTGTACTACGTCTCTGAAGCTTTCAGCATATTCATAAGCACCATTTACTCGGAAAGCAATATTTTTAGATAAAGGACCATAAATATCAACTGTAGGCTTATAGGAATTCCAGCTTCCACCGTTTAATCCTATACTTCCACCAAAATTGAATTTAGGTTTTTTAGTAATCATATTAATAATACCTCCTGCTGCTGCATTACCAAAAAGCATAGCGTTGGCACCTTTTAAAACTTCTACTCTTTCCAGACCGCTTACTTCAGGGAAGACTCCACTGTTTACTCTTGTACCATTTTTGAAAATATTATCGTTTCCTAGTGCAAAACCACGTCCACCAAAGCTATCCTGAGAATTTCCTCTGGATGAAGTTACATACATCCCGTTTACGTTCTGAAGAACATCACTCAATTGTTTTGCCTGTTGTTGCTCAATGATTTCATGGGTAACAATAGCAATAGGCTGTGGAGTTTCCATCATCGTCAGGTTTGACTTTGTAGATAATGGCCTTGCCTGGTTCGGATTTCCCGTTTTATGAAGATTGATGTCTTCAATGGTTTGAGTTCTGATGGTGTCTGCTTCAACGTTTTTCAGTTGCGCACCGGCTGAAACAGCGATAAATAGAAGACCTAAAGATAGTAATTGTCTTTTCATTTTATTTTTATGTAGAACAGTTTTAAATAAGGCGCAAATGTAAGTATTTGTTTAGAATAGTTAAAAATAATTTTATGATTTTTATCATATCTTTTTAAAGTGAAATAGATGGATTCTTTCTATCCTTATTGTTAAAGCATAATCCGGAGTTTTTTTATGAATATCTTTGTTATAAAATATATAAGTATGCAATTGGTAAAAGCAGGCCTTTGTGCCTTTGGAATGAGTGGAAAAGTATTTCACGCCCCTTTTTTAAAAGAACATCCTGGGTTTTTCATTTCTGCAATTGTGGAAAGAAGTAAAGAAGAATCCAAAGAAAAATATCCTGAAGCTACTATTTGTCGTTCGGTAGAAGAAATGCTTCAGCATGCAGATGTAGAATTAGTGATTATCAATACACCTGTTCAGACGCATTATGAATATGCCAAAAAAGCTTTGGAAGCAGGGAAAAATATCATTGTTGAGAAACCTTTTACAGTAAATGTAGAAGAAGCCGAAGAACTGGTGAAGCTGGCCGAAGAAAAAGGTTTGTTTCTAAGTGTATATCAAAACAGAAGATTTGACCGTGATTTCCAGCAGGTAAAAAAAGTTATACATGAAGGGAAATTAGGAAATATTAAAGAGGCGGAAATCCGTTTTGACAGGTTCCGTACTGCACCGAGCGGAAAACAGCATAAAGAAAATCCGGATCAGGT
>NZ_MAYF01000301.1 GCF_001684955.1 Chryseobacterium contaminans | reverse complement strand
GAAAGATAATGGGATATTCATTAAGTTCAAATATGAACACTGAAAATGTTGCAAAAGCTTTAAAAATGGCAATAAAAAATAGAAGTTCAAGTGATCCATTAATCCATCATTCAGACAGAGGTTTGCAGTATTGCTCTGGTTACTACCAGAAAATACTGAATAAGAATGAAATCAAACCGTCAATGACTGATGGTTATGATTGCTACCAAAATGCACTGGCAGAAAGGATTAACGGAATATTGAAACAAGAATTCCTTTTTTACAAAACAAAGAATATGAAAGATCTAAACTCATTAGTAAAAGAAAGTATTTATCTTTATAATACTAAGAGACCACATTTAAGCCTTAATATGCAAACTCCAGATAAAGTGCATAAAAAATCCGAAGAAATAAAACATCTCTCCGGATCAAATATTGTTTAATTTATGTCAACCTATTTTAGGACGACTCAATCGATCTAACAATTAATTCTTATTTCTCTTGTTGTTTAATCAAGTTCAGTGCAGAGCCAGCTTTGAACCAGTCAATCTGCTGATCGTTGTAAGTGTGGTTTGCCATAATGATGTCTTTAGTTCCATCTTTGTGGATGAATTCTAAAGTCAGTTGTTTTCCCGGAGCAAACTGGTCAAGGTCTAAGAAGTTAACGGTGTCATCTTCCTGGATTTTATCATAATCTGCCTCATTAGCAAAGGTTAATGCAAGCATACCTTGTTTTTTAAGGTTGGTTTCGTGGATTCTCGCAAATGATTTTACCAATACAGCTTTTACACCAAGGTGTCTAGGTTCCATCGCCGCATGCTCTCTTGAAGAACCTTCACCGTAGTTTTGGTCCCCTACAACAATAGTTGGAACACCTGCTGCTTTATAAGCTCTTTGTACAGCAGGAACTTCCCCATATTCACCCGTTAATTCGTTTTTAACATGGTTGGTTTCCATATTGTAAGCGTTTACAGCTCCAATCAGCATGTTGTTTGAAATATTGTCTAAGTGACCTCTGTATTTCAACCATGGTCCAGCCATAGAAATGTGGTCAGTAGTACATTTTCCGAACGCTTTGATCAATACTTTCGCTCCTGTAATATTTTTGCCGTCCCAGGCAGGGAATTCCTCTAATAACTGAAGTCTGTCTGAAGTAGGACTTACGTTAACAACTACTTTAGAACCATCTTCAGAAGGAGCCTGATATCCGTTGTCATCCACAGCAAATCCTTTTGCAGGAAGTTCATATCCTTTAGGCTCGTCAAGTTTTACCTGCTCACCGGCTTCGTTCGTTAAAGTATCTGTAATAGGATTGAAATCTAATCTACCAGAGATGGCCACAGCAGCTACCATTTCAGGAGAAGCTACAAATGCATGGGTATTTGGATTACCATCAGCTCTTTTTGCAAAGTTTCTGTTGAAAGAGTGAATAATAGAGTTTTTCTCCCCTTTATCTGCTCCTTCTCTGTCCCATTGTCCGATACAAGGACCACAAGCATTGGTAAAGATTCTTGCGTTTTCAAATTTTCTGAAAGAATTTAAGAAACCATCTCTTTCTGCTGTGAATTTCACTTGCTCAGAACCAGGGTTGATTCCTAAAATTGCTTTAGGTTTTACTCCTTTTGATACTGCATCTTCTACAATAGAAGCCGCTCTTGATAAGTCTTCATAAGAAGAGTTGGTACAAGAACCAATCAATGCCCACTCAACCTCTAAAGGCCAACCGTTTGCTTCCGCTTTAGCTCTGAATTCAGCAACTGGAGTCGCTAAGTCCGGAGTGAAAGGCCCGTTTAAGTGTGGAGTGAGTTCAGAAAGGTTAATTTCAATTAATTGGTCAAAATATTGTTCAGGATTAGCGTATACCTCAGCATCTCCTGTTAAGTGTTCTGCAATTTTATCAGCTGCATCTACTACATCCTGTCTTCCGGTAGCCGCAAGATATCTTCTCATAGAATCATCATACCCGAAAGTAGAAGTGGTGGCTCCAATTTCAGCACCCATATTACAGATGGTACCTTTACCTGTTGCAGAAAGAGATTCTGCCCCTTCACCGAAATATTCCACGATGCATCCGGTACCTCCTTTTACAGTAAGGATTCCTGCCACTTTTAAGATGACATCTTTAGCAGAAGTCCATCCGTTCATTTTACCGGTTAATTTAACCCCGATAAGTTTAGGCATTTTAAGTTCCCACGCCATTCCTGCCATTACATCTACTGCATCAGCACCACCTACACCAATGGCAACCATTCCTAGTCCGCCAGCATTTACGGTGTGAGAGTCGGTCCCAATCATCATACCTCCAGGGAAAGCGTAATTTTCCAATACAACCTGGTGAATGATCCCTGCTCCCGGTTTCCAGAACCCGATTCCGTATTTATCACATACAGAACTTAAGAAGTTGAACACCTCAGAGTTTTTGTTGATCCCTTCCTGTAAATCTTTATCAGCACCTACTTTAGCCTGGATCAGGTGATCCGCGTGAGCTGTTGATGGAACAGCCACTTTAGCTTTTCCAGCCTGCATGAATTGTAAAAGCGCCATCTGCGCAGTGGCATCCTGCATAGCTACTCTGTCCGGTGCAAAATCTACATAAGAGTTTCCTCTTTCATATGCCTGTGTAGCATTTCCTTCCCAAAGGTGGGTGTAAAGAATTTTTTCTGAAAGGGTAAGAGGTTTTCCCACAATTTGTCTTGCTGCTGCAATTCTTTCAGGGTAACGCTCATACACTTTTTTGATCATATCAATATCAAAAGTCATATCGTATTTAGTTTTGTTCTTTTTCCATTAAAGTTCCCTTTCTCTTATATCGGAGAAAGAAAATCGTTTTTTATACATCAAAAAACGTTCCTATAATCCATAAATAGGGCGATTTTGATTCTAAAACCAAGAGATTTTATAACTTTCAATTTAAGAAAAAATAGATTCTGTTTTCTCGATTTTCTCGGAAAAAAATTGTATTTAACTTAAAATAGAACGATTCTAAACAAAAAAATGGAAGATTTTAAATCCTAAAGGACTAAAATCTTCCATTCATATGATTTCAATGGCCTTACGACCTATTTATCAATTCTGTTAGTGTACACTTGTGCTTGTTAATTCCTTGATAGAAGGTACAAAAGTGGTTAGGTCAATACCTTCAACAGCTGTTTTATATTCTTCAATGCTTGGAATTCTTCCCATGATCGCAGAAAGAACAACAACCGGAGTTGAAGCCAATAGAGATTCTCCTTTTTTACGTTCAGAATCTTCTACAACTCTTCCCTGGAATAAACGTGTTGAAGTTGCTAAAACAGTATCTCCTTTCGCTGCTTTTTCCTGGTTACCCATACAAAGGTTACATCCAGGACGCTCAAGGTACATTACATTTTCGTATTGGGTACGAGCTTCACCCTTTGGAGCATTGTCGTTGAATTCAAATCCTGAGTATTTCTCTAATAATTCCCAGTCACCTTCAGCTTTTAACTCGTCAATGATGTTGTAAGTAGGAGCAGCTACAACTAATGGAGCGCTGAATTCTACTTTACCATTTTGTTTTTCAAGGTTTCTCAACATCTGGGAAACAATCTTAAGGTCTCCTTTGTGAACCATACAAGATCCAACGAAACCAAGGTCCACTTTTTTCTCACCACCATAGTAAGAAAGGTCTCTGATGGTATCGTGGGTATATCTCTTGGAAACATCTTCGTTGTTTACATCCGGGTCAGCAATCATAGGCTCTACAATTACATCAAGATCTACAACAACTTCAGCATAATATTTAGCGTTAGCGTCTGGAGTAAGCGCAGGTTTTTCACCTGACTTGATCTCTTCAATTCTCTTATTAGCCTTATCAATTAATCCCTGAAGAACTTTGTTATGGTTATCCATTCCTTTATCAATCATAATCTGGATTCTGCCTTTAGCAATTTCCAATGATTCGATTAGGGTATTGTCTTCAGAAATGTTGATAGATGCTTTAGCCTTCATTTCAGCAGTCCAGTCTGTAAATGTGAATGCCTGGTCAGCAGGAAGTGTTCCGATATGAACCTCAATGATTCTTCCCTGGAATACGTTCTCTCCTCCGAATTGCTTCAACATCTGAGCCTGAGTAGCGTGAACCACATCACGGAAATCCATGTGAGGTTTCATTTCCCCTTTAAAAGTTACTTTTACAGATTCCGGGATCGGCATAGAAGCTTCACCGGTAGCTAATGCAAGAGCAACTGTTCCGGAGTCAGCTCCGAAAGCAACCCCTTTAGACATTCTTGTGTGAGAGTCACCACCAATGATGATTGCCCATTCGTCTACAGTGATATCGTTAAGAACTTTGTGAATAACGTCAGTCATTGAGTGGTATTCACCTTTCGGGTCACGGGCTGTGATTAATCCGAAATCGTTCATGAATTTCATTAGCTTAGGAATGTTAGCCTGAGCTTTTTTATCCCAAACTGAAGCGGTGTGGCATCCTGATTGGTACGCACCGTCAACCGTTGGAGAAATTACAGTTGCTGCCATGGATTCAAGCTCCTGAGCAGTCATAAGACCTGTTGTATCCTGTGAACCAACGATGTTAACTTTTACACGAACGTCGGAACCAGCATGTAATACTTTTCCTGGTGTTGTTCCTACAGCATTTCTGTTGAAGATTTTTTCAACAGCTGTAAGACCTTGTCCTTCGTGAGAAATTTCTTTTGATGGAGCAAAAACAACCGGAGCTTCAATACCTAAAGTCTGAGCCGCAAATGTTTGTAATTTCTTACCGAATACAATGGCGTAAGATCCTCCGGCTTTGATGAATTCCATCTTTTGTGGAGTGAAAGACTTCGTAAGGTCGATAAGTTCCTGATCTCCGTTGTATAATTTCTTTTCTTTTGTATTAATCGTTAAAACAGTTCCTGTGGCTACTGAATAAGCTTCTTCAAGAACTACTTCTCCTGCTTCATTACGAATAGGGTTTCCGTTTTCGTCTACTTTCTTCACCCAGTTCTTAAGGTCAATACCGATACCTCCGGTAACGTCAACTGTAGTAAGGAAAATTGGAGAGATACCGTTTGTACCCCCTACAATAGGAGCGATATTCACGAAAGGTACATAAGGGCTGGCTTGCTTACCAGTCCATAGAGCCACATTGTTTACCCCTGACATTCTGGATGATCCTACACCCATTGTTCCTTTTTCAGCAATAAGCATAACGCTTGCATCAGGATGTTGTGCCTGTAGAGCTTTGATTTCTTCCTGAGCTTCAGGAGTAATCATACATTTACCATGAAGTTCACGGTCTGATCTTGAGTGTGCCTGGTTACCCGGAGAAAGTAAATCGGTAGAAATGTCTCCTTCACCGGCGATATAAGTAACTACTTTAATTTCTTCAGCTACTTCAGGAAGTTTAGTGAAAAATTCAGCTTTTGCGTAGCTTTCTAAAATTTCTTTAGCAATCGCATTTCCACTGTTATATGCTTCTTTTAAACGGTTGGTATCTGCTTCATAAAGGAAAACCTGAGTTTTAAGAACGTCTGCAGCTTGTTGAGCAATGGCAGCATCGTTACCTAAAGCCAGATCTAATAATACTTCGATGGATTTACCTCCTTTCATGTGAGATAATAATTCGAAAGCAAAAGCCTGAGAGATTTCTTCTACTACGGATTCACCCAGAATGATTTCTTTTAAAAATTTAGCTTTTACACCAGCTGCGCTTGTAGTTCCTGGAAGGGTGTTGTAGATGAAAAATTTAAGAGAGTCAGCTCGATCTGCATTACCAGAGTCTTTGATTTGTGCGATAATTTCGCTTAGTAATTCTGCACTGTCAATTGGCTTTGGATGAAGCCCCTGGCTTTTTCTTTCTTCAATCTCTTTAATGTAATCCTTATAAATATTCATAATAGAAGTCTTTCAATATTAAAGGTAGAATATTTAGCTGCTCTTTACTGGTCTGTATAAAATACAGTTAATGACATTTTGAGATCTCGCATATGATGCAACATTACCCGAATAAGGTCAGCATAATCTACACTCTTTTTTAAAAGTTTTTTAAATTATTAAACAATTCAAAATGTTGCCCAAAATTACGAAATTTTACTATTTTATGAGAATGAATTTATTTAGATTCTTTATAAATATGATTTTGATAATTTCTATTTTTGGCCGTAATTTTGCAGACAAATGATGAATATGAAAAATATCCTGAATGTTTTGTGCGTTTTTATTTCGATTTTTGTTTTCTCTCAGACGAAATCTGTGAAGAAACCTGCTATTAAAAATGTACCGAAAACTACCATGAAAAAAGGGAAAAGTGTGGTCGCTAAACATAATCCTGATCTTGTTGTGATTAATGAAGATCTTCCACTTCTGATTCCTAAAAAGAAAGGAGATAGTTTTGGGTACGTGAATCAAAATGGAAAATACATCATTCAGCCTGAATATCATATTGCCGTATTCTTTTATGAAGATTGCAATCTCCTTAATTCTCCGAATGAAAAAGTGAGGAAATACGGGACAAAAGATTATGCAACGGTGGAAAAAGATATGATTTCTTACCGAATAGATCATTCGGGAAAAAGAGTGTATCAGTTTAAAGACTCTGATCTCGGAAAATGTAAATTTCAGGAGTATAAACAACAGCTTTTCCAGGCTTATGTTTTAAATGGTTTCTATGGAATCATTGAAAAATCAAAATTTGTCAATGCTGCAGATTATCGCCAATACCAGATTTACCCACAATATCAATATTTATACATCATGGAAGGTGATAATGTTGCAGATCCGATGATTGTGGCTTCAAATAACGATAAGTTCGGAGTTATTGATGTTAATAATAAAATTATTGTTCCTTTCGAATATGCCAATATTAAAAGAAACTTCAGCTGGAAGCTGGGGAAAATGTTTGAGGTAACTAAAGATGGTAAAAATTATTATTATATAGACGCGAATAATAAGACATACTAAATGATAAGTGCTTATTACTTATGAAGGTTTTATAACTCTAATTTTTCATATAATAAAATCTCCCTGTAAAACCTTTTCTTATCGTCTCACAACCAAATACCTCGCATCCCGAACCCCGTATCCCGAAAACATCACCATCTCATATATTTTTCGTAATTTCGCGGCTGAAATAAAGGGGTGCTTTAACAGGCTGAGATTATACCCACTGAACCTGGAACAGGTAATGCTGTTTAGGGACGTCAACTCTTCTTCGGGGTTGAATTTGTATAATATCTTATCGATCCCCTTTTATTCATTAAATGTTAAAGATTTATAGAATGAAAGGATTATTTTTTTTAGGGCTTAGTGTAGGCTCTGTGGCCTTTATTCAGGCCCAAAACACGGATTCTCTGAAGATCAGGGAAATAGAAGCGGTAAGCTTTACGAAAAGACTTCCTGTTGCAAAGGAAATTATCAACGTTCAGAAAGATTTAGACGGTAAAAACTTAGGGCAGGATCTTCCTATCCTTTTAAAAAATCAAACTTCAATCATTTCCACTTCAGATGCGGGAAATGGGGTAGGATATACAGGTTTCAGGATTCGTGGAGTTTCCGGAACGGCCATCAATGTGATGATGAACGGGGTTCCTTATAATGATTCTGAAAGTCAGGGAACCTTTTTTGTAAACGTCCCGGATTTGACAAGTTCTGCTTCTCAGATTGTGATTCAGAGAGGTGTTGGAACTTCCAATAATGGTGTTTCCGCCTTTGGGGCAAGTATCAACGTGATTTCAAAGGAGCCTGAAAAGAAGTTTTATTTTAAAACGGACGATAGCTATGGTTCTTTCAATACCTATAAATATTCAGCAGAGGTAGGCTCCGGAAAATTCTGGAAAAACCGACTTTCTGTAATGGGTAGATACACAAATATTCATTCTGATGGATATATAGACAGAGCTTCTTCTGATCTGCATTCTTACAATTTTACAGCTTTGTTTGAGGAAGGAAAAACCAAATTGCGTTTAATGGCTTTTGGAGGAAAAGAAAAAACCTATCAGGCATGGAATGGAATTAGCAGAGAGATGTGGGAAACGAACCCGAGATTCAACATTTCCGGTGCTATTAATGATACCAATGGGAATATAAAGGGTTTCTATGATAATGAAACGGATAATTACAGACAGAACCATTACCAGTTGCTTTGGGAACAGAAATTCAATGACCGCTGGAATTTAGAAACTACCTTTCATTACACCAAAGGAAAAGGATATTACGAAAACTATAAACAAGCAAGCTCTTTCTCAAAATATCATCTCCCAAATATTATTGAAGGCGGACAAACCATTACAAAGTCAGATTTCATCAGAAAAAAATGGCTGAATAATGATTTCTATGGAGTAGTTTCTACCTTGTATGGGAAATTTGAAAATCTTGATTTAAATTTTGGTGCGGTAGCCAATCAGTACTATGGAAGACATTACGGAAATGTTACCGGAGTGTTTTATCCGCAGATCCATGAAAGTGAATACTACAGAAACCGCTCCATAAAGAATGAAGTTTCCGGTTTTGCGAAGGCTTTATATAGAATGGATAATTTTGAATTCTTTGGTGATCTACAGCTTAGAAGTATCAATTACAATACGAAGATTATCATGGCTGGGGATGATGATGGAGCTGATCTGGATAAAAACTGGCTGTTCTTCAATCCAAAAGCAGGTGTGAATTATAAAATCAATGATGGGAAAATATTCCTGTCTTATGCTCATGCCCACAGAGAACCCAACAGAGCAGATATCATGGCCAACAATGATGTAAAGCCTGAAAAACTTCACGATTTTGAAGCCGGTTTTGAAAAACAGTTCGGACTTTTATCATTAACGGCGAATATTTATTACATGTATTATGTGAATCAGTTGGTTCTGAACGGGCAGCTTAACAGTGTGGGAGCGTTTATCAGAACCAATTCAGGAAAGAGTTACAGACGTGGAGTAGAGGTGGGCGCATTGGCTAAGCTTTCAAAACAATGGGAAGTTTCCGGAAACGTAACTTTAAGCCAGAACAGGAATGAGGACTTTAATGTGGAGGTTGGAAATGTTCCGGTAAGCCTTGGTAATACACAGATTTCATTTTCTCCGAATATGATAGCTAATTTGGGAGTAAGATTTAATCCAAATAAAAATTTCCAGTTCGCTTTAATGAACCAATATGTTGGAAAGCAGTACATGGATAATACAGAAGATAAAAACCTGGAACTTAAAGATTACTTACTGACAGATTTTAATGCACAGTATCAGTTTAAAATTGGCCACAATGATATTGCATTAAAACTATTGGTGAATAACCTGTTCAATAAAAAATACGTGAACAATGGCTCTGTTGCGGAAGACGGCAGCCCATTATATTTTGCACAGGCAGGAACCAACTTTATGTTTGGAATCAGCTGGAAAATTCAATAGATGGGAATAATGTAATTCCTGTAAATAAGGGGATTGCCAATTTATCCTGAAAGAAATCAGGGATCATGAACAATGAGCCTGTTTTAATATGAAATACTCAAAAGGCTGCTTTGGCAGTCTTTTTTTATATGCGTTAAATATCTTCAAAAAGTCATGAAAAAGTTATAAATTTGCTGCCAAATGAATATTTCAGCATACATTTTAGAATATTTAAAACAATATGGAACTGTCACGGTTCCAGGCTTTGGAGTGTTTTCTCTGAAAAATTCTAAAGCGGTTATCAATTCCGAAAACGGAAGCATCCTACCTCCTGCAAGCCAGATTGAATTTACAATTGACTATGAAGTGCAGGCTGAAGATCTTACCGTTTTTATCGCTAAAGAAAAACAAATGTCTGTGGAAGCTTCCAGAAGTGATCTGAAAATACAGACCGATTTTTGGAAGAAAAAGCTCCAGGCAGAACAGTTTCTTGAAATTCAGAATCTGGGAACGATCTTTATTGAAGAAGGGCATACTCATTTCAAAGGAAAAAGAGTAGAAGCAGGACGTCCGGACTTTTTCGGACTGGAAGAGATCAGATTCTCGGATATTAATAATGGCGAGAAAGTAAATACATCGGAAAACCGTGAAAAGGATTATAAGTTCAAAAAAACAATCCTTTGGTTCTTCCTGTTGATTATTCCGATTCTCGGTATTGCCTACTTCGCATTTACCCAAAAGGAACTTCTCTTCGGAAAGAAATCCTTTAATAAAGTGTCTGTACAGACTTCTACCCACAGAATTGTAAAAGATACGGTGAAGGTAATGGTACATACTCCTGAAACAGCTGTTTCAGATTCTCTGAAGAAAGATTCATTGATAAAACCTGCCGGAAAAACAACTAAAACAGTCCCGGCTGCTCCCAAAAACACTAAGAATAAATGGCAAAGATAAAAACAGCGTCAGAATCCCTGACCATTATGACCAATATCGTTCTTCCGAACGAGACCAACTCTCTAAGAAACCTTTTTGGTGGTGAACTTTTAGCAAAAATGGACAGATGTGCATCCATTTCTGCTGCAAGACACTGTGAAAGAAGAGTAGTAACGGCATCTGTAAACCACGTTTCATTTAATCATCCGATTCCTGAAGGAGGAGTTGTTGTTTTGGAATCTAAAGTTTCCAGAGCATTCTCTACTTCTATGGAGGTGTATGTAGATGTGTGGTCTGATGATCCGATTAATCAGAAAAAAATTCATACCAATTCTGGAATCTATACCTTCGTTGCGGTAGACGAATTTAACCGCCCGATTCCTATTCCTGATATGATCCCGGAAACAGAAGAGGAAAAAGAAAGATATGCCGCTGCATTCCGCAGAAAAGAACTTTCATTGATCCTTTCCGGAAGAATGAAACCTCTGGAATCTGTAGAACTTAAGAAGTTGTTCCAGGAACCACAGGAGCCACAACCTTCTAAGAAGGATAAAAAATAAAAAATATAAACACTAATAACACAAATGTTCGGCACAAATTTTCACAAATGATTTGTGCCGGATAAGATGAAAAAAATTATACAATGGATATTTCAGAAAATGATATTTCCAGACTTGTTTATGAAGCAGGTTACAGGTTCATAAAGCTTTATGTCCCGGACTTTTGGAAAGTGCTTATGAAGAATGCCTATTCTATGAACTGAATAAGCATGATATTCTTGTAGAAAGGCAAAAACCTATGCCATTGGATATGAAGAGGTGAAGCTAGATGTTGGTTACAGACTTGATTTTTTGATTGAGAACAAGTTTGTATTAGAGATAAAATCTATAGAATCATTGAACGATATCCATTTGGCACAAATTCTAACCTATCTTAGATTAAGTAACTGTAAACTTGGTATGTTAATTAACTTCAATACACTCCAATTTAAAAACGGAGTAAAAAGAGTTATTAACGGTGCCTTTTAATTTGTGTTATTTGTGAAACCAATTAGCGTCATTTGTGTTTAAATATGAAAATTCTCCTTTTAGATAAAAATCACCCTCTTATCACCGAGCAGCTTTTAGCTAAAAATTTCATTTTGGAAGAAGATTTTACTTCCACTTATGATGAGGTTTGTGATAAAATCAAAAATTATGATGGGATCATTATCAGAAGCCGCATCCCTTTAGATAAAAACTTTCTTGAGCAGGCACAAAATCTGAAATTCATCGCAAGAGTAGGAGCGGGAATGGAAAATATCGATATTCCTGTGGCTGAAAAATTAGGCATTCAATTAATCAATTCTCCGGAAGGAAACAGGGATTCTGTTGCAGAACACGTTGTTGGAATGCTGCTGATATTGATGAACAGGCTTTTCATCGCTTCTCAGGAAGTCAAGAAAGGGATCTGGAAGCGTGAAGAAAACAGAGGAGATGAATTGTTAGGGAAAACAGTTGGGTTAATCGGATATGGAAATATGGGAAAAGCTACGGCTAAAAGGCTTTCAGGTTTTGGTTGTAAAGTGATCTTCCATGATATTCTTCCCAACCTTTCCGATGAGTTTGCTACTCAGGTTACTTTAGACGAACTGAAGCAGTCTGCAGAAGTATTGAGCCTGCATATTCCTTTGACTTCTGAAACACATTATCTTATTGATGAAACCTTCATTTCTGAAATGAAGAATGATTTCTATTTTGTGAATACAGCAAGAGGAAAAAATGTAGAAACTAAAAGTTTAGTGGAAGCATTGAAATCAGGAAAAGTAAAGGGTGCTTGTCTGGATGTATTGGAATATGAAAAGTCCTCTTTTGAACATCTTGAAACGGAAAATGAAGACTTGAAGTATCTGCTGGAATCAGAAAAGGCTTTGGTAACACCGCATATTGCAGGCTGGACTCATCAGAGTAAAGAAAAATTAGCTCAGTTTATTGTAGATAAGATTGTAGCTTCATATTGCTAGAGCCATTTTTTCGTTGTTATTTTGTACTTTTATGCATAAATACAGATGAATTTATGACCTGGACGCCTATAACCATTGAGGAGATTTTTGAAAAGATTCACTCAGCAGAAAATGAGTTGCGTGGTGATCTTCTGAATTTTTGGGATTTGATTAAAATAGATCCTGAAAAATGGGTTGAAGAAGAGTATGGTAAAGAAGGTGGTGGATTTTGGGTTGTGGGACTTATTGGAAGAAGGGTGATTTATTATAACGATATTGAAGAAGGGTTTAATATCTCAGATTATACAACATACGGAATCATTGATGATTATGTTTGTAATCAGGATGATTTGTATTTTACCATTTTGAATATGTTTAGTCTTATCACTTTTGGAGGAAGAATAACAGGGCAGGCTGGCCCGCCAATAAATTTGTAAATTAACTTATTCCTTTTTATTTTTTATACTTCATTCTCATTATGTTAAATTATTCATAATGTGCCCTTCATATTTACAATTTATTTTCGACTTTTATTAAATTGCCGCTCATTTTTGAATCTTATGAAGATGCGTAATTTAGTACTTGCTGTAACGGTTGTTTTATCCCTTTTTTCTTGTAAAAATAAATCTGAATCCAAAGTGGCTTCAGCTGAAAATACAACCAACCTTCCCAACTATGGAAGTGTTGATTTAAGCCAGGTTTTTACCAAAGAAGACGGGCTGCTTTCTAATAAAGAATCTATAACAAGTTATATTGGCCAGTACTATAAGAAAATATGGGAAGGAGGTGACCTTAGCGGTGGAATTTTAGTGGCTAAAGGAGATGAGATTTTATATGAAAACTACAGAGGTTTTGGAAGAGAAGGCAATCAGATGCCAATTGGCAAAAATACACCATTACACGTAGCTTCAGTTTCAAAAACATTAACGGCAATGGCCATGATGAAGCTGGTAGAAGCAGGGAAAATAAAGCTTACAGACCATCTAACCCAATTCTTCCCTGGCTTTCCTTACCCGAATGTAACCGTTCAGACTTTATTGGATCAAAGAAGCGGATTACCGAAATACGAATACTTCATTACCAAAATACAGCCTGCGCCGGCAGAACTATCCAAACAGTTTATTACCAATCAGGATGTATTGAATATGATTATCAAATATAAGCCGGACCTGGCCAGAGATACGGATACCGGATTTATGTATTGCAATACAAACTTCGCCCTGTTAGCTTTGTTAATTGAAAAAGTAACGAAAACTCCTTTTCCACAGGCAATGAAAGAAATGGTTTTCACTCCATTGAAAATGAATAACTCTTACATCTTTCAGGAAAAAGATATTCCGACTGCTTCACAGTCTTTCTATTATGGCGGTAATAAATTATATCCTTTAGACCGTCTGGATCTCATTTATGGAGATAAAAATGTTTATACTACACCAAGAGATCTATATAATTTCTCAAAAGCCATGTTCTCAAAAAATTTCCTTAAACCGGAACTGATGCAGATGGTATTTACCCCTTACAGCAATGAAAAGGCGGGAATGAACAATTATGGTCTTGGTTTTAGAATGAAAATTTTTGATAACGGAGAAAAATTGACGTATCACAACGGATGGTGGCACGGAACCAACTCTGTATTTGCTCACCTTTTAAAATCTAAAGTTACCATTGTTGCTATTGGAAACAAATATTCAGGAAAAGTTTATACAGCACTTGCATTATCCGGATTATTTGAGAATTTCCCTTTACAGCAGGAAAAACTTCAGACTGTAATGAACGATAACAAAGATAGTTTGAACAGCGGACACGAAGTTTTTGGAGAATAATGTTTACTTTTGCTTAAACATTTTCATGAGAAGATTTCTTTTATTATTGGTTATCTGTTTTCTTGTGCATTCCTGTGCAAGGGTAGGATCGCCTGTTGGTGGTCCAAAAGATACACTGGCTCCAAAGTTTTTAAGTTCAAATATTGATACCACAAGGATTAATGTAAGAAGAGATATCCGCGAGCTTCGTCTGGATTTTGATGAGTACGTGACCCTAAAGGATATCAATAAAAATCTTATTATTTCTCCACCCATCAAGAATATCAAGAGAATTCTGCCATCGAATATTGCGAATAAATTTGTGCTGATTCAGTGGACGGATACTCTTCAGGCCAATACTACCTATAATTTCAATTTTGGAAACTCTATTGCGGATAATAACGAGTCTAATATTCTTCGCTATTTTAATTACGCTTTTTCTACAGGAGATAAACTGGATGATCTGTATATCAGTGGTGAGGTTAAAGATGCCATGCAGATCAGAAAGAAAACCGGTACTAATGAAAATAAACTTGTAGTTGGGCTGTATCAGGTAAAAGATACGATGAACTATAAGCAAAAACCCTATTATATTACCAAGGTAGATGATGACGGATATTATGAACTGAATTATCTTTCTCCGGGAAAATATAAAATCATTGCTTTCGAAGATGAAAACGGAAACTCTGTGTACGATCCGGGAAAAGAAAAGATAGGATTTAAAAAAGAAGCTATTGATTTTTCAAAATCAATTTCGGGGCTGAACTTAAGTGTTTATCCATCTAAAAAACCTGTAAAATACTCTGAGATGAAGGAAGTTCCTGGTGGGGTTCTTATGACATTTGAGGGTCATCCTGATGAGGTAAAAGTACAGTCACTGAATGATAAGCTTAAAGATATAAAAGTAACACATACTCCCAAATCAGACTCTGTAAGAATCTGGTTTGATGCGGTGAAGAATAATATCGGGCAGGAAACCACTGAAAAACTATTATTTAGTCATAATATTGGATCTAAAAAAGATACCGTTTATTCAGTTTCTTTGTTTTATAAGTACAATAAGAAAAACGCAATGGACGTTTTCAGCGATAATGGAGGGGGATCATTGCCTCCGAAATCTGATTTTAAAATTTCATCCAATTACTTTATAGATAAAATTGATCCTTCAAAATGGAAGCTGGCTGTTAAAGGAGATTCTTTGAATGCCTTACCGTTTACGGCTAAAATTTCAGAAACCAATCCTTATCAGATTCATGTGAACGCTGATTTTATCAGTGGGAAAGATTATCAGCTTACCATTCCTAAAGAAACAGTTTCTTCTTTTTATGCGAAGAACGCACAATCTAAACGTTTTGATTTCACTGCTGATAAAGTAGAGCAATTTGGTAGCTTAGAATTTACCCTTTTAAATGCTCCTGCGTCTAATTACTGGATTCAACTCTTGGATTCTTCAGATAAGGTAATTTATCAGAGATATACCAAAGGAGATAAAGTGAAATTTGATATTCTAAGGCCTGAAGAATATGTTGTTAGGATATTAGTGGATAATAATAATGACAAGTATTGGGATGAAGCCGACTTTTCCACTGAAACATTTGCGGAGGATGCATATGTTTTCTATAAAAAAGCTCTGGTTAAAGCTTTATGGGAGACAAGAGAAGAATGGGATCTTAAAGATACCAGAACACTTGATAATCCTAAGGGCACACCACCACCACCGGCACCAGTTACTCCTGCTGTTTCTGAAGAAAAGGATAAAGCTGTGCTTCAGGAAACTAAAAAAGAGCTGAAATCCGAAAATGCAGTGATAACTCCTGTAAAATAGAGCTATGAAGACGGCAAAAAAAATAATCTTATGGACTCTTGTAGCCTTTGCTCTTATCCAGTTGATTCCAATTGATCGGGTCAATAAACCAGTTGATTCCAAAGTGAACTTTGTTCAGATGAAACAGACTCCTGAAAAAGTAAGTACGCTTCTTAAGAATGCCTGCTATGACTGTCATTCCGATGAAACGGTTTATCCCAAATATGCTTATGTAGCCCCAATTTCATGGTCTGTAAAAAGCCATGTGAACGACGGACGTCAGCATCTTAACTTTTCTGTTTGGGGTAATTATAACAAGGAATTAAAAGAGAATATGCTTGATAGGTCTATTGAGGCTCTTAAGCATAAAACAATGCCGTTGCCTGGTTATATTGTTTATCATGATGAAGCTAAACTTACAGAGGCAGAAAGAGCATTGCTGATTCAGTATTTTGAAGAAATGCTGAAATCTAAAACATATTAATTAAAAATATATTCCCACAGATTTCTCAGATCATCACAGAACGTATATAAAATATATCTGTGTAATTCGTGAAATCTGTGGGAAAATTTTTTCCAACATAAAAAAACTCCCGCAGATTTTACAAAATAAGCAGTGGATAAAATCCAATAATCTGCCGCATCTGCAAAATCTGCGAGAGCATATATTTACAAAAATTATTTCTTCAGATAATCCTCAAAAAACCTCTTCTGAGAATCAAACGCAATCTCATCAAGACTTAGTTCCTGTAAAGGAATCCAAACCGCTTCAGAGATCTCTGAAAGCTCAAGACTTACCTCAAACTTCTCCGGAACATTGTATTCATAAAAGAGGTCAATTGTATTATAATCAATTTCTTTGTACTGATAGATATTCGGAAGGCTGGTAAGGTATCTTAGATTAGAAATATCAATGTTAAGCTGAAGTTCTTCAAAAAGCTCCCTCTTACAGGTTTCTTCTGCACTTTCTTTAGGGTCAACAAAGCCTCCGGCAAGATCAAGTTTCCCTTTTTTAGGATCCCTGTTTCGTCTGGTAAGGTAGATTTCGTCACCACATCTGATAACAACCGCTACCGCGCCTGCTACATTGTTATACAGCGTAAAACCACATTTAGGGCAACTCCATTTCTTCTCATTATCCCAATGTAAGGTCTCTTTGCCACAACTTGGGCAATATTTCAATACTTTCATTCTTCTTAATTATTTTCAAGGTAAGCTACATCTTAACTTCCCTGAGTAATATTGATATTTCTCGGGTGATAGCTTAAGATAACATCCCTTAGCTCTTCTGTCTTCAGGTGCGTGTAAATCTCTGTGGTGGTAATGCTGGAATGCCCCAGCATTTCCTGAATGTAACGAAGATCTGCCCCATTCTGAAGCAAATGTGTTGCAAAAGAATGTCTGAAGGTGTGAGGAGAAATCTTTTTGTTCACCCCTGCTTTGTCCGTAAGTTCTTTAATAATAAGGAATACGATAACCCTTGACATGGAAGTTCCACGGCTGTTCAGGAACAGCGTATCTTCATATTTCTTATTGATTTTTCCTTTAGAACGTACCTCCTTGATATAGCTTTCCAGTAACTCAGCTGTATAATCAGCCAAAGGTACAAAACGGGTTTTATTTCCTTTTCCGTTTACCTTAATATATTGTTCTTTAAAGTTGATATTGGAGATCTTCAGGTCAATTAATTCAGATACACGGAGTCCGCAACCATAAAGTACCTCTATGATACATTGGTTTCTTTTTCCGAGATCTGTATTGGCCTCAATGGCAGCAATGATTTTATTGATATCCGGCAGGCTTAATGTATCCGGCAGATACAGTCCCAGTTTAGGTCCTTCAAGTAACGCTGCAGGGTTATCTTCACGATATTCATCTTCCAACAGAAATTTGAAGAAGGCTTTAATGGAAGATATCCACCTTGCCTGTGATCTTTCACTGAATTTCTGCTTAGAAAGATTGAAAATGTATTCCTGCAGGTTTTCGTAACCGATAGAATCTGGGCCGATGTTTTCCAGATCTTCTTCTGCGTAATCTTTTAGTTTTTTAATATCCCGAACATAGGCGTCGAGCGTATTGTCTGAAAAATTTCTTTCGAAGCGAAGAAATATTTCAAAATCTTTGATCTTTTCATCCCAAGTCATTTGTGCTTATTTTTTTAGTTCACAGTCCGATATTTGTTCTATTTCAATGTTATGGCCTCTCAGGAACGATATCCCATCGTCATCTGAATACTCATTAATATACACCAGTCTTGTAATACCTGCCTGAAGGATCAGCTTACTGCATTCCTTGCAGGGCGACAATGTCAGATATAACGTTGCTCCTTTTGCAGATTGTGTAGAAGCGGCCAGCTTTAATATAGCGTTGGCTTCTGCATGCAATACATACCAGTGCGTTTTTCCCTCTGCATCTTCACAGCAGTTTTCGAATCCCATAGGAGTTCCGTTGTAACCATCTGAAATAATCATCCTATCTTTTACGATAAGAGCTCCTACCTGTTTTCTCTTACAGTAGG
Source organism: Chryseobacterium contaminans (assembly GCF_001684955.1). GTDB lineage: Bacteria > Bacteroidota > Bacteroidia > Flavobacteriales > Weeksellaceae > Chryseobacterium > Chryseobacterium contaminans. The sequence continues at coordinate 73,834 of NZ_MAYF01000301.1, read as the reverse complement.
AGAGTTTTGCCCATTCCTGGGCCATTTTTAGATAAGCTTTGTCAAACTTATTCATACCGCAGCATTAGTTTTTTCGAAATAATTTGGATTAAAATCTTTGAAAGATTAGAAGTTCGGCTTTCTTTTCTCCAGGAAAGCAGTTACTCCTTCTTTCTTATCGTCCATTTCGAAAAGTTCCCCGAAATATTTAATTTCAGTTTCAAAACCTTTCTCCGTGTCAGATAAATTAACGGCGTTTATAGCCTTTGATATTGCCATAGGTGAATTATGGGCAATAGTGTTCGCTAATTCTTTCGTTTTGGTTAATAATTCTTCAATAGGGTATACTTCATTTACCAGTCCGATCTCTTTTGCTTTTTGAGCAGGGACCATTTTGGCAGAGAAGATCATTTCGTTGGCAATACCTTTTCCGACAAGTTTTGGAAGCCTTTGAGTTCCTCCGTATCCTGGAATTAATCCCAGTGTTACTTCAGGAAGCCCTAATCTGGCGTTCTCCGATGCGTATCTGATATGGCATGCCATGGCAAGCTCTAAACCTCCTCCTAATGCAAAACCGTTTACGGCTGCAATGACAGGTTTGGATAGGTTTTCGATTTTGTTGAACAATGTATTTTGTCCGTTTCTTGCAAGTTCCTCAGCTTTTTCCTGTCCGAAGTCACTGAATTCCTTGATGTCAGCTCCAGCTACAAATGATTTTTCTCCGCTGCCTGTCAGGATAATTACCCGGCAGGAAGGATCGGAATCAAGCTCATCCAGTGCAGTGCTGATCTCCTGAATCGTCTTTGCATTCAATGCATTTAAACTCTCAGGTCTGTTTATGGTAATGATAGATAATTTATCTTCCTTTTTTAATAATATATTCTCGTAACTCATTTTTCCACTTTAAAATATCATCCCTCGCAAATTATGAATTTTTTACAAAAAAAAGGAAAAAATATTATTTTTTTTTCCTTTTTTTTGATTTATTGTTCAATATGATTATTTGGAATGATTCATCATATTTGCATCAATATTGATATTTAGTTGTGAAGCTACTTTCATGCCAAGCTCAATGTTGGCGCGGAAAAAGTGACATAATTGTCTGTTGATGATTTCTTCTCTTTTAGGTCCTGTAATTCCCTTCATACTGCCTACAATATTTTGAATCAGATTATTTCTGTCCTCAGCATTCATTGCTTTTGAGTAAAGAAGCCCAGGTTGGGTATAATGATCACTGTCATTATCATTTCTGTTGTAGTTGGCAACATGGGCGCTATCTAATTCATACTCATAGTTTTTGTAAGAAGCATCCGGTGTGATATCATCAAAACTGTTAGGATAATAATTCGGTTTATCCTGATAGTGGCTTGAATCTGCCATATAACCGTCTCTCTGATAGTTGTTAACAGCGAAAGGACATCTGTTCACTTCCAGTTGATGAGCATTGACCCCAACTCTGTATCGGTGTGCGTCCGGATAGGAGAATAATCTTCCCTGCAGCATCTTGTCCGGAGAGAAGCTGATTCCATTGATAAGGCTGCTTGGTGAGAATGTAGATTGTTCAACATGGGCAAAATAGTTGACAGGAACCTCATTCAATTCCATTTCCCCCACTTCAATCAATGGGAAATCATCATGGAACCATACCTTTGTGACATCAAAAGGATTCCATCTGAAATCTTTTGCCTGTTCTTCGGTCATTACCTGGATATACATCGTCCATTTTGGGAAATCTCCGTTTTCAATAGCATTGCAAAGATCCTCCTGAGCAAAATCAGGATTTTCTCCTGCCATTTTTACTGCTTCTGCGTCTGTGAAATTTTTCACTCCCTGTTTAGTTTTGAAGTGGAATTTCACCCATACTCTTTCGTTTTTATCATTAATCATAGAGAAAGTATGAGATCCGAAGCCGTGCATATGTCTGTAGCCATATGGAGTTCCTCTGTCTGACATTAATATAAGAACCTGATGAAGTGATTCCGGGTTTAAACTCCAGAAATCCCACATCATCGTAGCGCTTTTCAAATTGGTTTTCGGTACTCTTTTTTGGGTATGAATAAAATCCGGGAATTTTTTAGCATCCTTAATAAAGAATACAGGAGTGTTATTTCCTACAAGATCCCAATTTCCATCCTCAGTATAAAATTTTAATGCAAATCCTCTTGGGTCTCTTGCGGTATCTGCGCTTCCTTTTTCACCACCTACTGTGGAGAAGCGGGCAAACATTCTGCAGGAGTTTCCTACTTTTGAGAATAATTTAGCCTTAGTATACTGGCTGATGTCATGGGTTACAGTAAAAGTTCCGTACGCTCCGCTTCCTTTGGCATGTACAATTCTTTCAGGGATCCTTTCCCTAACGAAGTGTGCAAGATTTTCCTGAAGAACAAAGTCTTGCAGCAATACCGGGCCTCTTGGTCCTACCGTCTGGGAATCCTGATGCTCAAAATAAGGTGCGCCGTTGCTTAACGTTAATTTTTTAGAATCCATATGTTCATGATTTGAATTATTGTTCTCGTCTTTTTCTAAATCGAATTGTAAAGGTAGTAATTATCAAATTTACTTGAATTTTTAATTGCTAATAACAAAAACGTTATATCTTTGTAATAGATAATATTAATCAAATGAACATTCAGCAACTGGAGTATCTTATCGCTGTTGATAAGTATAAACATTTTGGAAAAGCAGCCCAGGCGTGCTTCATTACCCAGCCAACCTTAAGTGCCATGATACAGAAATTTGAGGATGAATTGGATGTGAAGGTTTTCGACAGAACTACACACCCGATCCGTACTACAGATGTAGGGCTTCAGATCATTGATCAGGCGAAGGTAATTATTGAATCTGTCAATGAGCTGAAAAACAAGGCCAACCTGTTGAATAACATTTTAGGAGGAACCATCAACCTTGGAATTATTCCTACTGTTTCTTCATTTATTTTACCTACTGAGATCTTTAAATTCCTTGAGGAAAATCCGAAGATCCAGATGAATGTAAAAGAAATGACAACGGATAATATTATTAAAGCTTTGAAAGCAGGAGAACTGGATGCGGGAATTATTTCTACTCCTTATGATACTGCTGATGAGTTTTACCAGGATTTCTTATTCAATGAAGAATTAATGATCTACAGTTCGAACACGGAAGCGAACAAAAAGAACGCTTATATTATCCCTGAAGAACTGAATGTAGAAAAAGTATGGCTGCTTGAAGAAGGTAACTGCCTTAGAAATCAGTTCGAAAACATCTGTCATCTGAAAGAAAATACTTTGAAACCTAAAAATTTAGATTTCTTAGCTTCCAATATCCAGACCCTGGTGCATATGGTAGACAAAGTAGGTGGGATCAGTATTCTTCCGGAATTGGCTTTAAGCCAGCTTTCTGAAGAGCAGAAGAAGAATGTCTTTAGATTCAAAAAACCTTTCCCATACAGAGAGATCAGTATTATTTATTATAAGCCGACCTTTAAGCAAAAGATTATTGACGAATTATCACATTCTATCAAAAATTCTTTAGAACTTAAGCTGAACTATCACGAAAGTCCGAAAGAATTTGTAAGCATAAAGCCACAGTAAGCAAGAAGCTTTAAAGTGATATAAATCATTAATTTAAAGAAAATTATAATTAGTAAACAAAAATTTTGAGTATTACGAAAATAGTGCTTAAATTTGCTGACGTTTATTAACGAGGAAAAATTTGACCTGATTGCAACCTCTATAAAAAAATGCTAAAACAGTATTCTTTTTTCTGGGCAATTGTTATTCTTATTTTTCTTCAACACAATTTTTTAATCTAAAAAAACAAAGAATAATATGTCTTATTTATTTACATCTGAATCAGTTTCAGAAGGACATCCGGATAAAATTGCCGACCAAATCTCCGATGCATTAATCGATCATTTCTTAGCATACGATAAAAGTTCAAAAGTAGCATGTGAAACTCTTGTAACTACCGGGCAGGTAGTATTGGCAGGAGAAGTAAAATCTGATGCTTACCTTGACGTTCAGACGATTGCCAGAGAAGTAATCAACGGAATTGGGTATACAAAAGGTGAATATATGTTCAATGGAGATTCTTGTGGAGTTATCTCTGCGATCCATGAGCAGTCGCCGGATATCAACCAGGGTGTTGACAGAGCAGTAAATGATGAGTCATTTGAAGCAAAAGCAAACGCTCAGGGAGCTGGTGACCAGGGAATGATGTTCGGATATGCTACCAATGAAACGGCTAACTATATGCCTCTTGCTTTGGATCTGGCGCACACAATCCTTAAGGAACTTTCTGCAATCAGAAGAGAAAATAAAGAGATCACTTACTTACGCCCTGATGCAAAAAGCCAGGTAACAATTGAGTATTCAGATGATCACAAGCCAATCAGAATTGATTCTATCGTGGTTTCTACTCAGCACGACGACTTCGGAACAGAAGAGGAAATGTTGAATAAGATCCGTGAAGATATCAAGAATATTCTTGTTCCAAGAGTAGTAGCTCAGCAGACTGAAGAGATCAAAGCTTTATTCAATGATCAGATCAAATATCACATCAACCCTACCGGTAAATTCGTAATCGGTGGTCCTCACGGCGATACCGGTCTTACAGGTAGAAAAATCATCGTTGATACTTATGGTGGTAAAGGAGCTCACGGTGGTGGTGCTTTCTCTGGAAAAGACCCTTCAAAAGTAGACAGAAGTGCGGCATATGCAACAAGACATATCGCTAAAAACCTTGTAGCAGCTGGAGTTGCAGACGAAGTTTTAGTACAGGTTTCTTACGCAATTGGAGTAGCAGAACCTTGTGGTTTATACATCAATACCTATGGAACTGCAAAAGTGGATCTTCATGATGGAGAAATTGCTAAAAAAGTATCTACGATCTTTGATTTAAGACCTTACGCTATTGAGCAGAACTTAAAATTAAGAAATCCTATTTATCAGGAAACTGCTTCTTACGGACACATGGGTAAAGAGCATTATGTTGCTGATAAAACATTCAATAAAGGTCAGAAAAACCAAATTACATTAGAAGGTCTTGAGTTCTTTACTTGGGAAAAACTGGACAAAGTAGATGAAATTAAAGCTGCTTTCGGTATTTAATTTTTGGTCTAAACTGAAATATTATGAACTGCTTTACCTTCCGGTAAGGCAGTTTTTTTTAATTTTACACCTTAATAAATTGAAAGATGATGAATTTTCGAACTGCAGTTGCCATTCTATCCCTGTTTTTACTAAGCACAGTGGTAAAAGCCCAGTATACCATGCATAAAATGATCAGTGTGGGCTATACCTACCAGAATCAGAGCTTTGGAGAAGTAGGAGGAAAGCTGCTTTTCCTTAAAAATGATGATGTTATTTACAGATTGGGTGGTTCTGCCTTAATGGGCGTAGCAAACTCAAAATTTGCCATTATGCCGAAACTGCAGGCAGATGTTTTACTTAATTTTGAAAAGAATGTGGATTTTTACCATTCATATTACTTTTTAGTAGGAGCGGAAGGAACCAATAAATATATTGCTCCGAAAATAGGCGTTACCTTATTTGGGATGCTGGACCTTACAGGAGGCTATGCTTTTCCTATCGGAGATACGCGATTAAACGGAAAAGAGATGAAAGGACTGAATGTTAATTTTACATTAAATATCCCTACAGTATTCATTCATGATATGTTTAAGTGATTTTTTTTAAATTTTTATAGCGAAAATTTAATAATTGCTTAACAGTTATTAAAAAATTATTATATTTACGCCATAATATAATTGTACCGCCTATCGAAGAGACTTTACTCTGTAGAATTGTTTTGTATATACAGCAAAAACCAGATATTTTATCTGGGCGATAGCTGGGCTGCAAATGTTATATTGAGAAGAGTTATGAAATCAAAATCGGATAGTTTATTAATTTCGCTTTACCAGAAAGGTGATGAGGGTGCTTTATCAACCCTTATTCATCGCCATCAGAGAGAACTGTTTACATTCATTTTTTACAAAATTAATGATGAAGATTTAGCTAATGATATTTTTCAGGATACATTTATGAAAATCATTGTGATGCTAAAAGAGGGCCGTTACAACGAAGAGGGTAAATTTATCCTTTGGGCCAAAAGAATCTCCCACAACCTTATCATTGATCATTTCAGAGCAAAATCCAAGAATATTAAAGTTTCAGAGACTACTTTTGAAACAGATGAATATTCTATTTTTGACTTGATCAGAGAACCTTCTGAGAATATTGAAGATCAGCTGGTGACCAATCAGATTCAGGAGGATCTGTTGAAAATGCTGCAATTTCTTCCTTTAAATCAGCAGGAAGTGATAAAATTAAGATTTTTCGACGGGTTAAGTTTTAAAGAAATCGCAGATCATACCGATATGAGTATTAATACCACGTTAGGAAGGGTAAGATATGCATTGATAAACCTGAGAAAAATCATGGATGAAAATAATATAATATTAACCAGATAGATAATATTTTATAAAATTTCACGTTTTTAAGGAAAACATACTTCGCTTATGAAAAAAAATGACTCCTTAAAAGTGAAAACTTTGAAACCTAAAAAACAAACCATCGATTTTCTGCTCAATTTTTCTAAAAGTCTTGAAATTGTGAAAAGCAAGAGCAAGAATTATCCTGTTACAAAAAATTAAAATTATTAACTTTGTGCTGTATGAAAATGCAGCACGTTTTTTTTGACCTGGACAATACGCTCTGGGATCATCGTAGAAATGCCTATCTAACCATCAAAGAACTTTTTGAAAAGCAGGAAATTAATTCAAAGTATGATATTGACTTTGAGGAGTTTCATGCAGTTTACCATGATATCAACGAAGAATTATGGGAAAAAATAAGAGATGGAATAATAGGCAAAGAGTATTTGAGAGAACACCGTTTTTATGACTCCTTCATGCATTTTGGAGTGGATAATAAAGAACTTACCCTTTATTTTGAAGAGAACTTTCTTGATAATATTGTCAGTCATAATGAATTGGTAGATGGGGCAGAAGACGTCCTTGAATATCTGAAGTCGAAAAATTATACACTTCATATTATTTCCAATGGTTTTCAGGAAGTAACGGAAAGAAAATGTACCTTATCCGGAATTGCTCCTTATTTTGAAACCATTACCAGTGCAGATGCCGTAGGAGTGAGAAAGCCGGATCCTAAAATTTTTGAGTATTCCCTCGGGCTTTCTGAAGCGAAGAAAGAAGAAAGCATTATGATTGGTGATGATTGGATTGCTGATGCTCTGGGAGGAAGAGATTTCGGAATGGAGGCCATCTTCTTTGATGTATACAAGGAAGACAAAAAAGCAGATGGATTAAAAGCTATTACCCATCTTCAACAGATTAAGGAATACCTATAATCTTTATATTGTAAGGCTGGAATAAGCTTTTAAATATATTTTTTGAACCATTAAGGCTGTTAAGCTATTAAGAAGATCAAGATAACTGTCATTGCGAGTCGAAGGCGAAGCAATCTCAGCAAAACAACACTTAATTCTCTTAATATCTTATCTCTACCTTAATGGTTTATTTTTTTAGGATTGATAAAAGATTTTCTTTGTTTTCAAGCATCTGTGTCAATCTGAAAGATCTGTGGTAAAATATTAAATACTATAATACTCTCCAAAGACTTTATTTTATCTCCTTTATTTTTACATTTTAAGTTTTTCCCAATTCTTTCCTAATTTGAGTTGCAACTTTGCTCCATAATAATGACAGAAAAATTGAATATTATGAAAAATGTAAAGAAAATCACAGGCGTATTTATTTTAATTTTCTTATTGATCGGAGGCTTTGTTTCAGCACAGGACAGAGCTATTAATCCTAATCATTTACCTAAGGCTGCTAAAACCTTTCTTGCAGGGCACTTTAAAGGTATTTCGGTATCATCTGCCATTGAAGACAGAGAAATCTATGGTGTTGATGAATATAAAGTGTACCTGAATAACGGGATGAAAATGGAGTTTGATAGTAATGGAAACTGGAAAGAAGTAGATGGTAAGCACCAAAAAATCCCTTACGGGTTTATTCCTGTCTCCATAAAAAATTACAGCAGCAGAAACTTTCCGAATACCTATATTGTCAAAATAGAAAAAAAGAGATGGTCTTATAAAGCGGAATTGTCCAATGGACTGGAACTGGAGTTCGACCGAAACGGAAATTTTAAAAAGATAGATGATTAACTGTATTAAGAATTAACAATAAAATTTTAAGATTATGGTAAACTGGAGTTTAATAAACAGTGATGGAAGAAAAGCTTCTTCCGCTAAGATTAGAAAAAGTATTGTGTCTTTTATGACCAGGCACCATCCGTGCAGTGTGATAGATTCTATTGAGAAAAAATATAACGCTTATAAAATTAGCCTGATGAATGGTTTATGCCTGATCTTTGATGCAGATGGGCACTACATAAAAACGAATTAATGTCTCATGAAAGAAAGTTGGAGAGAAGGAGATAAAGGGTATGTATACATTATTGATTTACTTTGTATCATTTATCAAATGGTTCTTATTCTGACCTTATTTGGATATTGATTAACCCTTGGTTCCTATAATTTCCCTTATTATTCCTTTGTAATTTTATATATTTGATTAAGTTATCCAAGCAGTAGAGCCTATGAAGATTTTAATAGTAGAAGATGAACCGGATTTAAGGGATACTGTACAGAAGTTTCTGGAAGCAGAACATTTCATTGTAGAATATGCAGAAAATTACAATGCCGGGCTGGAAAAGATTATTTCCTATGAATATGACTGTATTCTTCTGGATATTATGCTGCCAGATGGTAATGGGATAGAACTTTTGCGGGAAATTAAAAAAATGCATAAAAAAGATCCTGTAATCATTCTTTCTGCCAAAGATTCAGTGGATGATAAGGTAACAGGGCTTGAAATAGGCGCTGATGATTATCTGGCGAAACCATTTCACCTTGCAGAACTGATGGCAAGAATCCGGTCTGTGATAAGAAGGAAAAATCAGGATGGAGAGAATATCATCAGATATAAAAACATCAGTATTGATCCTGAAAGTAGAATTGTAAAGGTTGGAAATGAAGAACTGGTGCTTAACCGTAAAGAATATGATCTTTTGTACTACTTTGTGATTCATCCGGAAAAAACATTGCAGAAAACCACCCTTGCAGAAGCCATCTGGGGAGATTATATCGATCAGGCAGACAGTCTTGATTTTATTTATTCACAAATTAAAAATCTTCGTAAAAAGCTGAAAATGCTCAATGCAGAAGCTGATTTTCAGGCTGTATACGGAATAGGATATAAATTCGTCTGATGAAGGTTTCATTAAAATATTACACGATAAAATACCTGATCATGATCCTGCTGCTGATTATAGCAGTCTGGGCCGGGCTTTTTTACGCTTATATTCTGGATGAGGTTCATGATAATGTAGATGATGGATTGAAAGACAGGAAAATACAGATTATCAAAGCGGTCTATCTTAATCCTCAGCTGCTGAAGAATAATGATTTCGGATTCAATGAATTTAAGATTATACCAATCACTGCGGCAGAATACAAAAACAAAAGCAGGCTCTATAATAAGATGTATTATATGGAGTATGACGATAAAGACCAGCCTTACCGTGTATTGGAAGCCGATTTTATAGACCAGTATAAAAACCATCAGAGACTTGTCATCAGAACCTCAACAGTGGAAGAAGATGAGTTAATTTATGACCTTACCACAGCTTTGATTGTTCTTTATATTCTTTTGGTAATAAGCATAGTTGCAGTTAATGGTTATCTTTTGAACAAAGCAATGCGGCCATTCTATCAGATTCTTGATAAGTTGAAAAAATATCAGTTTGGAATTCCTTTTTCGCAAACAGAGCAGAGTTATTCCATTAAAGAATTTGAAGAGCTGAATATTGAAATTAATGAGATGATTGACCGTAATGAACTTGTTTTCTACCAGCAGAAACAGTTTATCGAAAATGCTTCTCATGAGCTTCAGACACCGTTGGCAATCGTTATTAATAAAATAGATCTTCTGATTCAGAATGAGAATCTTGATAGGAAGAACCTGACTTTTCTTACGGAAGTTAAAAACGACCTGAGAAGAATGGTTGGATTGAATAAATCACTGTTAATGCTTTCTAAGATTGAAAACAGCCAGTTTAATACAATCTCAGAGGTTGATTTCAATGCCATGGTTAATAATCTTGTACAGAATTATGAAGATTTTATTGCCTTTAAAAACGTAGAGGTTAATATTATTGAAAAAGGGATTTTTAGAGTCGGATTTAGCCCGGATCTTGCAGATATTTTATTGTCTAATCTGCTTAAAAATGCCATTAAATACAATAACGAGGAAGGAACTCTGAATATTTTTATTGAAAACAACAGAATTATCTTTCAAAATAGCGGAGCCCAGATTCCGTTGGACAAATCCAGAATTTTTAACCGTTTTTATAAGCAGAGTTCGGACCATACTTCTACAGGTTTAGGATTATCTATTATTAAAACGATCATCAAGCAATATCCGGGCTGGGACATCACTTATGAGTTTGAAGATCAGATGCATTATTTCATTCTTACCAAAAATAAAATATCATAAAAAACCGGCTGGCTCAATTCTGAGCCAGCCGGTTTTCTTATATCTCAAGTTTAGAATTAATATCCTAAGCTTGTTCTTACTCTTTTTAGTGTTTCCAGCGCAACAGGTCTTGTTTTTGCAGCACCTTCCTGAAGCTTAGCTTCCAGTTCATCTAGATTGTTCATATAATAATTAAAGATCTCTCTTTCTTTCTCAAAACGAACTAAAATAAGGTCTAACAGATCCTTTTTAGCATGGCCGTATCCGAAGTTGCCTGCCAGATATTTAGCTCTCAATTCCTCAGTCTGCTCAGGCGTAGCAATCAATTCATAAATCTGGAATGTCTTATCTGTTTCAGGATCTTTAGGCTCTTCTAAAGACTTGGAATCAGACTCAATGCTCATTACCTGTTTCTTTAATTCTTTCTCTGGTAAGAAGATATTGATGATATTTCCTCTGGATTTAGACATTTTTTGCCCGTCTGTTCCAGGAACATATTTGGTGTCTTCCTGAAGTTCAGATTGCGGCAATACAAAAACTTCACCCATCTGATTGTTGAATCTTGAAGCAACGTCTCTTGCAATTTCCAGATGCTGAAGCTGATCTTTCCCCACAGGAACAATCTCTGCATCATATAATAGAATATCAGCAGCCATTAGAATTGGGTAAGTAAACAGACCTGCATTTACATCCTGAAGTCTGTCCGCCTTATCCTTAAATGAATGCGCCAATGTTAATCTTTGATAAGGAAAAAAACATGATAAATGCCAAGATAGTTCACAGGTTTCAGCGATATCACTTTGTCTGTAGAAAAATGTTTTTTCGGTATCTAATCCACAAGCAAGCCAAGCCGCAGCAATCTCGTAGGTATTCTGTCTTAAAGTTTGCGCATCTTTAATCTGGGTAAGCGTATGAAGATTCGCAATAAATAAAAATGATTCATTTCCTTCCTGCTTAGAAAGTTCGATAGCAGGAATAATAGCCCCTAATAAATTTCCAAGATGGGGTGTTCCGGTGGCTTGAATGCCGGTAAGAATTCTTGACATTTGTTTAAAATTTATATTTAAAAATTAATGAATTGCAAATTTACGAGGTTTAAAGGGAATAATGAATGAAAAGATCAAAAGATTTACTCCTTAAATATCTACAATTCATTTCCTGTGCTCATATCAACATCAATAAAGGTGGGCTTTAGCCCGCCTTATAATAAAAGGAATAATTTCATTGGCTTTAGCCAAAACTTAAAATATAATCTCTTGCAGATTAAACAGATTTAGCAGATTTTATCCATAATTATCTGTGAAAATCTGAGCAATCTGTGGTTAAAAATATTAAGGAATGACAATCTTCTCACCACCGAATTTAGGTTCCACTCCAAAAATCAGATCCCAATATACCTTCGCTTTGGCTAGATATTCCCTTAAATTGGTCTTTAACCCTGCATATTTATTCACATCTTCTGCATTATATCCGAAGGCCTGTATTCCGTTTTTCTGAGCAAGGAAGACTGCTCTTTCATTGTGGAACTTCTGAGAAATAATAGTAAGCTTAGTTTGCCCGAAAATATCCTTCGCTCTCACAACAGAATCCAAGGTACGAAATCCTGCATGGTCCAGGATAATTTTGTCCTGTGGAATGCCTTGTTGAACCAATGCGAACTGCATATCTTCCGGTTCATTATAGTCTTTGCTGCTGTTGTCGCCACTTACAATGATATATTGAACTTTTCCGCTTTTATATAAATCTGTAGCTGCTTTGATCCTGTTGTAGAAATAGGCATTTGGCATTCCGTTGCTTAATGTTTTTCCTGTTCCCAGGAGTAAGGCTGTTTTTGCTTCCGGCACATCAGCAATATGGTAAGATACAAATGCTGCACTTTCCTTTTTAATGCTGTAATTTGCCCAGGTAATAAAAATAATTCCTGCAACCAGAAGAAGCAGGAAAAATTTAAAAATATTTTTGATTGTTTTTCTCATTAGAAATACATCTGTTAGAATTCAAGTCCGTTAGGGAAAGCTTTTTTTCTGAAGATTAATAAGAAAGCTGCACCTACAGTAATCGCTGAATCAGCAACATTGAAAATATATTTAAAGAATTCAATATGTTTTCCGCCTATGATAGGCCAGCTGTCAGGTACATACCAGTCTACAATCGGGAAATGAAGCATATCCACAACACATCCTTTCATAAAAGTAGAATACCCATGTCCAAAAGGAACAAACTTGGAAACTCCGCCATAGCCAATCCATCGGTCAGTGCTGGCGTCATATACCGTTCCGCTGTCAAAGATCATTCCGTAGAACATGCCATCAATAAGGTTTCCGATAGCGCCTGCAAAGATGATGGCCATTGGAACTAAAAGATAATTGGATGCTCCTTCTTTCAGCCATTTTTTAAACATATAAACCATTCCTCCGATCAGGAAAACTCTTAGAATAACAAGGAAATATTTTCCAATAATTCCACCGAAATGAAATCCGTAAGCCATTCCTGGGTTTTCAACAAAGGTTTTATTAAAGAATCCTTCTATAACGGGAACGCTTTCATTCAGTTCAAAATGGGTTTTAATGTAAATTTTTGAAGCCTGGTCTATCAATAATACCAAAAATGTGATAGCTAAGATCTTTTTCATTACTGTCCTTTAGGTTTTGAAGGTTTTGCAGCTGGTTTTACATTTTTATTATCGCTCGCTTTTTTAACCACTTTTTGTCCGTTATATGAACTTTTCACATGAGCTTTCTCAAATTTAATGTTCATTTCTTTCAAAACGCTTTTTAATGCGCTTAGTTCCATAGAATTTTTAGGATGTACTATGATTGATTCCATTTCTTAGTATTTAAATTTTACATTTTAGACAATTCATCAAGTCTTTTCCGGTCTTTTGCGGAAAGGTCATTGATTCCGTTTTTGCCTATTTTACTCAACAATCTGTCTATTTCTTTTTCCCTCTCGCGTTTATCAGAATTAAACTGGTCATCAATGGTGTAGTTAGTATGCTTTTTAGGAAAGAATCTGTTTTTGATCCATTCTCTGTTGAAAAAAGCAAGCACTGCTGTCACAATGATTATCAAAATCAACACTTCGCTCATAGGTATACATTAAAAATTAGGTTTATAAAGTATCCGGAGATACAATATAAACCCAATATTATTTTACAAACCTTACGGCTATTTTTGCATGTTTTTCGCTTCGATGCTTAAGGTAGCATGAGGAACGGCTAAAAGTCTTTCCTTAGGAATTAATTTCCCTGTTACTCTACAAACACCGTAAGTCTTGTTTTCGATTCTGATTAAAGCATTCTTCAGATCACGGACGAATTTTTCCTGTCTTCCTGCAAGAATAGAGTTCTGCTCTTTGCTCAAAGTTTCTGCACCTTCCTCAAATGCTTTGAATGTAGGTGAAGTATCATCAGTTCCGTTATTCTGGTCATTGATGAAACTTTCTCTGATAAGCTGAAGATCTTTCTCTGCCTTTTCTATTTTTTCTTTTATGATCGCTCTAAATTCCTGTAAATCAGCATCGCTGTATCTAACTCTTTCGTCTGACATATTCTTTCTCTTTTTTAATAAAATTATGAAATGGAATTTGAAATACAATAACTACATGTTAATTTTTTTCGATATTTATCTTAAAATTAACCTCATCTATTTCGATTTCGTTAAAATTTAAAAGTGAAGATACAATTTCTATTTTATTTGACAAGACTTCAGAAGAAATATATTCCTCATTTTTCTTAATATCTTCAATGAATGGTGAGTTGTCTTCAATGAAGATATTGATCCTGTCTGTAAGCTCGAAATCTTTCTCTTTTCTCAGGTTCTGAATTCTGTTGATGAATTCCCTTGCGATTCCTTCAGATTTTAACTCATCGGTTAACGTCAAATCTAATGCCACAGTTGTTTTACCATCGGAAGTTACAGTCCATCCAGGGATGTCTTTTGTAGAGATTTCCACATCGTCAAGTGTGATCTCATAGCCCTGAACATCAAGTTTTCCTGTTTTTTCAAGAGCGGCAATCTGTTCTGTGGTAAGATTAGCAATCTCAGCACCAACTACCTTCATGTCTTTTCCTAATTTAGGACCAAGAGCTTTGAAGTTTGGTTTTATCTGCTTTACAATTAAATGTGATGCTTCTTCAGCATTAATTAACTGTAATTCTTTTACGTTTACTTCCTGTTTGATAAGATCTGCCACAGCAAGAATCTGCTCTTCTGTTTTAGCATCCAATACAGGAATCAATACTTTCTGTAAAGGCTGGCGAACTTTCACATTCTCTTTCTTTCTTAAAGAGAAAACCATACTTGTGATGTTCTGAGCTAAGTGAGTTTTTTCAACCAGATCCTGATCAATTAAGCTCTCATTTGCAACCGGGAAGTCTGTTAAGTGTACAGATTCACAGTTTTCTTTTCCTGTTACTTTATTTAAATCCTGATATAACTGATCCATGAAGAACGGAGCAATAGGAGCCGATAATTTAGCTACTACCTCAAGACAAGTATATAAAGTCTGGTAAGCAGAGATTTTATCATCAGAATAATCTCCTTTCCAGAAACGTCTTCTACACAATCTTACATACCAGTTACTCAAGTTATCATTTACAAATGTGCTGATGGCTCTTGCTACTCTTGTTGGTTCGTAATCTTCATAGAATGCTTTTACTTCCTTGATCAATAAGTTCAATTCAGAAAGAATCCATCTGTCGATTTCAGGACGGTTTTCCACTTCTTTTTCTGAATAGTTGAATCCATCAACATTCGCATATAAAGCAAAGAATGAATACGTATTGTAAAGCGTTCCGAAGAACTTTCTTCTTACTTCGTCGATTCCTTCAATATCAAACTTCAGGTTTTCCCAAGGGTTTGCATTGGAGATCATGTACCAACGCGTAGCATCCGGTCCGTATACAGCAAGTGTTTCAAACGGATCTACCGCATTTCCTAAACGTTTTGACATTTTCTGTCCGTTTTTATCCAGAACAAGACCGTTACTCATTACATTTTTATAAGCAACAGAGTCAAAAACAGCAGTTCCGATCGCATGAAGCGTATAGAACCATCCACGAGTCTGGTCAACACCTTCTGCGATGAAATCAGCAGGGAAAGCTTTGTTATTATCTATCAATTCTTTATTCTCGAAAGGATAGTGCAACTGTGCATATGGCATAGAACCTGAATCAAACCAAACGTCGATCAAGTCGCTTTCACGTTTCATTGCTTTTCCTGAATCGGAAACCAATACTACTTTATCCACTACATTTTTATGAAGATCAACCAATTCATAATTAGATTCAGACATATTTCCAACTTCAAAACCTTTGAATGGGTTTTCAGTCATAAATCCTGCAGCAATTGATTTTTCAATCTCATTATAAAGTTCTTCTACAGAACCGATGATCTTTTCTTCTTTCAGGTCATCTGTTCTCCAGATTGGCAATGGAATCCCCCAGTATCTTGAACGGGATAAGTTCCAGTCGTTTACATTTTCTAACCAGTTAGCAAAACGTCCTTCTCCGGTAGCTTTGGGTTTCCAGTTGATTTCTTTGTTCAGGTTAACCAATCTGTCTTTTACAGCGGTCATCTTCACAAACCATGAATCCAACGGATAGTACAATACCGGCTTGTCAGTTCTCCAGCAGTGTGGATAGGAGTGAACATATTTCTCTACTTTGAAGGCTTTGTTCTCTGTTTTTAACAAGATCGCCAATTCTACGTCCCAAGATTTCTCAGGGGCAGTTCCTTCATCGTAATATTCATTTTTGATATATTTTCCTGAGAAAACTTCAGGAACATTCTCGCCCTGGATAAATTTACCCTGTAAATCTACCAATGGAACAAGATTGTCATTGTCATCCTTTACCAACATCGGCGGGATCTCCGGCTGAGCCATTTTAGCAACTCTCGCATCATCAGCACCAAAAGTAGGAGCGGTGTGTACGATACCTGTACCATCCTCAGTGGTTACGAAATCACCTAAGATTACTCTGAAAGCATTTTCAGGGTTATCGTTTGGCGTAAACCAAGGAACTAATTGCTCGTATCTTGTATCCACAAGCTTTTCTCCGGTGAACTCTTTTAAAATTCTGAAAGGAATTACTTTCGTTTCCGGAGTATAGTTGGCAAAATCTTCGTCTGTACCTTCAGCATATTTCTTACCGAATACTTTAGGTAAAAGAACGCTGGATAATACAACGGTTACCGGCTCAAATGTATATTGGTTGAATGTTTTAACAACAACATATTCAATATCTCTACCAACTGTTAATGCGGTGTTGGATGGCAACGTCCAAGGAGTAGTCGTCCATGCAAGGATGTGTACATCTCCATCAACATCGTTGAACAAAGCAGATGAATCTTTCTTTACTTTAAACTGAGCTACAACCGTAGTATCTGAAACATCACGATACGTTCCAGGCTGGTTTAGTTCGTGAGAAGAAAGCCCTGTTCCTGCTTTTGGAGAGTAAGGTTGGATTGTGTATCCTTTATACAACAAACTTTTGTCGTATAACTGCTTCAACAACCACCAAACAGTTTCCATATATTTCGACTTGTACGTAATGTACGGATCATCAAGGTCTACCCAATATCCGATTTTCTCTGTAAGGTTATTCCATACATCGGTATAACGCATTACAGCTTCACGACAAGCTTTATTATAATCTTCAATAGAGATTTTTTTGCCAATATCTTCTTTTGTAATTCCTAATTCTTTTTCTACACCCAGTTCCACAGGAAGACCATGCGTATCCCAGCCAGCTTTACGGAAAACCTGCTTTCCGTTTTGAGTCTGGTAACGGCAGAAAATATCCTTCAATGCTCTTGCCATTACGTGGTGAATTCCAGGCATACCGTTTGCTGAAGGCGGACCTTCATAAAAAACAAACTCAGGATTTCCCTGACGAATCTCAACACTTTTATTGAAAGTTTTATTTTGTTTCCAAAATTCCGCTACATTCTCTGCTACGTCAATAAGGTTGAGGCTTTTGTATTCTTTAAATTGGCTCATTGTAAATATCTCAATTCGTTGATTAATTAAGTCTGCAAATTTAGTGAATTTTGTCGGTTTATAAGATATGTTTTCTGTAGGTAATTTCTATTAAAAACTTCAATCTCAGAAATATAAATGAAAAGAGGGATAAAAAGTGAATGATGAATGGTAAATAAGCGGATTTTCAGCTTTGTTTTTATGCAGGTTTTGAAGTTGTTTTTATTCAATAGAAGCGGGCTTTAGCCCGCGAAAAAAATAAAACACGATCCATTGGCTTTAGCCAAAATCTAAATATAATCTCTCGCAAATCAGGCAGATTTCGCAGATTGACGATCATCATCTGTGAAAATCCACGTCATCTGTGGGAAAATAAACCAAGTTAGAGCACTATAGCACGATCATTGCTTGAAATCTCGTATATTTAAGTAGAACTAAACCCAAATGCTGTATGAAAATCTTTCCCAAACTGATGGTTGCTATTTGTTTTATCCATACAATCATCACACAGGCTCAAAATTACCCTCAAAACTATTTCCGCAATCCACTGAATATTCCTATGCAACTGGCTGCCAATTTCGGAGCAGTACGAACCAATCATTTTCACATGGGATTGGATCTAAGGACGAACAGCCAGGAAAATTTATCGGTATTGGCTGCAGCTGATGGGTATGTAAGTAGAATAAAAGTGGAACGTTATGGTTTCGGAAATGCAGTATACATTACACATCCCAATGGCTTTACTACCGTGTATGCTCACTTGAATAAATATTTTGATAAGCTTGACGAATATGTAAAGGAGAAGCAATATAAAGACGAAAAATGGGAACAGGATATCACATTTCAACCAGGACAATTTCCGGTTACAAAAGGTCAGCTCATTGCTTTAAGCGGAAATACCGGAGGCTCAGCAGGTCCTCACTTACATTTTGAGATAAGAGATACCAAAACCGAAGAATGTCTTAATCCTCTGCTGTTTGGATTTAATATTCCCGACTCTGTATCACCTATTATCAGTGGACTGTATTGGTATGATCGCAGATTCAGTACCTATGAGCCTGGAGCAAACGGAATTCCTGTTAAAAAAGTAGGAAATACTTACACTGCAGATGTTGTAAGAGTGAATTCTCCGATGATAAGCTTTGGAATTAAAGCTGTAGATAAAGCCAACCAGGGTTTTAATCTGGGAATTTATAAAGCCGAATTATTAATGGATGGAAAGTTAATCTACGGTTTCAGTATTGATAAAGTAAGCTATGACGACACCCGCTATCTGAACGGCTGTATAGATTACACCAAGTTCAGCAGGGATAAAGTAGGAATTCAGCATTTGTCTGCATTACCGGGGATGAAGCTGCAAAACTACAGCACGCCCAACCTGTCGGGAATTATCAATCTTCAGGATGAGAATATTCATACGATTGAAATTGTTTTAAAAGATGTAAAAGGCAATACCAGTCGGCTAACCACAAAAGTTCAGCTGAGTAATGTTGGGAGTGGAATTACTTCTTCAGGGAAAACAATTTTACCCAACGAAGGAAAAACGCTTACTACTGAAAATGCGGAAATCAGTTTCAGTAAAAATGCATTATATGATGCTGTAAATTTCAGTATGTATGAAAAAAGCAGTAGTGATGGTAATGCTGTTTCCAACACAATCGTTTTACAGAATCCATATCTTCCGGTTCAGGATTATTATACTGTAAAAATTAAACCTAACAGAAAACTTTCCAAGGAAGAAAAAGATAAAGTAGTAGTTTTATTTAATTACGGAAGTGATAAAGATGCCGTAAAAGCAAAATGGAATGGAGATCAGGCAGAAGCACAATTCAACAGATTGGGTACTGCAGAATTGATATTGGATAACAGCTTACCATCAGTTTCTTCAAACTGGAAAGACGGAGCTATTGTAAGTGGTGGTTCTTTACGATTAAAAGGAAGCACAAAAGTGGGTGATATTGTTTCATTCAGAGCGGAACTTGATGGGAAATGGCTGCGGTTCGCCCGTGTAAAAAATGATTTTGTCTATATTTTTGACGAAAGATGTCCAAAAGGTTCAGGTTCGCATACTTTAAAAGTGACTACCATTAACAGCGCAGGAAATGCCAATACACAAAATTTTACATTTCAAAGGTAAATGACTGGGGAAGGCATAATCTTTTGATCTTTTACTGTTTCAATCCTTTAATTTTAAATAAATTTGTCCTTTAAAAATTAAAATCATTGGAATTTCATCCGCTCATCGAAAAATCAAGTACTCAGGAAATCAAGGCGTTTCAGGAAGAAAAACTTCAGCAGCTTCTGGCTTATCTTGAAGGAAATTCACCTTTTTATCAGAGACTGTTTACAGAAAATAATATCAATATTGCAGAGATCCGTACATTGGAGGATCTTCAGAAGATTCCTACCACAACAAAAAATGATCTTCAGCAAAATAATCATGACTTTTTCTGTATTACTCCGGATAAAATTGTAGACTATAGTACAACTTCCGGAACGTTAGGAGATCCGGTAACCTTTGGCTTATCTGATAGAGACCTTGAAAGGCTGGCTTACAATGAAGCTATATCTTTTGCCTGTGCAGGAATTCAGAAAGGGGATGTGGTGCAAATGATTACAACGATTGATAAACGTTTCATGGCGGGACTTGCCTATTTCTTAGGATTAAGGAAAATGGGGGCAAGTGTTGTGCGAATGGGACCTGGAATTCCTGAGCTACAATGGGATTCTATTTTCAGATATAAACCGAAATACCTGATTACAGTTCCTTCATTTTTATTGAAAATGATAGATTATGCCGAAAAACATGGCCTGGATTATAAAAATTCAAGTGTTTATGGAGCGGTATGTATAGGGGAGAGTATTAAAAATCAGGATTTTACGGATAATATCCTTTCGCAGAAGATTAAAGAAAAATGGGATATAAAACTATTTTCCACGTATGCTTCTACAGAAATGAGTACAGCTTTTACAGAATGCGAGTACCAGATTGGAGGTCATCAACATCCTGAACTTATCATCACAGAAATTCTTGATGATGAAGGAAACCTTGTTAAAGAAGGTGAAAGTGGTGAACTTACCATTACAACTCTGGGTGTAGAAGCAATTCCTTTGTTGAGGTTTAAAACCGGAGATATTGTAAAAGCCCATTATGAACCTTGTCAATGTGGAAGGAATACAATGAGATTGGGGCCTGTCATCGGAAGAAAACAGCAAATGATCAAATATAAGGGCACAACGCTGTATCCACCTGCAATGAACGATATTCTGAATGATTTTAATAATATTCTGTGTTATCAGATCGTGATCCAGGCTAATGAGATCGGGTTGGATGAAATTATCATCAAATTAAGTACAGATCAGGAAAATGAAAACTTTGTAAATGAAGTAAGAGATCATTTCCGTGCCAAATTAAGAGTAAGCCCTAAAATTGAAATCATTGATTTTGATATTCTGTCTAAAACTGTTTTTAATCCCAATAGCAGAAAGCCAATTACTTTTATTGATCTTAGATAGATTAAATTAAAAATACAGATCAAAAAAGTCATTTTTTCTAATATCTTTGCCGCTTAACTATAAAATTATGAAAAGATTATTTCTGCTGATGCTTACCATTATGGTAACAACAGTAGCATTTGGACAGGAGAGAATGAGCGTAGTCTCTGGAAATTTTGAGGTTTTAAAAGATCAGACT
The DNA here is from genome assembly GCF_001684955.1 of Chryseobacterium contaminans. Taxonomy (GTDB): domain Bacteria; phylum Bacteroidota; class Bacteroidia; order Flavobacteriales; family Weeksellaceae; genus Chryseobacterium; species Chryseobacterium contaminans. The sequence goes on along the minus strand of NZ_MAYF01000301.1, from coordinate 52,634 downwards.
GAAGTGAATGTAGAAGTTCAATTTGAGAATGTATTATTTATGAAGGAAAATATTACAGAAACTCAATACCTGGAAAACAGAAAAAAACAAGTGTTGGAAAACCCTAAACGAGGTGAAGAAGCATGGAAAACATGGATTGCAGAATGGGAGAAGTATAAAAAAGAAGAGTATGTTCAATATTTTGCAAATGGTTTAAATAAAACCTACAAAGAAATTTCCTTTAAAAAGGATAATGCTGCAAAATATACGCTGCTTTTAGATACAAAATGGGTGTTCCCGGGTTGGCATGCAGGATTGACGGCAATGACAGCAGAAATAAGTGGAACTATAAAATTGGTTGAAACCAATAATCCTTCAGTTGTTTTAGCAGAAGTAGCACTTAACAAGTTTGATAGGTTTGTTCATAATGATCAGTTTGTAATGGAATATGGCAGAATTGCCGCAGCCTATGAATCAGTAGGAAGAACTTTAGGAAAAAAAATGAAAAAATCATTGAAATAAAAAGGAAAACGGTCTGAAAATTCAGACCGTTTTTTTATTCTTGAGTTTGCTCTTTCTCCAGTTTGATGAGGTTGGCAAGATTCTTAATTACCGTATCATGCTTTTTCACAAAAGGATTGTCTTTGTTCCAGACATATCCGGCCAATACGGCGCAGATCTTTTTCTTCACATCCGGGTTTTCCGGTTGGTGGAAGAATAATTCCTGAAGATTTCCGGTATACCATTCCTTTACGTAAGTGGTGAAAACATCTACACCATATAAAATATAATCGGAGTATTCTGTTTGCCAGTCGATTTTCTCACCATTTAGCTGTCTTAATGCTAATTTAGCAGCAAGCATTCCGGATTCTGTAGCAAAAGCCATTCCTGAAGAAAAAACCGGATCAAGGAATTCCGAAGCATTTCCGGTTAAGGCAAATCCTTCTCCGAATAATTTTTTTACAGAACATGAATAATCTTTCAGATGTTTTGGTTCAAAAAGAAATTCCACATTGCCAAAACGCTTTACATAATATTCTGAAAGGGAAATTGCTTTTCTTAAAGCCTCTGTAGGATCTCCGTTTTCAGATAATTTGTCGATATATTCAGTGGGACCTACAATCCCTAAACTTGTATTTCCATTGGAAAAAGGAATCACCCAAAGCCATACTTCAGTTTCAATAATATCAAAAGAAATTAAAGTCCCTTCTTCACCAGGTTCTCTGTTGATATCATTTACATGAGAAAAGATAGCCGAGTGCGGAGATAATTTTGAAGGTTTTTCAAGATCCAAAAGACGGGGTAAAACCCTTCCGTAACCACTTGAATCAATAACGAACTTTGCATGGATCTCTTTTGTTTCTCCATCTTTAGTTCTTACGGTTGTGATAGAGTCTGTTCCATTAAATTTGATGTCGATAACTTCTGTTTCAAATTCAAGATCAATACCTTTATTGATGACTTCCTGAGCAAGTGTATTATCAAAGTCAGCTCTAGGAACCTGCCAGGTCCAATCCCAGCCTTCTCCAAATTTATTACTGAAATCAAAAATGCAGACTTCATTGCCGCGAAGGAAACGGGCACCTAGTTTCTTTTCAAAGCCCATTTTATCCAGCGCAGGGAAAAGTCCCGCCTCGTCAAAGTGGTCCATTACCCTTGGAATTAAGCTTTCACCAACTACCAGTCTTGGGAATTTTGTCTTTTCAACAACTTTTACGCTGACGTTATTGTTCTTTAAGTACGAAGAAGATACGCATCCGGAGGGTCCTGCTCCGATTACAAGAACGTCAACAAATTCTTTGCTCATCTTTGATTTTTTATTTTAATAATAACTTTTATCTTTGCCGCAAAATTAGTGACAAATAATTAATATTTTACAAAATTATCAACTATTACTTTTAATTGATGAAAATAAATAACTTTTTAGAACTGAAAGACTTTCAAAAAATTATCATTGAGAATGAAAAAATAGAACTGGATGAATCACTTTTATCAAGGGTGAATACAAGTTTTCAGTTTTTAAAGGAGTTTTCAAAAAATAAAGTAATATACGGTGTGAATACCGGTTTTGGGCCAATGGCTCAATTCAAGATCAGTGATGAAGATACGCACCAGCTTCAGTATAACCTGATAAGAAGCCACTCTTCGGGTATCGGAAATCCTTTGCCTGCTGAAGAAGTGAAAGCTTGTATGCTGGCAAGAATGAATACCTTATCATTAGGAAATTCAGGTGTGCATGAATCTGTTATCTATCTTCTTCAGCAATTGATCAATAGAGATATCATTCCATTGATCTTTGAGCATGGAGGAGTAGGAGCAAGTGGTGACCTTGTTCAATTGGCACATCTTGCATTGGTACTGATTGGAGAAGGTGAAGTATTCTATAAAGGAGAAAGAAAGTCTACCAAAGATGTTTTTGAAACAGAAGGATTAGAACCCATAAAAGTAGAAATTCGTGAAGGTCTTGCCTTAATGAACGGAACTTCTGTAATGTCAGGAATCGGTATTGTTAATGCTTATAAGGCAAATCAGTTGACAGATATTTCCATTAAGCTTTCCTGTGCCATCAACGAGATTGTTCAGGCTTATGATGATCATTTATCAGAAGCATTAAATGGAACCAAAAGACACTACGGTCAGCAGAAGGTTGCAGAAAGAATGCGTGCCCACCTTGCCGACAGTAAGCTGATCAGAAAAAGAGCAGACCATTTGTATACCCACTTTGAAGAACAGGAAAAAGTATTCAAGGAAAAAGTACAGGAATATTATTCTTTAAGATGTGTTCCACAGATTTTAGGCCCGGTATTGGATACTTTGGAATATACTGAGAAAGTTCTTGAAAACGAGATCAACTCTGCGAATGATAACCCAATCATCAATGTTGAAGATCAGCATGTTTATCATGGCGGTAATTTCCATGGAGACTATATCTCTCTGGAAATGGACAAGCTAAAAATTGTGGTAACCAAGCTTACCATGCTTGCAGAAAGACAACTGAACTATCTTTTAAATGCTAAAATCAATGAAATTTTGCCCCCTTTTGTAAATTTAGGTAAATTAGGGTTTAATTTTGGAATGCAGGGAGTACAGTTTACAGCAACTTCTACTACAGCAGAAAGCCAGATGTTGTCTAACCCTATGTATGTTCACAGTATCCCGAATAATAACGATAATCAGGATATCGTAAGTATGGGAACCAATGCTGCAGTGATTTGCAGAAAAGTGATTGAAAATGCCTTTGAAGTATTGGCGATTGAAGCGATTACAATTATTCAGGCTATTGAATATCTTGGTTTCCAGAATGAAGTTTCATCGTCAACAAAAGAGCTGTATGATGAGATCAGAAAAATAATTCCTGCCTTCTCAGATGATATGGTAATGTATCCGTACCTGGAAGAAGTAAAGAAATATTTAAAGGCAATGTAATTATTTGCAATAATAAATTGTCTATAAAACAAGGTAACTTAAAAAAACTAAAACAAAATAAACACTAACGCATGAAATGTGCAATTATAACAGGAGGCTCCAGAGGAATCGGGAGGGCAATCTGTATAAAACTGGCTGAAGAAAAGAACTACCATATACTCATTAACTACACTTCCAATGAAGCTGCAGCAAAAGAAACTTTAGCTAGAATAGTAGAGCTTGGAGCTACAGGTGAAATTCTTAAGTTTGATGTAGGAAATACCGAAGAAGTAAAGGAGGTACTCACAGCATGGCAGGAAAACAATCCTGAAGCAGTGGTAGAAGTGATTGTTAATAATGCCGGAATTACAAGAGACGGTCTTTTTATGTGGATGCAAAAGGAAGACTGGAGTAGTGTCATCAATACCAGCTTGGATGGATTCTTTAATGTTACTAATTTCTTTATTCAAAAATTACTTCGTAACAAATACGGAAGAATCATCAATATGGTTTCAGTATCAGGAGTAAAAGGCACAGCCGGCCAAACAAACTATTCAGCAGCTAAAGGAGCGCTAGTAGGAGCAACCAAAGCCCTTGCTCAGGAAGTTGCCAAGAGAAATATTACTGTAAATGCAGTAGCACCGGGGTTTATTAAAACTGATATGACTCAGGAGTTTAATGAAGATGAACTCAAAGCAATGATTCCTGCCAACAGATTTGGCGAAGCAGAAGAAGTGGCAGATCTTGTAGCGTTTTTAGCTTCCAGAAAATCTTCATACATTACAGGAGAAGTCATTAATATTAACGGCGGAATTTACTCATAAATAATCTAACAATATACCAATGTACCAGTGTACCAATGCTGATTGAATGAATCTCAATGAAAATATTGTTACATTGCTAGACTGATACATTGTTAAATTCAATATCAACACATGGAAAATAGGGTTGTAATTACCGGAATGGGAATTTATTCCTGCATCGGGACGTCTTTAGAAGAGGTCAGGGAATCCCTATATCAAGGAAAATCCGGTATTGTCTTAGATCAGGACAGAAAAGAATTCGGTTTCAGATCAGGGCTTACAGGAGTTGTTCCAAAACCTGATTTAAAGAACCTTTTGAACAGACGCCAGCGTGTAAGCATGGGAGAAGAAAGTGAATATGCTTATCTTGCTACCCTTGATGCACTGAAGCAGGCCAATCTTGACGAAACCTTTTTGGATACCCATGAAGTTGGGATTTTATACGGAAACGACAGTGTTTCTCAGGCCGTGGTAGAGTCTATAGACATTGCAAGAGAAAAAAAAGATACTACTTTGATGGGGTCGGGAGCGATCTTTAAATCAATGAACTCAACCGTAACGATGAACCTTTCTACCATCTTTAAGCTGAAAGGGATCAACCTTACGATCAGTGCAGCCTGTGCCAGTGGTTCACACTCTTTAGGGCTTGCTTTTATGATGATTAAGAATGGGTTTCAGGATATGATTATCTGTGGTGGAGCTCAGGAAACCAACAAATACTCTATGGCCAGCTTTGATGGATTAGGCGTTTTTTCCGCAAGAGAAGACGAACCTACAAAAGCGTCAAGGCCTTTTGATGCTGATAGAGATGGCTTAATTCCAAGTGGTGGAGCCGCTTCTTTAATCGTGGAAAGCCTTGAGTCTGCCCAAAGAAGAGGGGCTCCAATCATTGCAGAAATTATTGGATATGGCTTCTCCTCAAACGGAGGGCATATTTCAACGCCAAATGTGGATGGGCCTGCTTTAGCTATGGACAGAGCCTTGAAACAGTCTGGTTTGAAAGCCTCAGATATCGATTATATCAACGCTCATGCTACTTCAACACCAATTGGTGATGCCAACGAAGCCAAAGCTATCTATCAGATCTTTGGAAGTGAAGTTCCGGTAAGTTCTACCAAATCCATGACCGGACACGAGTGCTGGATGGCTGGTGCAAGTGAAGTTATTTACTCCATTCTGATGATGCAGAACGATTTTGTTGCTCCAAATATCAACCTGGAAAATCCTGATAATGAGGCTCAAAAGATAAATTTGGTCTCTAAAACAAAAAATCAAAAAATTGATGTATTTTTGTCGAATTCTTTTGGGTTCGGGGGAACCAATTCTGCACTAATAGTTAAAAAATTTGATTAAAAACATGGAAAGGGAAAAAATTGTTGCTATTGTTAATGATTTTCTGGTTAACGAATTTGAAGTTGACGGAGATGAAATCAGTAATGATGCCAACCTTAAAAATACACTGGGACTAGACAGCTTGGATTATATTGATATGGTCGTAGTGATTGAATCCAATTTCGGAGTGAAATTAGGAGAAGCAGACTTCAAGAAAATGGTGACATTTGATGATTTCTATACAACGATTGAAAATAAAATCGCTGAGAAAAACGCATAGTTATTAAGTAATCTATATTCCTTACAAGGTACCAATGTAATAATAGAAGAGGACACTCACAGATATTGTTACATTGGTACTCTGTTATATTAGCAAACTGTATTTATGAACAAATGGAAAGGTAAATCTAAAGGGACGGTACTGGGGTACAGAATATTCGTCTGGTGTATTAGAAATATCGGGATCAGAAGTTCATATTTTGTATTGTACTTTGTGGCTGCTTATTATACGATATTCCAGAAAAAAAGCAACCAATACATTCTCTATTATTTCCAGAAAAGGCTGAATCTCGGCTATTGGAAAGCGAAGCGCTCTATTTTTAAAAGCTATTTCACCTTTGGGCAGGTTTTAATTGATAAAACGGCTATTTCTGCCGGATTGCGGGAAAAATACACCTATGAATTTGATGGAATTGAAAACCTGAGAAATCTCTTAGCTGCCAAGAAAGGAGGAGTGCTTATCAGTGCCCACATCGGTAACTTTGAAGTGGCGGAACATTTCTTTGCAGACATTGATTTTGACTGTCAGATCAATCTGGTAACCACAGACCAGGAAGTAACTGTTATTAAAGAATATCTGGAAAGTGTTTCCGTAAAGAAGAGTAATATCAAGTTCATTTATGTGAAAGAAGATATGTCGCATATCTTTGAGATTAATCAGGCTTTATCCAACAACGAACTGATCTGCTTTACCGGAGACCGTTATTTTGAAGGTTCAAAATTCCTTGAAGCCGATTTATTGGGGAAAAGTGCCAAGTTCCCGGCAGGCCCGTTTCTTATTGCTTCCCGATTGGGAGTACCCGTGGTATATGTTTATGTAATGAAAGAAAAAAATCTTCATTATCATTTATATGCAAGGGTAGCTCAGAATATTAAAAACAGAGATTCCCAGGGGCTTTTACAATCGTATGTCCAGAATCTTGAAACCATGATCAAAAAATATCCGCTCCAATGGTTTAATTATTTCGACTTTTGGGATGATATTGATTAATTTTTCTATTTTTATTCCCTAAAAACTAATACAACTCAAAACCATTAAGAAGCCCGGAGAAACTGAGATTCAAAAAAGATATTATATTACCCAAATAGGATTTTATCGTACAGTAATCACAAAATAATATCCAAATTTCTTAAATTCCCAATCTCTTAATTAAAAAAGCACATTCTCCTTTGAAAAAAGAATATGACATACTTGTAATCGGCAGCGGATTGGGAGGTCTTGTTTCGGCTCTTGTTTTGGCGAAAGAAGGCCTGAAAGTTTGTGTGCTTGAGAAAAACAATCAGTATGGGGGAAATCTGCAGACATTTTCAAGGGATAAGCTCATTTTTGATACCGGAGTACATTATTTAGGCGGACTTTCAAAAGGACAGAATCTGAACCGTTTTTTTTCTTATCTGGAGATTATGGATGAGCTGGAACTTCACAAGATGGATGAAGACGGATATGACAGAATTTCCTTCGGTGATGATGCTATTGAATATCCACATGCTCAAGGCTACGAGAACTTTGTAGAACAGCTATCTGCTTATTTCCCTGAAGAAAAGGAGAATCTTGAAAACTATTGTGAAGAAATTCAGTATGTATGCAGTCAGTTTCCGAGATATCATGTAGTGGGAAAGGAGAATTACAACGAAGAGATCCTGCATTTAAATACCAAAAGATTCATTGAATCCGTTACCCAGAATAAAACCCTTCAGGCAGTCTTATTGGGATCTAATTTCCTGTATGCAGGAGATTCAGAGAATATTCCTTTTTATGTTCATGCTTTAACGGTAAACTCTTACATACAAAGCGCCTATAAATGTGTAAAAGGAGGAAGTCAGATATCAAAGCTGCTCATTAGAAGGCTTCGTCAGTATGGAGCTGAAGTTCACAAGCATTCGGAAGTTTCCGAATTTATTTTTAATGAAAAAAATACCCTTATTTCCGTAAAAACAAAATCAGGGAAAGAATATGCCGCTAAGCAGTTTATTTCCAATATTGAAATCCGTTCTACCATTAAGCTGATAGGGGAGAACAGACTGAAAAAATCTTTTCTGAACAGGGTTTTAAGCTGGCAGCCGGTTTCATCATGCTTCAGTGTTTATATTGTTTTAAAACCCCGTTGTTTACCCAATTTTAATTATAATATCTATCATTATTCCTCTGAAGATCAGGTTTGGAATGCATACCATTACCATAAAGAAGCCTGGCCGGAGACTTACATGCTTTCATCTACCCCCGCAAAGCATCATCCTGAATTTGCAGAAAGTCTTACCGCTATTTCCTATATGGATTTTGATGAGGTGAAGCAATGGGAAAATACAGTTAATACTGTTGTGGATGAACATGAAAGAGGAGAACAGTATGAAAAGTTCAAATTGGAAAAAACGGAAAGGATGATTGATGCTCTGGAAAAGAAAATTCCCGGCTTAAAACATGCTATCCAACACATATATACCTCTTCCCCTTTATCTTATCGCGATTATATCGGAAGTTATGAAGGAAATATGTATGGCTATATGAAAAACTCAGATAACCCACTTAAAACTATGGTTTCTCCCCGTACAAAAATTGATAACCTGTTCCTCACCGGTCAATCCGTCAATATGCATGGAATTTTAGGGGTAACGATAGGAGCATTCAATACCTGTGCTGAAATTCTGGGAAAAGAAACTATTGACAGCCGTTTGGACTCAATGACCTAATAAAATAACCGTGAAGAAAACTAAGATCCATAACCTGTCCTATAAAAGGCTTCTCCTATATTTCCTTTTTTCCTGTCTCCTGAGCGCATGTGGAGTGTCTAAATCTGTTCATCACCTTCCTGATGTACATCAATATACACTGGAAATTCCGAAGGTTAATAAAATCAACGACAGCACATTCTCTTATAATCAGAATTTTCTTACTAAAAATAAGCAACAGCTTTGGGAACTTTATATTAAAGGCAATCCTTTGCAATTAGGTTATAACAACGGAGCATTAACTGAGGATCTGATGCAGAAACAGGAGAGTATCTTCTTCTCCAAAGTGGAAAGCTTTGTTCCCTCAAAGTTTAAACAAAAGCTTTTAAAAACCTTCTTGAAGTGGTACAACCGTAAAATGTATCTGAATGTAAGGGAAGATTATCAGGCAGAATTGTATGGTTTGTCCCAATATTCATCTGATCAGTATGATTTTATCGCACCAAGGTATCTGAGAAACCTATATTTACATGGAGCTCATGATATTGGGCATGCCATGCAGGACCTGGCAATGGTAGGTTGTACTTCCCTTGCGGTCTGGAACGAAAATACCGAAGATGGTAGTATGCTGATCGGAAGAAACTTCGATTTTTATGTAGGAGATGAGTTTGCCCAAAATAAACTGGTTGAATTCGTGGAACCAGAAGATGGGATTCCTTATATGTCTGTAAGCTGGCCGGGAATGATAGGAGTCGTTTCCGGAATGAATAAAGAAGGAATTACGGTAACCATCAATGCAGGAAAATCAAGGATTCCTTTAACGGCGAAAACACCTATTTCTTTAGTAACAAGGGAAATTCTGCAATATGCTAAAACCATAGAAGAAGCCATTGCCATTGCTAAAAAAAGGAAAGTTTTTGTTTCAGAATCCATCTTAGTGGGAAGTGCTCATGACAGAAATGCCGTCATTATTGAAGTTTCACCGAAGAGTTTCGGTGTGTACAGGGTTCAGAATAGCAGCAGAGTGCTTTGTACCAATCACTTTCAGTCTGATGCTTATAAAGCTGATAAGAGAAATCAGAAACAGATTGAAGAAAGCCACTCGAAATACCGTTATGAGAAACTTCAGGAACTGTTGCAGGAGGAAAAAAAGCTGACTCCTGAGAAAATGGCTGCTGTTTTAAGGAACCGCTCCGGTTTAAAAGATAAAAGCATCGGATATGGAAATGAGAAAGCATTGAACCAGCTATTGGCTCATCATGCGGTTATATTTTCACCCGAAAAAAAACTGGTTTGGGTATCTTCCAATCCATATCAACTAGGAGAATTTGTATGTTATGATCTCAATGAAATATTTTCAGATAAGGTTTTAAAGCCTAATGATTTTTCAAAATCGCAATTGAATATTCCGCGTGATCCTTTTGCAGACTCTGAAGAATTTGAAAATTATGAAGTCTCCAGAATGGTGAGTAAAGAGATTAATGATGCTGCAGAGAGTAAGGGTATTGTCCTAACAAATGATGCTATCCCTTATTATCAGTCTCTGAATCCTGATTTCTGGAAAGTCTATTTTTTGAGCGGAAAATATTATTATCACAAAAAAGAATACTCAAAGGCAAAGCTAGAGTTTGAAAAGGCCCTTACCAAAGAAATAACCACGGTTCCGGATCGGAGAATGGTGGAAAGATATCTTGATAAGGCCAATAAAAAGATTAAGAAACAATAAAAAGTATAAGCTTCGAAGTGTTTCGGAGCTTTTTATTTTAATTATTCTCAGGATTCAGTTTATTGAGGAATAGAAAAGTACTTATTCCCGCAACGGCAGATAATGTGGTACTCAGGATAAAGCTTCCGATTATATACTGAAGTAGATTATTTTTAATAGATTCAAAATCAATATTTTGAATGACTAGATTACTATCACCATGTACAAACGGTGCACCCAGAAATAAGGAGGCTGCAATAATAAACGGAATAAAAGGCGGTAAACTTACATTGGAAGCTACAAACGCCAGCACTTTATTCAGCTTAAAAAGTACAGATAAACTGATCACAAGCAAAGTCTGGAATCCCCAAAAAGGAGAAAGTCCTATAAATACTCCAAGCGCAATGGAAAAAGCCTTTGTACGGTTGCTTCCGTCGCTTTCCAGCACATCTTCCTTTATGAACCTTTTAAAACTTTTTTTTTTGAAATTATTCACGAAGTTCCTCGGAACAATGTAGAACAGGGTAATCGTAACCAAAATCGTATTCAGAATACTGATCCGGGTAAAATCCTTAAACGGTCTGAAATGAGAAACACGCTCTGCAGGATCATAGAGAACCTTGATGGGAACATTCTTTACCGGAACGTGTCTCCAGGCTGTTCTTACGATAATCTCAATTTCAAATTCAAACTTAGGAGTAAAATATTTCTTTGGAATTTTGTGTAAAGGATAAAGTCGGTATCCGGATTGGGTATCTTCCAGCTTAATTCCGGTTTCAAACCAGAACCAGAAATTGGAAAACCGGTTTCCGAAACTGCTTTTCTTTGGAATCCCGTCCTGGGACATGTTTCTGTTTCCAATCAGAAGAACATCTTCATCTTCCTGAAGAAGTGCTTCTACAAATACAGGAATATCGTCCGGATAATGCTGCCCGTCAGAATCAATAGTTATGGCATGATCATAACCCAATTCTTTTGCTTTTCTGAAGCCTGTTTTAAGCCCGTTTCCCTTTCCTTTATTCTCAGATAAGGAGATTACCGTAATCTGAGGATATTGGCTAAGGATCTGAGCGGTGGAATCGGTGGAGCCATCATTCACCACAATAATACTTTCGGTGTAATCTAAAACGCCGTCAATTACCCTTCTCAGGGTCTTTTCATTATTGTAGGTAGGTATTAAAACACAGATCTTCCTTTCGGAAATTGCATTTTGTACTTCAGCAAGGGACATGTTTTTATTTTAAAGTGGCTCTTTCCGCCTCGGTAATAGTTTTAGACTGCATCGCAAACCTTTTGATATAGTTTTTTAAGGCCGCATTCTGTTTGCTGTAATTATTCAGAAGAAAGGCTTTGTCATCTTTTAAGCTTCCTCTGTAACCCACAATTTTAGGGATGTTTTCCTGAACACTTAGTCTTATCAGACGCAGTTCTGCATTATTAGGATTGCTTTTAATGATCCCTTCAAGGTTGGTTGCTCCTGTTTTTACCAGCGCTTTTCTGTTTCCTTTGGAAACTTTGGCTTCCATAATTTTGGCTGCTGCTTTGTAGCCTAAAGTTACCGGATCAGAACCCGATTGCTTCTCTGCAACTTCAATAAAGCTGGATGTATTGGCACTGGAATCATTGGCTTTGGCATAGCTGTTCCTCAGTGCTTCAAGATCAGACTGAAAGAAAAATAAGAATGCCGCTATGAAGGATAGAATAAGTTTCATGACATTAATTTTTTATAGCTTACAGACAGTTTCAATGCAATAGTCTCGCCAAAAGAGGTTGAATTTTTTACTTTAACATCCTCACCATCTTCTGTAATATCCAACTGAAGTTTAAGATCAGGAGTTTCAAAAGGGTTGATAATGGCCATGAATTTTACATTCGAAGCTGTTTTTAAAAATAATTTTGAACCTGTAAATTCTTCTGTCAGTTCCTTAATGATCTGCATCATACAAACTCCCGGAGTCACAGGGTTTCCAGGAAAATGTCCCTTGAAAATATCGTGATCCTTATTTAAATGGATATGGGCGGTAAAGCTTCCGTTTTCTGCTTTGTCGTATGATGTTAAAGTATAAAAATCTGTAAGAATGGTCTGCATGATCTTATTTTTTAAGATTAAATGGATGATAAATTCCTGTCTGAAAAGTGATGTTCATCTGTTTTCATGTTGGGAATCATTCTGTTTCGGTTATTTGAAATAGTTTTATATTGATCTTAAAATCCTTATGTTGTAAGTTTAAGCTGTCTGCGAAGATATGCTTTTTTGCATCAAAAGTAAAATCGATCTTTTCCCTGTTGTTTTTTGTGTAAATGATCTGTTTCAGCAGGTTGTTTTCTTTGTTGAAGAACAGATAATAGCTTTTATTGTCAATTTTAGAGAGATAGATTTTAGCATTTTCATTTTCAAAACTTTCACTCACAGGATATTGTCTTTTTAACAGCTGTTGAAAATCATTTTTCAGAAAGTTGATGACAATTTTCTTATCCAGATCCGGAAGTACGTAATTGAGCTTGAAATTCTGATCTGAGATTTCAAAATCAATCAGTTTATTCCCGAAATCAGAGGTTAATGCAACACGATGTGTCGTTTCATTCAGCTTTTTGATGATCAGGATGCCGCTCACATGGTTTTTATAAATATCCATCTGGCATTTATACACATAGTCTTCGGCAGATGAAAAATAAAGATTTTCAACTGTTTTTTCCGTTGCCGGAACTGACTTCACATCAGTAAGCTGATAAGATTTACAGGAAACAGCCAGTATTAAAATCAGGCTATAAAGTAAATTCTGACGCAGGAATGGAAGCATTGATCTTTGTATTTTTGAAAACAATATTAGTTGTATCACCTGAAGCCTCAGTCATATTCACCTGGGAAACGGTAGATTGGCTTTTAGGAAAGTAAAGTTCAATCTGCTTGATGTATTTTAAAAGCTGCGAAGTCTTCGGAACAAATTTCGCTACATTGTAATTTCCGTTTTTGAAATATGTTACTGTAAACTCAGGATCATTAAACATTGTTCCGTTTGAACTTCCTACAATCAGTTTATTGATCTTTTCAAAAGTCTTGCTCTTAGCATCTACAGACGATTTTTTCCCCTGGTCATTAATGTAGATCTTGTTGCTTTTAAAAACGATACTATACTGATAAGGCTTAGTATATTTCCAGCTCAGCATACTGGGAGTTTGCAAAGACATTTTTCCGTAAGTAACAATGCTTTTATCCAGAAAATCCATTTTCTTCGTCTGGGTAAAATCACTCTGCAGCGTTTTGATTTCTTTAGTATCTGCCGAAACTTTAGATACAAACGCTTTTGCCTCTGCTCCGGACATCGCCGTGTTTTGGGCAAAAAATAATCCGGATACCAGTAAAAATGCTCCGAAAGCAATATTTTTAATCATTTTGTCTTGAATTTCTAATGGAATCAACTGTAAAAGTTGAGTACTTTTTATCTGCCAAAAATACTAATAAATCTGCCAGCACACGATACGTTTTTTCTGAAGTGTCATGAAGAAGGATAATGCTTCCTTTTTTTAGCCCTTTGGTTACTCTTAGGTAGATTTTCTTCTCATCATCAATAATAGTGTCCAGGGAACGGACATTCCAGCCGATGCTTGTTTTATGAGTCCTTCTGATCGCTTTGGCAATACTCGGATTGGTAACCCCGAATGGAGGTCTGTATAAATGGGTTTGTATATTGCCAACATCCTTCATGATCTTATCACAGTTTTCAATCTCAGCCATCATTTTTGAGGTTGATAAAAAACCTGTTGAATTGGAGTGGGATAAAGTATGATTTCCGATGGTATGACCTTCAGCAATAATTCTTTGAAAGGTCTCGGGATATTTTTCAATCTGTTTTCCGATACAAAAAAAGGTTGCTTTTATTCTATGTTCTTTCAGTAGATCTAAAAACTTAGGCGTAAATTCCGTAGGGCCATCATCAAAAGTAAGGGCTACTTCTTTGATTTTTGTTCTTTTATGGGTAATACTGTTGACAAAATATCCCAGTTCAATAGCAAATGATCCCCAAACCACGACTGCTGAAAAAGCAAGGAAACATGCAATATACACCCAAAGACTTCCATGAAACGCATAGATAAAAACGTTACAGAAGATATAAAACAGGATGAATGAATAATGTTTCATGATTAGTGAGGTATTTCTAGTAGAGATTCTTCCTTCGTCAGAATGACAATCGTAAAAATTTTATGTCTGCTTGATCTATTTTAGAGTTCTTTTGTCACTCTGTAAGAGTCTAAACTTATATATGTTGAGATTCCACGCTCCACTTCGTTTCACTGTGAATGACAGAATTACGCTATAATAAAATAATTAAGCTCTTTCCAATAAGACCAAACTATGATCGTCCCCTGCCAGATGATTGTAAAGAAGTATATTTTTTATTTCCTGCTTTTTCTCTGCGTTAATCATCATCACTTCCGGAATCTGTTGTTCCTTAAGAATATGGCAAGCGATAAACGTAGAAAAACCGCTCGCCGTATTAAACTCTCCGCTCAAATGCTTGTAATACAGTAATGCTGAACCTGGAAACAGGTCCATTGCTTTTGTATAATAAATATCAGAGTCTGCATCACTACTGAAACCTAAAATAACAGCATCAATATCTTTTGCAGAAAGATTATTCTTTGTTAAAAACTCCTGAATAAAATCTGAAGTTTCTTCAGATTCTAGTTTGTTACTGATTTTAATGTCAGTAAGTTTGGCGTAGGAATTTTCTGTTTTATCTTTTCCAACTACGAAAAAGCTTGCCCCTTCGCCCCAAATAACCCCTTTGGTAGTGGAATGCAGATAATCCACAGGAAGATCTGATTCTTTTTTAATGGTATTATTCAGGCAGTAGAGTTCCATAGTCCTGTCGGTCTGCTCATCGGTAGCCCCAACCAGTATATTTTCAGCTTCGCCATCCTTAATCTGAAGTTGGGCATCCAATAATGAAAACTCCAGCGACGAAGAAGTATTTACATAGGTAAAGTTGTAGGCGTGGCATTGTAATCCCAGTGCAATCTGACCTGCAACGGTATTATGGGTAGACTGAATGAAAAATGTTGGAGTTAAAAATTCTTCATGATGATCAATCACGTTTTTCAGGAACTTTTCAGAATCCTGTGAACATCCCATTCCGGTTCCTACAATAATGGCATCCGGTTTTTCAATTCCAGCTTCTTTTAAAGCGTAATGAGAAGCTACAGAACTCATTTTAACAGTTTTAGACATTCTCCTGATCATGGCAGGCGGAATGAATTCTTTGTAGTTAGGTTCTATGGCTTTTATAATCTTTGCGGAGTTTTCCGGCTTAAGATTCTGAAGGATATTTTCGTTTAAAGTGTCCTGAACAGAGATACAGGATGCACTGTTGATGTATACTGTACTCATGATTTAGAGAATATTAAGGTGGAACAGTTTCCTCCAAATCCAAATGAATTGGAAAGAACATGATTGATATTTTTCTCCTTCAGCTCAGTAACCGGAGTGAGATCAAACTCTTCCATTTTCGTTTTAAAATTCAGGTTTGGGAAAATAAGGCTGTGCTGCATCGCTAAAATTGAAAATACAGCTTCAATTCCGGCTGCGGCAGCCAGTGTATGTCCTGTAAATGCCTTTGTAGAGCTGAATTCAGGAACATTATTTTCTCCAAATATTCTGATCATGGCAATTCCTTCAGACAAATCATTATTAGGAGTTGCTGTTCCATGAACATTGATATAATCGATGTTTTCTTTTTGTAAGCCTGAAATTTTCAGGGCCTGCTGCATTGCTAAAAATGCTCCCTGTCCGTTTTCAGAAGAAGCAGTTTGATGATGGGCATCATTAGCATTTCCATATCCGGAAAGATAAGCCAGCACCTGTTTATTTTCTTTTTTAACAACCTCTTCAGATTCCAGTACTAAAAAAGCGGCTGCTTCTCCAAGATTTAATCCTTTTCTGTTGTTATCAAAAGGAGTGTTGTAAGAGTCTGTAAGAATCATCAGGGTATTGAACCCGTTCAGTGTAAATTTTGAAAGGGAATCTGTTCCACCAACGATTACACGATCCAGAACTCCGTTTTTAATAAGTTTGGCTCCCATCATGATGGCATTTGCTGCCGATGAGCAGGCTGTGCTGATGGTAGAAACCATGCCTTTTAATCCTAAATGATCAGCAATAGCCAATGAGGAATTTCCGGCATCATGGGCGTCAATGTATTTTTGCTTTTCAGGAAAGTCTTCGTAAGAGTAGAAATATTTTTCAGTGATATCCATTCCTCCAACGCTGGTGGAAGAGATTAATCCGGTTCTGTACCCGTTGATATCGGATATTCCTGCACTTTCTACAGCTTCTTTAGCGGCAACCATCCCTAATAAGGATGTTCTTGTTACGTTATTATCATCATGTAATTGAAGCTTCTGTACAAGTTCCTCATTGGATAATTTTATTTCACCGGTTTTAATAGCTCCGGCGTGGCGGGTTTCAAACATCTGAATATCTGAAATACCATGTTTTCCGGACCGTAATGAAATAAAATTTTCCTCCACATTGTTTCCGATGGAGGAAATGATGCCCATTCCTGTTATGGCAATTTTTTGACTCATTCTATTAAATAATGTAACAATGTATCAATGTAACAGTTTACCAATTCTTCTTAGTACATTGATACACCGTTAAACAGTTATATTAATTTATTTTGTTCTGTTATCTTCGATGAATTTAGCCATGGTATCGATAGATTGGAAAATTTCCTTTCCTTTTTTAGGATCGGCTAATTTTATTCCATAATCTTTATCCAGAAGAACGATCAATTCCAAAGCATCAATAGAATCCAATCCTAACCCACCTCCGAATAACGGATCTGCGTCTTTGATTTCCTCTACAGAAACGTCTTCAAGGTTAAGTACTTCGATAATTTTGTGCTTCAATTCTGTTTTTAAGTTTTCCATAATTTAATTAATTTACCAATGTATCCATGTACCAGTTTATCAATATTTAAAATTGTTACATTTCCACATTGTTATATTGTTACATTTTTACAAGGTTAGCAAATATACAAAAGCTTTGTAATTTTCCTGAAATAATTCAACCCAGCCACACAATACTTTATCGGCTTTTCCGGATTGAAGGATATTTTCAGCATAATCGTTTAAAAATTTTTCATCAAATTCATCCAAAACGAAGAAAGCATTCTCTGTCTGCATTTTGTGTTTAATGCTAATTTCTCCCACACAGATATTGGGTAAGGTATAAACAAAGACTGCTGGACTGGGGAAGTAGTTTTCATGGGAGTTGATGCTTTCCTGGTATTTAAAATCAGTATCCAGGCTGGATGATTTGTTAGCAAAAACTAATGCTGTTCTGCTTTGGTCTTCTTCTTTTAAAAGCATTTCAGCAGCAAGAAAGGCCAGTTTACTTAAACTGTCCATTTTATGAAATTTCGGATAGCTGAGCTCTAGGTTTTTATAGGCTTCTTTCGCAAATTCCGGAAATGTATTGCTTTCGGTTTCAAAAATAAGGTTTCCGTCAACGGTTATTTTTGAATGTTCTATGGTGCAGCTGCTTATTTTCTTCATCCTATTCATTTTAACATTTTTCCAATACAAGTGCCGCGTTACACCCACCAAAACCAGAAGCCGTTTTCAGAATATATCTGATGCTTGCAGGTTGGTTTTCTTTAATGATATTCAAAGGTTGAGACACTCCCATTTCTTCAAAGTTTTTAGATGGGATCAAAGTGTTTTGAAGAGCAGATTCCATAGAAATGATACTTTCCAGCAATCCGGATGCACCTAAGCAGTGTCCGTAATAGCCCTTCATACTGTTCAGAGGGATATTTTGCAGCTCCATTCTGCTGAAGGCAATGCTTTCCATTTCATCGTTATATAATGTTGCCGTTCCGTGGGCAGATATAAAATCGATTTCTTCTGAAGAAACATGGGCTTCCATCATCGCATTTTTGATGCTTCCATATAAACCGTCTCCTGTTCTGGATGGACCTGAAATATGGTTGGCATCGTTGATGGCAGAATCTCCTAAGACTTTAAATCTGAATGTCTCGTTTTCGGAAGGCTCTGAAGTAATATAAGCTGCAGCTGCTGCCTCTCCGATATTGATTCCGTTCCGGTTTTTATCATAAGGTTTGCAGGGTTCTGATCCAATGGCCTGAAACGAATTAAATCCTGAGATCACAAATTCAGTAATTTCATCTCCTGCGATTACGAAGGCATCTTTATATCTTCCCGCCTGAATCATATTCTTGGCAACGGCAATAGCCATTACTCCTGATACACACGCATTGGAAACTACAATAGGTTTGGTTTTAAATCCGAAAAAATCAGCAATTTTTTGTGCTAATTGTGATAGATAAACACCATCCGGTAATTCAGCCTGATTTTTTAATAAGCTGATATTTCCTTTTGTTGTTGAAAGGATGAAAGCTGTGTCTTCAGTTACAGGATGCTTTTCAATCAAAGGTTTCATGCTTAAAAGAAGCATTTTTTCCAGTCTTGTGAATTTCAGATTGGTCTTTTGAGTGAAAATTCTCCCAAATTCATTCTCCAGCTTTTCAGAATCAATCACCGATGCATAGAATGCGTCCTGGCTTTCTATAATTTTATGTAAAGTAACCCCTGATTGTCCGGATACAAGTGCATTCCAGTTAGAATCCACATCAAAACCGAGGGGAGTTACGCAGTTATAGTCTGTAATATAAATTTCCTTCTTCATGATAATCCCATTTTATCTTTCCAGGTTTGAAAAAACTCCGGATTGTATAAGCATAAACTTCCGTTGCTGTCCAGAAACACCTGGATGGTTTCTCCACTGCATACTAATTGATTTTCCTGATTGAAAAGCTCATACTTATAAATAAGCTTTGCGGAAACAGAATTGACAAAAGTGGTCACAATTCTGAAGGTTTCTCCATATTTTAAGGGAAGAAAATGTTCGCAGGTACTTTTTACGATAGGGGTTACATAGCCAGCTTTCTGAATATCAAGATAAGTAAGGCCATGCTGGCGTCCGAATGCTTCCCTTCCGTCTTCAAAATAAACGATATAATGGCCATGCCAGACAATACCCAGCGGATCTGTCTCATTGAATCGTACTCTTACTTCTTCAGTACAGGTTAATATATTTTCGTTAGACTGCATGTTTTTTCTTCCTGAGTTTTGTTTTAATGGTGTCAGAAACTTTCTGACAATATTAGTAATAAAATAGATTAAATATTATGAAGTTTTCTTTCGTAGAAAATAGAGATGGATACGGTGGCAATGTAAAATAAAAACAGGAATACCAGTTCTTTGGCAATCCCTCCGATTCCGCTGTTTCTTAAAATAATATCATAATAAGCATTCAATCCCCAGTTCATAGGGGAAAATTTGGCTACGGTCTGCATGAATTCAGGCATCAGAAATACCGGAACCCAGATTCCTCCGATCGCCGCTAATACCACAACTGATGTTGCTCCAAAAGGTGCGGATTGTTCCTGTGTATCTGCAATAGTTCCTAATAATACTCCAAATCCAATGGCTGCTAACCCAGCAAATAAGGTTACCGTTACAAGCTGGACCATTTTTCCGGATACATCAAACGCCGGAAGATCCATGTATGGGAAAAGATAAATCCCTACAGCTACCATCAATAAAAACTGAATAAGGCAGATAATAAGATAAGTAAATGTTTTTCCTAAAATATGTACGAAATAAGGAGTAGGGCTTATTCTTGCTCTTACACTTGTTCCCTGGCTTTTTTCTTTGACAAGATTGATGGATAAAGGGACAACAATGAAAAAAATCGCGAAAAGAGTCCAAGCAGGAACATTGTGCTGAACAGAATTCGGCATAATGTCCATTTCCCCTTTTTTCGGGGTGATTTCCTTGAAGCTGATAAGGTTTTTATTTTCTTCAAGATTTTCCTCGGTTCCCAACTGATCCTGGAAGGCTTTATAGATCTTTTTATTTTCGATCTCAAAAACCATTTTGTTCACGGAATTTATCACAGAGTTTTTGAATCCAGCATTGGTAGCCGGGTCAAAATACAAATGAATCGCTTTGGCTTTAGGAGCTGCTATTTTTGTTTTTGCAGAATCACCTTCCAATCCAAATGAGCTTACAATTGTCTGAACTTTAGAATCGATATTGGAATTTAAATCTTTTGTAAGATTTTCAGGAATCACGATGGCCATCTGGTATTCTCCTGCAAATACAGCATCTTGTGCTGATTTTTCGTTGAAATTGGTCAAAAGTTGAAAAGTCTTGCTGTTTTCAAGCTCACCTTTTATATTTTTAGAAACTTCAGACTTATCATTATCGATAAAAATGATCGGGATTTTTGAACCTTCAAGATTTTTAAAGGTAGAATCCTGAATCAGGGTAATGGTTACAATTAAAAGCAACGGCATTACGAAAATAATGACAATTCCTCCGATATCTCTTTTCAGCAGAAGAATTTCCTTAATAAAACTTCTCCACAGTTTATACAACAACATCTCTTAATTCTTTTCCGGTTAATGAAATGAAAACATCTTCTAAGTTTTCTGCATGGGCGATCTGAGAAACCAGTTCTTCAGGAGTTCCCACAGCATGAATTCTTCCTTTGTCTATAATCGCAATCTTGGTACAGAATTCTTCCGCTTCAGAAAGGTGGTGAGAAGTATAGATAATGCACGTTCCGTTTTTATTCAGTTCTAAAAGGAAATCTATGATTACTTTTTTGGATTGTACATCTACTCCTACAGTTGGCTCATCCAAAAACAGAACTTTGGGATTGTGAAGCGTTCCGGCGATGAGGTTGCAGCGGCGTTTCATCCCTCCGGAGAATTGTCCTACCTGTTTATTGGCAAATTTTGAAAGACCCATAATTTCCAGGGATTCATCAATAGTCCTGATAAGCTGCTTATGCTTCAATCCGTATAAACTTCCGAAGAACATAAGGTTTTCTTTGGCTGTAAGGGTAGGATACAGCGCATATTCCTGTGGAACAATACCCATAATCTGCCTGATCTTGAAATTGTCTTTTTGTGGAGACAATCCGTTAATCGTAAATTGCCCTGAAGTAGGTTTAATTAAACCCGAAAGCATGGAAATTAAAGTTGTTTTTCCTGCTCCGTTTGGCCCAAGAATTCCATAGATTTCGTTTTTGTCAATATTCAAAGAGATATCATTGACAGAAAACTCATCAGAATTTTTGTATTTTTTATATAGATTTTTAATCTCAATCATATTCTCTGCCATATCAGATTGCTTTTCTCAGTTTTTTATAGAAAGCTTCTTCTAAATCTGCAATATGAAGCATTGTTTTTGATAAAGTGTTGTAGATATCGCTTTTAGCATTTCTGTTTTTGTAAACTCTCGCAATATCTACGGCAAAGTCTCTCCAAAGATCACCAATAGCGGTAATTTCCTTTGAAAGCTCTTTTAATTCATCGTTTTTAAGAATGACGGATGCTTCCTGAAGGAATGCTCCATAGATAAACCTGAAGCCTCCGCCTCCGGTCCCGATTTCTTCCTGCATTCTTATCAGCTGTCCCAGATAATGGTTGGTAACTTTTGTCCCTTTCTTTTCGGCCCATTTCGGGATACTTTTAGCAACCCATCTCATAGCTTTTACTCCAATAAGCGGTACGGGAGCCAGCATGTTTTTGCAGGTATCCTTAATCCCTTTTTTTATAGCTTCTTCCAAGTGAATATCTTCCGGAATATAAATTGGATAGTACATATGCCCTTTTGGAGGAAGCGCCCCCTTGGCATATCTTACTTTTTCCAGTTCTGCTTCTGTAAGCGTTGTGGTGTAATCCATTACCGGATCACTGATGAGGAATTTTCCGTCTTCTTTCCCATATACAACCAGGTTGTGGGCATTGAAGTGGAATTTATATTCTTCCGGAAAATAGGTGAGGTTAAAAACACCTACCTGAAGTCCTGTAGGGATATTCTGTTCTAAATTTCTTTCCAGTGCCTTTTGAGCATCTTGAGGATTTGAGAATTTTTCTCTTTTGATTTTAATTCCTAATCTTTTCGCTGCTTTACTGAAAATAGCACCCGGCATCGGACGATAGCTGAAGCCCGGAGCAAAATTCACCTTTAAAAAGGGAAGGTAGACAAAAAACAATCCTGAACCGATTCCGAAGATCATAGGTTCACTTAGTTTCAGTCCTCTGTTAAGCAGTAGATTAGAAGCAACACCGTTTTCGCAATGCGCAGTCTGATGGTGTTCAAAGTTTAATTTCATTTGCAGTTTATATCTTTTTCATAGGTAAATAAAGCGTGTTTTACTTTATTTATTTCCCGTCGAAGTTTTTGAGTTCATTCACTGAAATCCCGAAAGCATCGGCATATTTTTTCAGTGCAGTTTCACTTAGTGTTTTAAATACTTTGGGCTTAAAATGTCTTTTTACCCTCCATTGCCACATTCCTACATAAGAGGACAGTACTCCCAGGTCCATTTTATTCAGTTCCATAAAATAAACGATAGGGCTTACGATATTATTGGCAACGTTTTGCTTTGCTTCCTCAATTCTCTCATAAATCAATTCCATGGATTCATCCAAAGCCGCTTTTTTTGCATCCCAGCCTGTACTGTTGGCTGTTGTATAATTATCATTTTCATCCGTTACATACAGTACTTCTGTCATGTTGGCGGATTTCAGATTACTTTCGTCTTGAGGCAGGTCTTGTTTTTTCATCTGAATAATGTTTAATTTTTTAGATTCCGGATAAACTTTATTTTATCTGTTCTGGATTTTTTTAATCAGTTGGCTAAAATAGTGAAAATACATAATATGAAAATTATGCCAAATCTGATGAGGAAATCGTTCTAAAATAAAGGCTGTATCAGATTTTTAGTCAAAATCTGATGATAAAGCGGGCCATTGTCTTTCTCCGTTTTAATAAGAGGGAAAATGGTTTTTGTATTTTCTTCCTAAGCTTATCGGTGGGAAGAGATTTTATGTTTTCTTCTGTTTTTATCCGGAGATGTTTAACTATTTAGGGGTAATGAAATCTTAAGAAATACTGTTAATACTTATGATGTATGTTTATATTGAGGGACGCTGTAACAAGTGCCTCCTGTCATAAGACTAATGGATTAGAAATTTGAATATAAAATTAAACAACCACTATGAAGAAATTTTTTATTTCTGTTTCGCTTTTCTGCATGCTTAGTGCTATGGCTCAGAAATTCGATACTCAAAAACTAACTGATGCCCAAGGGTATACGTATGAAACTGTAAAAAATGACCAGGCTGGGGTAAGAGTGTATACCCTGAAAAACGGATTAAAGGTTTATCTTGCTAAAAACGAAGATGCCCCGAGAATCCAGACTTATATTCCGGTAAGAACAGGATCAAATAATGACCCGAGTGATAATACCGGATTGGCTCATTACTTAGAGCATATGGTTTTCAAAGGAACTTCAAAACTTGGAACTCAGGATTGGGCAAAGGAAAAAGCTTTGCTACAACAGATTTCCGATCTTTATGAGCAGCATAAGGCAGAAAAAGATCCTGCAAAGAAGAAAGAACTGTACAAAAAGATTGATGAGGTTTCTCAGGAAGCATCAAAATATGCTATTGCCAATGAATATGATAAAGCAATTTCTTCACTGGGAGCTACCGGAACCAATGCTCATACCTGGTTGGATGAAACGGTTTACAAAAACAATATTCCATCCAATGAACTTGAAAAATGGTTAAGAGTTGAAAAGGAACGTTTTTCAGAGCTGGTTCTTCGTCTTTTCCATACAGAACTGGAAGCAGTGTATGAAGAGTATAACAGAGCACAGGATAATGACGGACGTTTGGTAAACTATGCTTTGATGGAAGCACTTTTCCCAAAACACCCGAACGGACAGCAAACGACTATCGGTACTTCTGAACACCTGAAGAGCCCTTCAATGGTAGCAATTCATAAGTATTTTGATACGTATTATGTTCCAAATAACATGGCGGTTGTATTGGTTGGAGACCTTGATTTTGATAAAACTATAAAATTAGTTGATCAATATTTCGGAGCATTTAAGTACAAGGAACTGCCGATGAAAAAGATGGTAACAGAAGAGCCGATGACTCAGATTGTTTCCAGAACGGTAAAAAGTCCGTCTACTCCAAGAATGACTATGGCGTGGAGAACTGATTCTTACGGAACTCAGGAGGCGAGGTTAGCAGATGTTGTTGCTGAGATTTTAAGCAACAGAGGAGATGCTGGATTAATTGACCTTAATATCAATCAAAAGCAGAAAACATTAGGAGCAGGAGCTTATGAATCACCATTCAAAATGTATGGAACATTTGCATTAGTGGTAACTCCTAAGGACGGACAAAGTTTTGATGAAGCTAAGAAACTATTGTTAGATCAGCTTGATTTAGTTAAAAAAGGACAATTCCCTGATTGGATGCTGAAAGCTATCGTCAATGATAAAAAGGTTCAGCGCATGAAAGGGTTGGAAACTGCGGATGGCTTGGCAACAGAACTTTATGATTCCTATATCAAAGGAAGAACGTGGGAGCAGGAGCTGGATGAGATCAATCAGTATGAAAAGATCACTAAGGCTGATGTAGTAAAGTTTGCGAATGATTTCTTTAAAGATAACTATGTCGTAGTTTACAAAGAAAAAGGAGTGAATGATAAGCTTGTTCGAGTAGAAAACCCAGGAATTACCCCAATTAAACTGAACAGGGAAGCGCAATCACCTTTCCTTAAAGATATTTTAAATACCAAGGTTGCAGAAATTAAGCCTGAATTTATCGATTATAAAACAGCAATTCAGACTTCAAAGGTAAAAGACAAGACGGTAAGTTTCGTAAAGAATAAATACAATGAAATTGCCCAGGTAAGCTATGTTTTCCCTTTCGGAACAGACAATGATAAGGAACTTTCATTAGCAGGAACTTTTTTTGAATATCTGGGGACCGATAAATATACTCCGGAGCAGCTGAAAGAAGAGTTTTATAAGTTAGGAATTACTTATAGTTTCAGAACATCTAATGACCAAACTACGGTTACTTTATCAGGGCTTGAAGGCAATATGAAGAAAGGGGTAGAACTGATGAATCATTGGATGACGAATGTAAAGGCAGATAAAGCTGTTTACAGCCAAACAGTGAAAACTATTCTTGAAGCCAGAGAAGCTGCTAAGAAAGATAAAGTGAGAATTATGGGAGCCCTTTCCAACTATGCAAAGTATGGAAAAGATTCAAGAATGACGGATGTGATTTCTAAAGCCCGCCTTGAAAGCATTGACGCTGTAGAGTTAGTGAAGAAAATCAAAACACTGAACCAGTATCCATACGAAGTTCTTCTTTACGGACAGGATAAGGCAGGAATGGAGAAAGCAGTACAGCCTTATATTGTGAATGCAAGTCTGCAGCCTGCAAAAGCTAAAGAGTATGCAGAGCCTGCAACAACAGGAAAAGTCTATTTCACAAATTATGACATGGTACAGATGGAAATGGCTAAAGTAGCGAAAGGAAGTCCTGTAAACCTAAGCAACTTCGGAAAGGCTAATGTTTTCAATGAGTACTTTGGAAGAGGATTATCTTCTATTGTTTTCCAGGAGATCAGAGAAAGTAAGTCCCTGGCTTATTCTGCATATGTTTCTTATGCAAATGCTTCAGAGAAAGGACATGCGAACTATATCACGAATTATATCGGAACACAGGCGAATAAACTTCCATTAGCTGTAAATGCAATGAGCGAACTAATGGTTGAGTTACCGCAAATTCCAACACAGTTTGAAAATGCAAGAGGTTCAGCATTAAAACAGATTGCTTCCAACAGAATTAACAGAACAAATATTTTCTTCAGTCAGTTAGCACTTAAAAAATTAGGGGTTGATTATGACCTTAGAAAAGATACTTATGCTGAAATTCAGGGATTAACACTGCCTCAGCTAACAGGATTCTATAATACAGAAGTGAAACCTGTACAATACAACACCGCAATTATCGGTAAGAAAGAAAACCTGAATATGGAATCTATCAATAAAATGGGAACATTCCAAGAGGTGTCTCTTGAAGAGATTTTCGGATACTAATATTTTAGTTTTAATAATAGGTAAAGTGGGGCAGAAATGTTCCACTTTTTTTGTTTAAATAAGGTATTTGTCTGATAGTGAATGTTTCACAGTATTGTAGAATGTTTCACGTGAAATATGCCGCTGTTTTAACACGAATATCACAAATAATTCCACAAATGGACACGATTATTTTGGAGAAATTTGTTATAACGCAAAGTTCGCAAATGATTATGTAAATATGGTTAATTTCGATCGCAAGGATGTTTCACTCAGCAAAGGGAATACCTTTGATTGACGTGTGAGTTTTTATTTCAATAGAGGTGGGCTTTAGCCCGCCTAAATAAAGAGATAAAATTCGTTTGGCTTTAGCCAAAACTTATTTATTCTGCACGCAATACTCTCTACTCAAAAATAGTGATAGATCTTAGCTAAGTGAAACACCTTTGCGAACTAAAAAATAATAAGACCAAGGATTTCCCTTGCGATCATGGCGTTTAAAAAGCATTTGATTTTAACGCAAAGTTCGCAAAGGATTATTAAATGCGGTTGTTTTCGATCGCAAGGGCGTTTCACTCAGCAAAGGGAATACCTTTGATTGAAGTGTAAGTTTTTAATTCAATAGAGGTGGGCTTTAGCCCGCCTAAATAAAGAGATAAAATTCATCTGGCTTTAGCCGAAACTTATTCATTCTTCACGCAATAACCTTTTCAAAGACAGGCAGAAGTCTTAGCTGAGTGCAACGCCTTTGCGAACGTGAAAAAATAAGACTAGGCATTTCTTTGCGATCATAGCGTTAAAAACAAAAAGAAATCATTGTAAAAACAAAAAAGCTGCACAAAATGTACAGCTTTTATAGTCTTTTTCTTTCTTTTTACGATTTTACCTCCTGAATAAACAGGTTAATCTCTGCCCTAATCAACAATTCGTCATTATTGAAGGTTTCGCAGAAAATGTGGCAGATGTTTTCAAACTGGGAAATCAGTGATGCTTTTGAAATGATTTTGTCATTTACTTTTGGAAGTCCGAAGATCTCAATCTTTTTGATATTGGTGATAAAGCCTATCACTTTGGTATCTGCTTCCGGATTTTCGAAGAAACTTTGTCCAAGGATGGATGAGCAGGTTTGGGCCAGATTTTCAATTAAACCGGCTTCAGCCAATTCATTGTTATGAACAAAGATATTGTCATCTTTTATTTCAAAGGAAGTCACTACTTTTTCCTTGGTCAGTTCCAGGATATAGTCTGCCATCAGCATCGGTTCACGATGAGGTAAAAAGTTGTGTATATTGATGATATTTTCTTCCCTGATTTCCATTAAAAAATTATTTTACAGCGGTTTTCATTTGAGATTTTGCAATCACTTCACCGTTTAATTTGGTAACAATGTCTACAAGTGTTACTCCCATTACTTCATTGAGGATGGTTACCTCAGATTTCAGTTGATCTCCAACTTTAGGCAATACTTCAGCTTCAAAGGATTTGATGGCTCCAATATATCCTGTTGGAGCGTCTTTTCCAAGCAGATAGTATTTGTATCCTGTATGAAGGGCTACACTTTGTGCCTGATGTTCAATAAGTCCGGAAGCCTGAAAAGATCCTTCATGAACAAAAAGGTTGTCTTCTTTTATTTCAAATCCGGAAATAAGATGGTTTTCAGAATATTCTGACAACTCGTGTACCATTACAAACGGGGCACGTTGCGGGATGAGACTTTGTACAAAATCTGTATCGGATGTTGGCAGTCTGTTTTCCATTAGCAGACCGTTAATAAAGAACAAGAATAGGCAAATCTTCCACTCTCAGGAACACAAAGAAGTACTTTTTCTCCTTTTTTCAATGTTCCGGAGTTCATTAGTTCTTCTAATGCGACGAAGATAGATCCGGCACCGATATTTCCAATACTTGAAAGGTTGTAGAACCATTTTTCAGCAGGGAAATCCATTCCTTTTTTAGCGAATTCCTCTTTCAATCCATCTTTGAAGTATCCTGAAGAGATGTGAGCCAATACATGGTCAATTTTTGCAGGATCAAGATTATGTTTATCGAAAGAAGCTCTTAAGCTTTCCGCTCCTTTTACAAGGATGTATTTGTCAAGGATTTTCGTGTCCTGTTTAATAGCAAAAATAGAGTCTTTCAACCAGGAATCAGATGGGTAATCTGCCCATGATTTTAAGCTTCCATCTTCCTGCTTTTCGCATCCTGCATACATACATGCTTCGATTTCGTGAGCGTAGGAATAGAAATCAATGAATTCTACTTTTAAAGAGATTCCGTTTTCTCTCGGTTTATTTTCTAATAGGAAAGCACCTGCTCCGTCAGAAAGCATCCATCTCAGGAATTCTCTTTTAAAAGCAATAATCGGTCTTTCTTCCAGTAATTTTAAATTTTCCGCTTCGTGATTGAATTTATCAGCTGTCATCCATGCAGACATTCTTTCAGAGCCAGCACATACAGCACTTTCCTGTACACCAGCTCTTACAGAAAGGAATCCATAGTTTAGAGCATTCATCCCTGAGTTACACAGTCCGGTTGCAGTATTGATTTCAATAGATTTTCCAATATTCAGTTCACCGTGAACCATAGAAGCGTGTGAAGGTTGGATCTGATCGGGAGAAGTAGTTCCTACCGATAATAACTTCATATCTTCTTTTTTGAAGTTCTCATCAAAAAGTCCTTCAATGGCTTTTGCGGTAAGCTGTGCATTGGTATGCGTAGGATTTCCTTCTTTATCTAAAGCGTAATATCTTGTAGTGATTTTATTATTTCTTAAAATAAGTGATCTGGCTTTAGAAGGTGCGTCATTGATAAGCCCCAGATATGTTTCCATTTCATCATTTGCTACCGGTTCATTGGGTAAAAATTTTGAAGCTTTTGTTATAAATACGTCGTACATTCTATTTTAAATTAATTCCTTGTAAATATCTTTTTTGTTTTTGTCTTTTAAACCAAAATATAGGGGTTGTAAGCAGGTGTAACACCAAAACGACAGGTGAGATAATCCATATCGCTGCCATCAAATATACCTTAAAGAATTTTATCAGCAATGGACGTTTCTCTTTTTTCTTGATAATCAGATGAGACCATACTGTGAAAATCTTGTTCCCAACCTTTTCTACACGCACTAAAAACGGACGGATTTCAATAGCTCCATTTTTTACAAGATCCGGTTGTAAATTTTCCAGATCATTGTTTTTAAAATGCTTTTCGATGATTGTTCCATATTTTACCGAACCTGTAATTTCTTCATCTGAAACTCCAGCTGCGGGAAGCATACCGGATTTCTCCTTTTGCCCTGTGGTTAACCAGCGAAGAATCGTCAGTACACTGGTATAATTATCATGTCTGTCTACTAATGCAATGTTTCCAACAAGTTTGGCTTTTAAATCTCTTAAATATACTTTCAGCTTTTCCTGGGAAAGCATCCACATATTTCGGGTTCCGGAAATAGTAACTACAGGTGTGTCCTTTAAGATTTGTTCTGCATAGCCACTTTTCAGAAATGAAATAATCGGGATAGATGGCGTGAGATACCATACCTGATACCCGAACAGGATGAGGTCATACTTTTTGCTCAATATTTCTTCTGAAGGAGGTACAATTTCCTTAGGTATTTGTAAATAAGATTCCGGGAAGGTGTTGAAAAAAACATCACTTGGCCAGGGAAAAGGAAAGTCTTCCTTTAACTTGATATTGTAAAAGGTAACATCATATTCTTCCTTTTGGGCTTCAAAAGGCTTGGCAATATTTCTCACAATATCCTCCAGTTGGCCGGTTTGAGAATAATATATGACAAGTATATTCTTTTTCATGGAATCTTTTTAGTGTTTACAAAAATATGTTTTTCATATGTATTATTCAGTTTTAAATACTTTTAATGATTCAGAACCGAATTTTAATGTGTGATTTTCACTTTCTACCGTCTTGTTTCTGGTATTGATGAAAATGATGGTTTCAGGAAGATTCTTGATTTCGCTGAGATCAAAACGGTCATCAGAAATCAGAAGAGCATCAATCTTTTTATTAATTTCAGACAGATCTTTTATATAATTGATCTTCCTTCTTTTTACCAGATAGTTATGGGCTGCTATTGCTCTCTTATCTTCATTCCTGATCCATGAGAAAACTCTTCTACTGGCTTGATAAAGGGTTAATAAAGCATCTTTCTGTCCAAAATCATCCGCAATATGCAGAATATTGGCGTCATCCGCAATATGTTTATTCAATTCAAAGTAAACCGATTTATTAGCATTGAAATCTTTTTTTACTTCTGTTACCACTTCATTATCCTTATATAGATAGCTTAAGAATAGCTGCTTTTTAAAATAATTTTCGTCCTCTATCTCTTCTCTCAACTTAGCAAACTCTTCTCTGTAGTAAGCGTTGATCTTTTTTGTTCTTTCGGAATAATTTTTACCAAAGCTCAGATCATCCTTACTGATTCTGTCACCCACTTTTACCGTGATGCTTCCATCATAAATAATGAAGTCGCCTTTCGGAAGTACTTCAGAATTTCCGTGAATATACAACGGAAGAACATCCAGCTCAAACTGTTCGGCAAGATAGAATGCTCCTTTATGGAATCTCTTCACATCATTGGAATAAGAACGTTCTGCTTCAGGGAAAACTACCAAAGAATAGCCTTGTGCAATTTTTTCCTTCAATTTATCCATTCCATTTTCTATACCTTGAGAAACCGGATAAAAACCCAGCGCTCTTACCAGTTTTCCAAATACAGGAGATTTATACACCCAGTCGTTCACTAAATAAATGATCTTATGGGTAGCCATTGCAATGGCCAACGTGTCCAGAAAAGAGGTGTGATTGGCAATAATAACAGCTGGTTTGCTGAAATCTTCATTCGGATTTGTAATGACCTTCTTCTTTACAAATGGATTCGAATACAGAACAGAAGTTAAAAATTTAGCTAAAATAAGTTTGATAATATTCAACGTTTTGCCCTTTGAGTTTTTCACAAAGAAGCTTCCTATAGCTGAAAATATCAGCCCTCCAAGTCCATAATATAAAAAAGAAAATACAGATATAATAAAAAGCCTGAATGTTATTGGTGAAAGTCCTTTTTTCGCTCTATTGGTAATCAATAACCTGAACCAGAAAGGGTATAAGGTAGAAGTAATGATAATCACGGAGAACATTCCGATTAAAGCCACCAAAGCCAATGAATGTAAAGCAGGATGTTTTGCAAAAATTAATGATCCAATGGATAAAATGGTTGTGAATACTGCTAAAATAATAGATGTTCTGTAAGTAGGAAGTTCATTCTTTCCTGTGGTATGCTCCTTTTGCATTGCCTGCGTAAGGAAAATGCTGAAATCATCTCCAACTCCGAAGACCAGTGTACAAACTACTGTACTGAAAATATTTAATTCCAGTCCTAAGAAATATAAAATTCCGGCGGTTACCACTCCTGTCAGAACAATAGGAAACATGGTAAGAACCGTCAGTTCGAAATTTCTGAAGAAGACAATAATGGTTAAAATAATAGCCAGAAGAGAATAATTGATCAGCGTATTGAAGTCTCTTTTTAATAAGCCTAAAAAGTTTTCATTCATCTGCTGACGGTCAATTGCAATGGCATCATGCTTCTTTTCAATATCCTTGATGAAGGCGTCTCTTTTGCTCTCGTCAACCTTTACTACATTGGAAACCGTATAAAAACCATTTTCATTGCTCATGAACTCTGAAAGCTGAAGTGCTTTCACTTTTTCATAGTCTTTGATACCTAATGTAGAGTAGTTTTTATTTAAAACCTCATTGAAATTGTCAAAAGCAGAGCTGTTGAACCCGAATTTATTTCCGTTACTGATGAGCTCAGAAACAGTTTGATTCTTTTTACTGTCATTCCAGAAGTTTTCCCAGTCCTTAATTTTCTTTTGCTGATCTTTCTCAGACAGAACAATGTTTCCAATCGAGTTATAGCTAAGAATTTTACCGTCTTTTTTCTCCTGTTCCAGGAAAGTGTTTAATTGAGAGTTTCTGGCCAGAGCCTGCTCTTCAGAACTTCCATAAGAAATCGTGTAAATGGATTTTGAAGTAATATCTGAAAGCTTTTGAAGTTTGGCCTCACTGATTTTCATTTCCTTTGGAATGTAGTTCAGATCTCCAATATCTTCATTAAAACCTACATGCCTGAATCCAAATAAACATGCCAGGATGATAACAGAACAGCCAATAATCAAAGGCTTGTTTTTTTCGTACGGATAAGAACCGATTCTATCAATAAAATTGGTATTAAGCTTTTCTTCAGAATGTTTTGGCTTATAAAGCTGAGGAACAATAATTAATGCCGTAATGGACGATAAAATAACTGTAATGGCAGCAAAAAGTCCCAGATCCTTTAAGGCTTCAGAACGCACAAATACCAGGCATAGAAAGGAAACCGCAGTAGTGGCACTACTTAATATAATGGGCTGGGTAATTTCTTTATAAAGCTCCTCAATATTATTATTGTGTTTGTAATGGGTAAGAATATGCAGTGCATAATCTATGGTAATTCCAATAAGGATGGCCCCTACACTCAATGAAATGGCAGAAATTTTATCCTTAATAAAGTATAAAACCAATAACGCCAGTAAAACAGAGAAAACTGTAGGAAGAAAGACAATGATTGGGGTAAAGAAATTTCTGAAATAATAGATCAGAAGGACCAGAAGTACCGTCATGGAAATCACAACCGTATTCTGAATGTCTTTTTTAATCTGTTTGGCATTGGCTACCGCAATCACAGGAGAACCGAAATAACTGATCTCCGTTTTTCCTTTGAACTGTTTGTTAAGATTGTCTTTTATGGTAGTAAGCTGGTCAATAAAAGCTTCATTGGCCTTGGTATCGTTGCTTTTATTTTTAGGTTCAATAAAAAGCAGAAGATTTTTGCCGTCTTTGGTTACAATATAGCTGTCTTCCAGTTTGAAATCCTTGCTGATATTTAAAGCGTTTAATTTTTTAATTCCTAAAAAAGTCAGTCCCAAAGGGTCCTTTTTGATGAATTCCTTAGTAACAAGGCTGGTAGGAGAAACCAGAGATATATAATTATCCTCAATCTGCTTGGCAATGCTGTCTTTCTGAAGCTTCCTTTCAATCTCTTTATAATCATTTTCATTGAGGAATAAAGGGAGGTTCTGATTCACAAAATCAAAGGTTTCAGAGATTTCATTATCGTTTACTTTTCCCTGGATAGAACCTATGTACTTTTGTAAAGGCTCTGTTTTCTGTAAAAAAGTATCTGCCGTTTCAGAAAGCTGGAAGCTGTCTTCGCCGGACTTATTTTCTATGATAACAATAATCTTATCCGAAAAATTAAGCTGTTTAAGGACTTTTGCCGTAAGGTCAGATTTTTCATTTTTAGGGATGATCTGATTGATATCTTCTTCAAAATTAATCTTAGAAGCAAAGAAAAGACATACGAGGGCAATTCCTAATGCTGTAAAAGCAGAAAGAATTTTGTTTCTGGAAATCAGATAATATAAAAATATAAAAAAGCGATGCATTGCATTTGAATCAAGTCTGCAAATTTAAATTTTTAAGAATTACATCAAAATAATTAGGGATAAGTTTTGGCTGGAAATCAATAAAATATTCTACTTTTGTAAAAGTTCCCTTTTGATGAAATGTATTTTAAACCCCAATTATTATTTAAAAAATAAGAATCTGTTTTTGATATGTTGATAAAAAATGATGAAAAAATAAACGGATTTTTGTTTGTAGCCGTGCTTCCGTTTCTGCTGTTTGCAATGGCTTACTATGGCTTTGAGTCTTCCTATGTAAGATTGAAAACCATGGAGAAAGCTCCGGACTTTATGTTCTCTTCAGTATATGCTTATAGGGTGATTCCGAACTATCTGAGTATACACGTTACGGAAGCCGTAACTTTTATGGTAAACAATTATGTGCCTTTTCTGAAGAATTTTCTTTTAAAGCAGGGAACATTGTTTTATCATAGTATTTTTCTGATCAACAGTTTCTTTTTTGTGCTGTCTTCAGTGGTCTTGAATTCACTTCTTAAATTAAATCCTACAGGGGTTCCTTTACATTTGAATATCAGAAGAATGATCCATCTGCTGGCGGTATTTTTTATTGTTATCGCACAGTATGTTCCCACCAATTGTGATTCTATTGCCATCTTCTTTTATCTTTTAGGGGCATTACTCACATTGAAATACCTAGAGAATAGAAAACGTATATATTTTATTCTTTTATGCCTGGTAGTATTTGTTTCTACGCTGGCAAGAGAAAGCTCATGCCTGAATATTTCTTTCTTCGCTGCCATGTGCATTGATTTTGAAAAATTGAAAAGCAAGGATTTTACCTTCATCAAAGAAATTGTATTGTTAGTCATTGCTTTTGTTATTCCTTATGCGGGGCTTAGAATGATGATTCATCAGAATGTTTCTTTTGTGGAAGGAGTTTATTTCCTGGATAATTTCAGCAGTCCCTTTAACTTAAGCGGTCTTTTATTTGGAATATTAAGCTTATATTTCAGTTATTTATTGTGTGATGAGAAAGGACAAGTCATTATCAGAAAATATTTGTTCTTTGCCATTCCTTACCTCATAATGATTGCTATGGTTGGCCTTTTCTGGGAGACAAGACTTTTCTTGCCTTTAATTCTTACGGGAATTGTGACAGCTGCACATCAGTTTAAAAATGTGATACCCCAACAGAGAGATTCATAATAAATGAGTTCGATGAAAAAAGCACTGAAAGAATTTAAACTAGGATGGTACCTTACAGGAGTTACCGTGATCTGTTTATTTAAAATCGGATTTGCCTATTATGCATGTAATGGGTTTGCTTTTGCGGACTGGCTGATTAATTATCAGGATGGTGGATTTAAAAGGAGAGGACTGCTGGGGACTGTTTTTGTTTTTTTATATGATTCATTCTCCATAAAATTACAGTATTCTGTTTTCGTAGTTCAGGCAATCGTTTATATCTCGTTTTTTTATTTTTTGTCGTTGCTGTTTAAAGTTAAGCAAACCAATATTATAGATGTATTCTTATTTCTTACGCCGTTTTGCCTTTGGGGATTTTTGTCTGATGCGGCGATTGGTTCCAGGAAAGATGGGATTTTATGGCTGCTTTTTTCAATATTTACCTACTTTTTAATAAAAAATAAATATTCCGGATTTAGGGAAACTATTCTATTAATTTCTTTTTCTTTATCCGTCTTCATTCATGAGAGTTTTATTTTCTACGTTCCTTATTTTTTATTTATACTCTTCCTTCATAGCGGGAAATTAGATATTCAAAAGAGTATTAAAATTATATTGGCTTTTTTTATTCCGGCTGCATTAATTTTTTTAATGGGAAATATGAATCCCGACTATAGCTATACCCTTCAGCTTGTTAAAGAGTGTGGTATCAATTTACAGGATTCAAATATTTTTCAATGGAAAGAAAATGAATTAATGAAGATCCAATATTATAGGGAACATTTCAATACAGTCAGCCTATATTTAGTGAGCTTCACCTTGCAGTTATTCTTCATTCTCTATTATATTTTTCTCATCAAGAAAGATGAACTGCCTAATAAGAGATTTCTGTTAGCTGCTTTTTTTATATTGATTATATCTACTGCTCCTCTGTTTTTAATTGCTATTGATGTAGGAAGATGGCTATATAATCATTTTATTCTTTTCTTTATGATCCTTATTTTCCAACTTCCTGATAGAAAGGGTGAAATGAAATTAATGGATAGATCATTAGTAAATAGTAAAAATATATTTTTCGTTTCTCTTGTCCTCATAGCTGACTTTGTTTATCGTGTTCCTTCTTATGAACTGGGCATTGATATCGGATTACCATTAAAATTTCTTTTAAAATTACTCAGCTAACTAGCGTAGATGAATAAGCCCTAAAATAGTCTATCCATACCCAATGTAAATATTCTTCTTATTGTTTGATATGTAACCTCATTGATAGTTGAGATAATGGGCGTGTGTGCTTACCTCTTAACCGCTTTTTAAATTAATTGTACCACATTTTATCAAAAAACGAACTCTCTGTTGTGAGAGAGTATATTTTTTTATTTAACTTTGTTAAGTCTTTATATATTAGCGTTATCTGTGGTTTTCAGTTAAAAAAATACCAGAAAAACTCAAAAACATATAAGGATGAAAAAAATATACATGAGGCTGAATATCTGCTTCATGACTTTTCCGCTTACTTAGTCTGATTTAACTGACTGAATATTCCAGATAAAAATTGAAAATAACTGCTTTAGGTAATAAAGTTGGAGACAGTTGAATGTTTTGCATTCTATCTGATGATGAATTTATTATATGGATTACCCATTTATACCTATTCAAAACACTTTTAATTCTATACCTATGGAAAAGAAGTCAATGTTAAAGATTTTTGTTGCAGTATTTTGTATTGCATCGTCTCCTATATGGGCAAGGATAATCTCCTTCCAACAATCTGGTGAGACCAGTATCGGATTCAAATATAAGCCGGCTTTACCGCCAAGCACCTATGATCTGGATCCTCTTATCATTATTTCACAGAATGTGAATCAAAAGGGATTGGTAGCTATTAAAGGAAACTTTCAAAAACCCGCTACCACAGGAGATGTAAAAGTTACCATCAAATATAAGGATATCCAAAATAACTGGATTCCCATATGGTGTAAAACTTTTGCAGGTAACTATGAGTATAATAAAGATCTTACGGCTAATTTCGAGCTGCCCGCATCAGCTTTGAATGCACAGTCCGTTAAAATCGAATTAAGCTCAAATGAAAATATTCCGAATTGGCAGTCAGTTGTGTGGAATAAATCAATAAGTCATTACAAGTATTCAGATTACGTCTATGGTAATTGTGATCTGAATGAAAACCGGAGTTTTACAAATTCAGCTACAGAGGAATGTGCTGTTTCCTGCTTTACCATCAACTCAAGAGCTGTATCAGATTTTGCAGACTGGTCTAAAGCCCCAAACAGCTATATCTTCACAGGGAAGGATAAGAAAACCAACGCAGATGTAGATGGGCTTTATATCCCTGTAAAAAAGGCATATAAAATGTGGAATACTAACCCTCTCATGGGCGGAAGCCCTATCCCGGCGGGTACTGTGACTGCGGATGTATATTGGGAAGATATCCATGGATTAATAAAATCCGGAGACAATTACAGCCTGGAAATTATAGGATCCGGAGAAGATGCTAAAATAAAAGTTCCGATTAATAAGACTAAAGAAGGAAATGCAGTCATTGCTTACAAAGTAAACGGAGAGATTTACTGGTCCTGGCATGTTTGGGTTACTGATGATCCTACCAACGGCTCCACTTACAAGAGTTTTGATGGGGTAAAAAGACAAAGAACAGACGGAACTGTAGAACTAATCCCAGATGCAGACTGGGGCTGGATGGACAGGAACCTGGGAGCTTTAGGGAATACCATTACCGGAACCGATTATAACAAAAATGGAGGTCTGCTTTATCAATGGGGAAGAAAAGACCCGATTCCTCCATTGGCATACAAAGGAAACGACTTCTACGAAGCTTCCGGATCTGTAGGAAGAATAAGACACAAACATTCCAGGAATATGGCGAATGGTTCCCAAAGAATAGATAATTTAATTAAAACGGTAACCTTATCCAATGCCACTGTTATTAATAACCTCCGCTTGTCCATTAAAAACCCGTTAAGTTTAATATATGTAAACAAAGATGATAATTCCGGACAGGCCCTTTATAATAACAATGCCAATCTCCAGGTAAACTGGTTTGGTAATTCAGCAACACTGCCTCCGAATAGATTAAGTGAGTTAAACTTATGGTCTGATAATTCAAAAGGCTTTATTACAAGCGGAGATTATAATAGTGATAACAGCGCTAATCCGTATAGGGATAAATCATCTTTTGACCCTTGTCCTAACGGATGGAGAATCCCTTCTGTATTGGTTTCCAATTTAGGGAATGGAAGCTATATTGATGATTTAAGAGTAGATTTCAGTCCGTTTGGTATTAAGAATAATATATCCAAAAATATCTTTGAAGCCAATAAGTATCATATCATTAAGCCTAATGATAATAATACTCCGGATTTTATGAAAGGGTTCAAAATCTATAACAATGTGGGGGTAGACCTTAGTAATGTAGGAGGGAATAACATGGGAATATTCCCTGGTACCGGTATGCTTGTAAGAAATTACCATGAAGGGCAGTATACAGATCAGCACGAAACGTATTTATGGACTGCAACAATGCCAAAATGGTTTGATGCCACCCCTGTAGTATCAGCCAGAAGTTTCCGTATGATTCCTGACAGAGATCAACCGGATGTTCCTGATCCTTCTCTACCTTCAATCACTGGAAGATACCAATATTATCCGATAGGAGGGGGAGCAACTTCCGGAGCCTATGGATGCAGATGTATCAAAGATCCTTTGTATGAAGTAAACAATTATAATTTCCCTACCGAATTCTTTAATAATGCAGTGGAATATGCTGAAGGCTTAAACAATCCAAACTCGTATACGATTGTTAAAAGCACTGTAGAATCTACCATCCAGATCCCAATCAGTAAGGCTTTTTCTGCTCAAAGCAAACTGCTTAACAATCCTGATATTTTAAATCCATCAAACTTCAATGATCTGAAAGTTAACGTATTGTGGTCTACAGCTACCGGCTTGATCAGTAATATTGCATTGTCTAATGCTGCTCCTGCTTCATTAGCCGATATTTCCAATACGAATATCAATGTTAAAATTGCACCAAACCAATCAGGGAATGCTGTTGTTACATTACATAATGGAAGTATCACCAACCCTATTTACTGGAGCTGGCATATCTGGGTAACCAATACGCCTATCAGCTCTGTTACCTATGTTACTGAATTACCTAATCAGGCAGCGGTAAATTATATCAATTACCTCAAGCCTGGTGAAGTTATCAAAACAGAGATAATGGATAGAGACCTTGGAGCTAATCAGGCTATTGCGGAAGCTAATAAAACGACTTCTACCGGAGGATTACACTACCAATGGGGTAGAAAAGATCCACTGCCTGTTTTTGTAAATGCCAACAGAAACTCAGCGCCGGTTTATTTAGGGACTGTACAGTCAAATGGCACTGTTACTTATAGCACACTTTCTGCCGCAACGTATTATTCAGATTCTTACCTTAAAAAGTATCCTGATTATTCTGTACAGGCGAATGTATTGGCCACTGATAAAGTTGCGGATAAAATCAGCAAAGTTTTATCTTATTCTGTGAAAAATCCTATGATCTTCATGGTTCCTACTATGACCACGAAATCAGCCGATACGAATCATACCAATGGAGCAGACTGGCTTGCAAATGAGCCTAACCTGGCCCCGGAAAGATGGGGTAGAGGAGGCAAAAAATCACCTTTTGATCCTTGTCCTGAAGGATGGAGGATTCCTGATGTAACAGGTGTTTCTAATACAAGCGTGGGAGCAACTCCTTTTTATAAACCTACTGCTGGAGCAAGCATTCCTAACAATTATGGAGGAACAAGAATCAACAGAAATCCTTACAGTTCCGCAGCTATTGGATATACTTTTGGTGATCCTGCTTATAATATAGGAAGTTTTGCCAATCTGGGAGTAAGAGGAGGTAGAAATACCATAGAAGCCACCCCTGCCGCTCCGGATTTCAATGCTATCGATTACGTTTATGGAGGCTTTTGGTTAGGAGCTTTAGGTTCCAATTATACAGGAAGAGCATTAAGAACGGAGATACAGTACATCGGGAACTACTTAATTCCGTTTAGCAGTAATGCTGATCCGTACTTTGCCCAAAACTGCCGTTGTGTTAAAGTAAAATATGATGAAAACGGAAATGAGTTAGGCCCGATTCCTAAACTACAGGTTACTTCATTATCTGCGGCTAAAGCTACTAATGTTTTAGCCAAATCAGTAATTGAGGATAAAATAACCCAGAATAAGTTTGAGTTATTCCCTAACCCTGTGAAAAGGATATTATACATCAAAGGGAATGAGAGGGTTAAAGAATATTATTATCAGATCTATAATACTGCAGGAGAGATGGTAAAATCGGGTAAGTTTGAAAATGAACAGATTGATCTTTCTTCTTTACTATCCGGAGCTTATTTAATACGAATTAACAACTCGGAAACCATAGTGAAGATTATTAAAGAGTAACATGAATGCATGTGAAATTTGGAACCGCCTCAAAAACTGAGGTGGTTTTTTTATAGAGTTAAGGGCCTGTTTTAGAATTTTTTTTTTGAAAATGATTTCAATTTATTGTCACAAGGATATCTGAATACGTTTTAAAATTAATCAGCAATAATTTTTTATAATTAATTTAAATTTGAACATGTAAAGTCTGAAAGATCGAAGCTGTCATTTACTTTTTCGAGTACAATGGCAGTTTTTTATAATAAATTGACTTTATGAAACTGTAAATCACTCATTTTTGATTTACCTACTCTGTTTTTCAAAAACACAATCTCTCTATTGTGGGATATCTTTTTTTTTATAATTTTGTTAATGATTTAAAGATCAGATTTATCTGTCTCTTTAATTATTTAAAAACACATAACAGGAAAACTCAAATAGATAAACATGAAAAAAAATAAATACGTTCTACATATGGGGATATTATATTCTTTACTGCCTATGAGCCCCACTCATAAGGACTTGATTTAATCACGCTTTTTTCCAGATAATAAAATAGGAAATTCCACTTTTTAATTGTAGAGGTTGGGATTGGAATAGTTTTTTAAATTCTATTTAATTCCTAATATTATTTGGTCTATATATTCATTTCACCCCTCTAAAACACTTTTAATTCTATACGTATGAAAAAAAAATCGACCTTAAAGATTTTTGCTGCAGTACTTTGTATTGCTTCGTCTCATACCTGGGCAAGGGCAGTATCTGTCCCCAGACCTGTTGAGACCAGTATTGGATTCAAGCATAAGGACGCTTTACCCCCAAGTTCCTATGATCTTGATCCGCTTATCATCATTTCACAAAATGTGAATGAGAAGGGATTGGTAATTATGAAAGGAAACTTTCAAAAACCGGCTACCGCAGGAGATGTAAAAGTTACTATTAAGTATAAGGACGCCCAGAACAACTGGATCTCTGTATGGTGCAAAACTTTTGCAGGTAATTATGACTATGACGAAGATCTAACAGCTAATTTTGAGTTACCACAATCAGCTCTAGCTTCACATTCTGTAAAAATCGAACTGAGTTCTAATGAAACGGTAACCAACTGGTCGTCTGTTGTATGGAACAAGACAGTAAGCCATTACAGACAATCGGATTATGTCTATGGAAACTGTGACCTAGATGAAAACCAGTACACCATTCTGTTTACGCCTAAAAAAAACGGAACTGTTGTATATAATCCTAACGGAACGGTTTCAGGAGTAAAGGATAGGGTAACTTCCCAGCATTT
The DNA here is from genome assembly GCF_001684955.1 of Chryseobacterium contaminans. Lineage (GTDB taxonomy): Bacteria > Bacteroidota > Bacteroidia > Flavobacteriales > Weeksellaceae > Chryseobacterium > Chryseobacterium contaminans. The sequence goes on along the minus strand of NZ_MAYF01000301.1, from coordinate 11,053 downwards.
GGTAAGGAAACTTGATGATATTGTTTTGTCATTCCAGGGCAACGCGACATTAGATAATTCCAATGTTAATTCGCCGGTGGTTAATATTACAAATCCGAATAACCTTCCTACGATTGCCAGTTCTCAAAAGTATATTTATCAGAATAGTGATACCAGTCCTTTCGAGTTCTCTTATCATGATCCGGTATATATGTTTGCAGGAAAGTTTTCCAATGAAAGTTTCTTTATCAACTTCAGCAACTGGTTTTTACCAGCGGATCAGGGAGGTGAAGCCTGGGGTAGGGGATATCTTGATTTTACAAATCCTAATGCTCTTGTCAATCGATATTATAATCTTTATAATTACATCAATGAAAAGCTGGGTGATGTATTTACCAATCAGCAGCCAGTTGTTATTGTGATCAGTAAAGTCACCGGATTAAGAGTATATAAAGCCAACGGCGAATATGTTTCTCTTTCTGCCATAAGTAATTATAATACAACGAATGATTTTGGGTATCCGCCGCTTAATAATAAGCAGAGAGGTCCTGGTTCTGAAAACTTTTCACTGAGTAACACTTCTCAGGCATCTTTGTATGGTGTTGGAGCTATCAGAAACAGAAAAGTAATTGCCAGTTGGAACGGTCCGTCAAGACCTTTGATGGATATCGAAAGCGAGATCAATAAGTTTATAAAGTATGTGGGGATTTTTACCAACCCTGTTACAGAAGAATGCCCTGTTTCTTGTTTTACCATCAACTCTGGAGCTGTATCTGATTATGCAGACTGGTCTAAAGCACCAAACAGCTATATCTTCACAGGTAAGGACAAGAAAACCAACGCAGATGTAGACGGTCTTTATATCCCTGTAAAAAAGGCATATGAAATGTGGAATACCAATCCTCTTATGGGCGGAAGTCCTATCCCGACGGGTACTGTGACTGCAGATGTATATTGGGAAGATATCCATGGATTAATAAAATCCGGAGACAATTACAGCCTGGAAATTATAGGATCCGGAGAAGATGCTAAAATAAAAGTTCCGATTAATAAGACTAAGGAAGGAAATGCAGTCATTGCTTACAAAGTAAACGGAGAAATCTTCTGGTCATGGCATGTTTGGGTTACTGATGACCCTACCAACGGCTCCACTTATAAGAGTTTTGATGGCGTAAAAAGACAAAAAAGTGATGGAACAGTAGAATTAATTCCTGATTCAGATTGGGGATGGATGGACAGGAACCTGGGTGCTCTAAGTAATACCATCACCGGAACTGAATTTAACAAAAATGGAGGTCTGCTTTACCAATGGGGACGAAAAGACCCGATTCCTCCATTGGCATACAAAGGAAATGACTTTTACGAAGCTTCCGGATCTGTAGGAAGAATAAGACACAGACAGTCCAGGAATATGGCGAATGGTTCCCAGAAGATCGACAATTTAATTAAAACAGTAACCTTATCCAATGCTACAGTTCCTAATAATATCCGTTTATCTGTTAAAAATCCATTAAGCTTAATTTATGTGAACAAAGATGATAATTCTGGTCAGGCTCTTTATAATAACAATGCCAATCTTCAGGTAAACTGGTTTGGTAATTCTGCTACATTACCTCCGAATAGATTAAGTGAGTTAAACTTATGGTCTGATAATTCAAAAGGCTTTATTACAAGCGGAGATTATAATAGTGATAACAGCGCTAATCCGTATAGAGATAAATCATCTTTTGACCCTTGTCCTAACGGATGGAGAATCCCTTCTGTATTGGTTTCCAATTTAGGGAATGGAAGCTATATTGATGATTTAAGAGTAGATTTCAGTCCGTTTGGTATTAAGAATAATATATCCATCAATACTTTTGAAGCCAATAAGTATCATATCATTAAACCTAACGATAATAATACTCCGGATTTTATGAAAGGGTTCAAAATCTATAACAATGTGGGGGTAGACCTTAGTAATGTAGGAGGAAATAATATGGGGCTATTCCCAGGTACAGGCGTTCTGGTGAGAAATTACCATGAAGGGCAGTACACGGATCAACACGAAACGTATTTATGGACTGCAACAATGCCAAAATGGTTTGATGCCACCCCTGTAGTATCAGCCAGAGGCTTCCGTATGATTCCTGACAGAGATCAACCGGATGTTCCTGATCCTTCTTTACCTTCTATTACAGGAAGATATCAATATTATCCTATTGGTACTGGAGCAACTTCCGGAGCTAACGGATGCAGATGTATTAAAGACCCTCTGTATGAAGTAAACAATTATAATTTCCCTACCGAATTCTTTAATAATGCAGTGGAATATGCTGAAGGCTTAAACAATCCAAACTCGTATACGATTGTGAAAAGCACTGTAGAATCTACCATCCAGATTCCAATCAGTAAGGCTTTTTCTGCTCAAAGCAAACTGCTTAACAATCCTGATATTTTAAATCCATCAAACTTCAATGATCTGAAGGTTAATGTATTGTGGTCTACTGCCACAGGCTTAATCAGTAATATTGCATTGTCTAATGCTGCTCCTGCTTCATTAGCTGATATTTCCAATACGAATATCAATGTTAAAATAGCTCCAAACCAATCAGGGAATGCTGTTGTTACATTACATAATGGAAGTATCACCAACCCTATTTACTGGAGCTGGCATATCTGGGTAACCAATACGCCTATCAGCTCTGTTACCTATGTTACTGAATTACCTAACCAGGCTGCTGTTAATTATATCAATTACATCAAGCCTGGTGAAGTTATCAAAACAGAAATAATGGATAGAGACCTCGGGGCTAATCAGGCTATTGCAGAAGCTAATAAAACGACTTCTACCGGAGGATTACACTACCAATGGGGTAGAAAAGATCCACTGCCTGTTTTTGTAAATGCCAACAGAAACTCAGCACCTGTTTATTTAGGGACTGTACAGTCAAATGGCACTGTTACTTATAGCACACTTTCTGCCGCAACGTATTATTCAGATTCTTACCTTAAAAAGTATCCTGATTATTCTGTACAGGCGAATGTATTGACTACTGATAAAGTTGCGGATAAAATCAGCAAAGTTTTATCTTATTCTGTGAAAAATCCTATGATCTTCATGGTTCCTACTATGACCACGAAATCAGCCGATACGAATCATACCAATGGAGCAGACTGGCTTGCAAATGAGCCTAACCTAGCCCCGGAAAGATGGGGTAGAGGAGGCAAAAAATCACCTTTTGATCCTTGTCCTGAAGGATGGAGGATTCCTGATGTAACAGGAGTTTCCAATACAAACGTGGGAGCAACTCCTTTTTATAAACCTACTGCAGGAGTAAGTATTCCTAATAATTATGGAGGAACAAGAATCAACAGAAATCCTTACAGTTCCGCAGCTATTGGATATGCTTTTGAGGATGCAGCTTATACCATAGGAAGTTTTGCTAACCTGGGAGTAAGAGGAGGTAGAAATACCATAGAAGCCACCCCTGCCGCTCCGGATTTCAATGCTATCGATTACGTTTATGGAGGTTTCTGGCTAGGCGCTTTAGGTTCCAATTATACAGGAAGAGCATTAAGAACTGAGATACAGTATGCCGGAAATTATTTATTTCCATTCAGCAGCAATGCTGATCCGTACTTTGCCCAAAACTGCCGTTGTGTTAAAGTAAAATATGATGAAAACGGAAATGAGTTAGGGCCGATTCCTAAACTACAGGTTACTTCATTATCTGCGGCCAGAGCAACTAATGTTTTAGCCAAACCAGTAATTGAGGATAAAATAACCCAGAATAAACTTGAGGTATTCCCTAACCCTGTGAAAAAGATATTATACATCAAAGGGAATGAGAAGGTTAAAGAATATTATTATCAGATCTATAATATGTCCGGCCAGATGGTAAAATCGGGTAAGTTTGAAAATGAACAGACTGATCTTTCTTCTTTACTATCCGGAGCTTATTTAATACGAATTAACAACTCGGAAACCATAGTGAAGATTATTAAAGAGTAACATGAATGCATGTGAAATTTGGAGCCGCCTCAAAACTGAGGCGGTTTTTTATGAATTAAAAATATTCATATTTGTTCCGGTTTTATCTGGCTGTCTATAATTTGGATTGTAAAACTCTTTGATAGACTTGTTGTTACTAATATTATATTCATATAAATTATTCCGAATATTCAATAAAAACTTTAAGGTCTATTAATACTTCCTTTTGTGAAATTAATTACCTTTGTGATGTTCCAAATAAATAGTATCAAAACACAAATGGGTTCTATTACAAACTACTTTTTGCGATTTTTTTTATTCTTTATTACTCTTTTTTTAATTTTTAAGATTTATTTCGCATATACTATTGCCAATGGTTATCCTTTTGGCGACTGGCTTATTAATTATCAGGATGGAGGTTTTAAAAGAAGAGGATTGCTGGGAACAATCGTTTTTTTTATGTACGAGAAATTTCAGATTAAAGTACAGTATACCGTATTTTTCTTTCAGTTTATCTTCCATTTTCTTTTTTTCTACTATCTGGTCCGGCTAATCAGTTTGAAAAAATACAATTTTCTTGATTTTGTATTTTTATTTACACCTTTCTGCTTATGGGGATTGGTTTCAGATTCTGGCATGGGGGCAAGAAAGGATGGGGTTTTATGGTTTATGATGTCTTTTTTTACCTATCACCTTACAAAGGGGAACATGGGCAAGTGGCGTTGGTATTCTTTTTATATACTATCTTTTGTTTCGGTTTTTATACATGAAAGCTTTGTTTTCTTTTTTCCCTGTTTTGTTAGTCTGTATTACTTTCATACAAAAAAGATTGAGGTTTCTAAGATTATCCTGATTTCATTATCATTCTGTATTCCCGCTTTGATTATCTTCTTTTTGGGAATGAAAAGTGTTGGTTCAGAATATACAATAAATGTCATTAAAGCTTGTGGAATTAATTTTCAAAGCGATAATATCTTTGCATGGAAAGAAAATAAGTTGTTAAAATTAGATTACTATTATGAACATCTTTATGGTTATTCACTTTATATCATAACCTTCACATTGCAGTTTATGTATGTGATTTTCTATTTATTGATAAGAGAATTTAAAAAAGAAAATATACAAAGACTGGTATTTTTCTTTTTTGCCTGTTTATTGTGTGCAGTCCCTTTGTTTTTGATTGCTATTGATTTTGGAAGATGGTTCTACAATTTGTTTATCTTCTGGGGTATTTTGATTATTTCTCTTTTGCCGGTTGCAGATGCAAAGACATCCGTTTTTGATGATAAAACTATTTTTTCAAAAAAAAGTATGAGCTTTATAGTGTTGGTTTTTTTATCCAATTTTCTTTATAGAGTGCCTTCATACCTTATTGGAATTGAAATAGCAGCGCCGTTAAGAAGATTGATGATTTGGTGCGGATATTCGTAGAATAATTCAAAGGATAAGCTTCAATTATGAGATTTTATTAATATTTGATTTTTTGATACATTAGCAGTATGGATATATTACCTCTTTACTTTTTAGTAATTTTCATTATTTTATTATTTCTTTCTTTTCAAGAATATTCCGGCGGGTATATACACCCCGGAATCTTATATACAATTTGTTTTTTTCAAATTATTCTGATTGGATTTCGAAATGAGGTAGGACCGGATTATGGTTCTTACAGAGGGATTTTTGACTACTCTTATCTTAATGATTATTCGAAAATATTTTTGAGTAATGTTCCATTCAGCAATACTCCAAAGCTGGGAATAGAATGGATATATGTCCTGATGAACAGGGTGGTATTTGATCTGGGACTTCCTTTTTATGTAGTTACTTTATTAGTAGCCACTATCTCACTGACATTATTCTATACATTCCTCATTAAAAATTCGGATTATCCTACTCTTTTGATTTTAATAGGCTTTATTCCCGGAATGTTAATTTCTACTGGGGGACAGATGAGGCAGGCAATAGCCGGGGGAATTATGTTCTACTCTTTCATTTTTATTAAAGAAAGAAATCTGTTAAAGTACTTTCTCTGTGTGTTTCTGGCTGCAGGATTTCATACTTCTGCGTGGGCAACCTTACCATTATATTGGTTGGTGAGAATCCCCTTGAATAGATTCTTAATCTTTGCTTTGGTGCTGGGCTCAATGATATTATCTCCCTTTAAAATATATGAACAGCTTGGGGTTTTTCTGAATGCTGTAGCAGGAGGTACTTCAATTTCAGATGGAGTTAATGGATACATGGATGAACAGTATGCGAGAATTAACGGAGGTTTTGGTATTCCTGAGATGTTAATGGTTCTTTATACATGTTTTATTTTATATTTTAATGATAAATTAGAAGAGAAAAGCCCTTATTATGAGTATTACAGAAACGTTACCATAATAGGAATATGTGCATTTTTCATTCTAAGGGAAAATCCAATTCTAAGTTCCAGACTGGTAGGGGTTTTCATGGGGTTTGTAATGTTACTTATAGCAAATTCAATGTCAGTGGTTTCTAAAATAGAAAGACGTTTTATTTTTTCAGGACTTCTCTTTATCGTATTTTTTAACTTTATTATATTTTCAATTTTTAATGCTAAAAAGGCCAATTATTCTATAGATACCTATAAGAATTTTGTATTACCTAATTAAACTGATTTTATATATTAATGGCAGACTGATTGGGTAAGGTTACTTTATCATTTCGTTTCTTGAGGATTTTAAAAATACACTATGCGGATAGAAAAGCTTGTACAACATTTTAATAGTAAGATATTTATTTATTTTCTTATCGCCGTTACAGCAATTTATACCCTTGCATTTACCCTTGCATTTAATCTTAAGGATGACGGATATATTCTTGCAGACTGGCTTATTAATTATGAAGACGGAGGTTTCAAAAGAAGAGGGCTATCCGGGAGCTTCTTTTTTATTCTTCAGGATATAACAGGATTTAGTCTTAACTATATTGTTTACTTTTTTCAGTTTATCATTATTTCCCTGTTCTTTTGGTGTTATACAAAGCTTATCAGGTATAAAGTTACAGATCTGCTTTATCTCTCCCTTTTGCTGTCTTCCATTGGTTTTGTAGGGCTTTTGAACACTGTGACTTATGTAGGAAAAAAAGAATTTATTGTTTTTCTTTTATTTACCTGTTTTGTATATCTTTTAGATCATGATAAGCTTTCAAAATATAAAGAATATATCTTCTGTTTATTTCTTTTCATAAGTACACTTTTGCACGAGGTTACTCTGTTCTATGTTCCTTATTTTGCCATTGCACTCTATGTGAAAAACGGAAAGCTGGAGGTCAGAAGATACATCAAATACTTTCTGGCAGTAATTATTCCCGCAGCAGCTATTGTAGTATTTGGAAAAAATGTGAACGAAGGAATGTCTTTGGAAATTTTGAGCAAAAGAGGGGTACATCCTACTTATGGAATTTTCTATTGGAATATTGATGAAAGACAATACATTAAAGAACACCTTAACGAATATCTGCTGTACTTTATCAGTTTAGGAATAAGTATATTTCATATCGGCTATTATTTAAAATATCTAAATGGGCGAAAGATTTTATATATATTATTAATCGGGGCCTTTATCTTTTCATTTCCATTGTTTTATCTCGCTATAGATTGGGGAAGGTGGATGTATATTCATATGATATTAATAATTGTACTTTTTGCCATGATGCTGAAAAAAGGAGATTCAATATATGTTTATGAGCCCATCACTATCAACCGAAAATTCTACATTACAATAGCTATCATACTGCTGTCCCTACTATACAGAGTAGAAATGTCCGGCAGTGGTTTTACCTTCGAAGGAATACTCTACAGACTATTTGTTGCTCCCATGGAATTATTAAATAAAATGTGATTTCAAAAAGTATATAATAAAAAAGCTTTACTTTTGCAAAAAATTTTTTTTAGAATGTCGAAAAATTTAGTAATCGTAGAGTCCCCGGCGAAGGCAAAAACTATTCAGAAATATTTAGGTAAGGATTTTGAAGTGAAATCCAGTTTCGGACATATCCGGGATCTGCCTAAAAAAGGAATGGGAATAGATCTTGCCACCTTTAGTCCTGATTACGAAGTTTCAGCAGACAAGAAGAAATTGGTGACAGAATTAAAGGCCGCCGTAAAGAAAGCAGACATGGTTTGGCTGGCTTCCGATGAAGACCGCGAGGGAGAAGCTATTGCATGGCACTTAGCAGATGAATTGAAGCTGAAGCCTGAAAACAGGAAAAGAATTGTTTTCCACGAGATTACTAAAAATGCCATTCTAAAAGCAATTGAAAATCCAAGGGATATCGATCAGAACTTAGTGAATGCTCAGCAGGCAAGAAGAGTGCTGGATAGGATTGTAGGTTTTGAAATGTCTCCGGTTTTATGGAAAAAAGTAAAACCAGGGCTGTCTGCAGGAAGAGTGCAGTCGGTAGCCGTGAGATTAATTGTAGAAAGAGAAAAGGAAATCCGTGAATTTATTCCAAAAGCAAGTTTTAAACTGGACGGAATTTTCTTAAACAATACAGAACAGGAAATTGCTGCTAAGCTTAAAAAAGACTTCGAAAAAGAAGTGGAAGCAGAAAAATTCCTTGAACAGGCAAAAACCACAGAATTTAAAGTTCTGAATGTAGAAACCAAGCCTGGAGCACGTTCTGCATCTGCACCTTTTACCACTTCTACCTTACAGCAGGAAGCTTCATCAAGATTAGGCTATAATGTGACCAATACCATGCGTCTGGCGCAGAGACTATATGAAGAAGGATTCATTACTTATATGAGAACAGACTCTGTAAACCTTTCTCAGGAAGCTATTGAAGGAGCCAAAAAACAAATTATCTCAGAATATGGAGCAGAATATTCTTCTCCAAGAAATTATACTACGAAATCAGCTTCTGCACAGGAAGCTCACGAAGCCATCCGCCCTACGGATTTTGGAGTAAAGAGCATTGGGGATGCACAGTTGAATAAACTGTATCAGCTGATCTACAGAAGAACATTAGCTTCCCAGATGGCGAATGCTAAAATTGAAAAAACAGTCATTGAGATCGGAAATGCTTCTTTACCACATCATTTTGAAGCTCAGGGAGAAGTTATCATCTTTGATGGTTTCCTTAAAGCTTACGGGATTGTAAAAACCGAGGACGATGATGAGGAAAACAATGAAAAACTATTGCCAAAAGTAAAAGTTGGAGAAATCTTAAATTATAAATCCATTACGGCAACAGAAAAATTCACAAGACCAAGTGCAAGATATACCGAAGCCGGATTGGTTAGGAAACTTGAAGAATTAGGGATTGGGAGACCTTCTACTTATGCACCCACTATTCAAACCATTCAGAACAGGGAATATGTGGATAAAAGAGAAATTGAACCGCAAACCCGTGAAGTGATCAAAATGTCTTTAGTAAAGGACAATATCAAAAAGGTAGTTTTGGATGAAAAGTTCGGTGGTGATAAAAATAAATTTGTTCCTACAGATATAGGTGAAGTTGTTAATGACTTTTTAACAGATAACTTCAGAGAAATCCTTGATTATGGTTTCACAGCAAGAGTAGAGGAAAGCTTCGACGAAATTGCCAGCGGAGATCAGAAATGGAAAGAAATGATGACAAACTTTTACTCTAAATTTCACCCAAGAATTGAAGATGTAGAAGAAAATGCAGACCGTGCAACTGGAGACAGACTTTTAGGAGTTGATCCTAAAACCGGTAAAAATGTTCATGCAAGAATTGGAAGATTTGGAGCAATGATCCAGATCGGAGAAACAGATGATGAAGAAAAACCAATCTTCGCTTCATTAATGGCGGGCCAGAATATTGCAACCATTACCTTTGAGGAAGCATTGGAGCTTTTCAAATTACCTTTTGAACTGAATGATTTTGAAGGTCATGCCGTTTCCGTTGGAGTAGGAAGATTCGGGCCTTATGTAAAATGGGGAGAAACTTTCATCAGTATTCCGAAAGGGGAAGATCCGCTTTCTGTAGACCAAAACCGTGCAGAAGAGATCATCAACGAAAAGAAAAAAGCAGATGCTCCTATCGCAACCTACAAAGGAGAACCTGTTACCAAAGGATCAGGAAGATTCGGACCATTTATCAAATACAAAGATATTTTCGTGAATGTTCCGAAGAAATATAACTTCGATAACCTTTCTCAAAGCGATATCAACGAACTGATTGACGCTAAACTTGAAAAAGAAGCCAACAGATATATCCAGCAATGGGAAAAAGAAAAAATTTCCCTTGAAAACGGAAGATGGGGACCTTTTATCAAGTTTGGAAAAGCCATGTTCAAAATTCCAAAGAAAAGTGATGATACCAAATACGATGCAGAAGAACTGAAAGAAGTATCTTTAGATGAAGTAAAAAAATGGATCACAGATCAGGATAAAAATGCCTTTGCAGAAAAGAAAAAACCTGCGGCGAAAAAGACAGCAGCTACCAAGAAAACTACAGCTGCTAAAAAACCGGCAGCTAAGAAAAAGTAATATTAATTATATAATACAAAGCCGTTAACAAATAGTGTTAACGGCTTTTTTTATGAACAAAAGTCTTCGGAAGGTTCCCAGTTGTAGCGTTTTTTTGTATGTTTGTTAGATCAAGCAATTGTTAAACTATTATATTTTCAGGTTAAATATGGATTTTGAAGACTTTATCATTTCACCAAGAAATTTTAAAACAGAAAGCTGGCAGATTGGAAATAGGATCAAAAAAGATATAAAAGAAGACAGTATTGTTCTTTTGTTTGTATCAGATTATAGAGGAGCAGGCGGTGATGCGGAAGTACAGGATTTCACAGCAGTCAGAAAAGAGTTTTATAAACTGTCACAGTTGGATTTTGAAATTCCTATTGTGGATCTTGGCGATCTGGTTTCAGGAAAATCCGTTCAGGATACCCATTATATTCTACAGGAAGTGTTGTCAGCCTGTCATTATAAGAGAGCGCTTCCGGTAATTATCGGAGGGTCTAACGACTTTGCTTTTTCACTGTTCTCAGCCTTGAACTTCCATCAGAAAAGCATTAATTATACACAAATCAGCAATATCATTTCCCTGAAACAGGGCGAAGAAATTAATGAATATACTTTTTTAGGGAAAATATTTGGA
>NZ_MAYF01000300.1 GCF_001684955.1 Chryseobacterium contaminans | reverse complement strand
ATATATAGAAAATATTATGCACGAAAAATTACTTTTAATATTAGGATTATTACTCATTGTTATGCTGCTGGTTATGCTGGCACAAAGAATTAAAATCGCATATCCTATTTTTCTGGTTCTGGCCGGGTTGGGAATAAGTATGATTCCGGGAGTTCCCATATTAAAACTGGATCCGGATATTATATTTCTTATTTTCCTGCCGCCGTTATTGTATGAGGCCGCCTGGTATACTTCATGGAATGACTTTTGGAAATGGAAACGGCCTATCAGCTTATTGGCTTTTGGCTTGGTATTTTTAACATCTTTAGTAGTGGCATATGCGTCGCAAGCCCTGATTCCCGGATTTACATTGGCATTAGGCTTTTTATTGGGCGGAATTGTTTCACCACCGGATGCTGTAGCAGCAACAACCGTATTAAAAGGATTGAAAGTTCCTAAAAGAACCATTACAATACTGGAAGGAGAAAGCTTAATTAATGATGCTTCTTCACTGATTGTATTCCGTTTTGCACTGGCGGCAGTAATGACAGGTGCTTTTTCAATGCATGAAGCTGCAGGGCAGTTTTTCTGGGTAGCAGGAATGGGAATTGTAATAGGAGTGGCAGGGGCACATGTATTTTATGCCATTCACAGGTTTTTACCTACAACACCGGCTATTGATGCTGCACTTACAGTGATGACTCCTTATATTCTTTTCCTTTCTGCGGAACATTTTCATTTTTCAGGAGTAATGGCTGTGGTAAGCGGGGGACTGTTCATGTCTTTCCGTGCTCATGAGATTTTTAAGACAGGAACTACAAGAATAAATATGACAGGAGTCTGGAATACCCTGATCTTTGTAATGAATGCTTTGGTTTTTGTTCTGATAGGCCTTGAACTTCCCGATATAATCAATGGTTTAGGAGATATCTCTCTGTTGCAGGGGATTAAATATGGTTTAATCATCAGTAGTATTGTTATTATAGTCCGTTTATTATGGATCTATCCGGTTGCCCATCTTCCAAGGTGGATCAGTGAAAAAGCTCGCCGTGATCCTAATCCCGGATGGAAAAACCCATTAATCATCGGATGGGCAGGAATGAGGGGTGTTGTTTCCTTAGCCACCGCATTATCCATTCCGGTGATGATGAATTCGCAGGCTGAATTTCCTATGAGGAACCTTATTATTTTTATCACCTTCGTGGTCATTTTCGTGACATTGGTTTTTCAGGGACTCACATTGCCCCTGATCATTAAATTAACAAAGATAGGAGAGATTGATCCCATCATACCTTCCCATGAACAACAGGCAGGAATTCAGATGAGGCTTGATCAACTGGCTATAGAAAAACTTAATGAAGAACAGGAAACTACTTCCAACAGTTTGGTTGAGAATCTTAAAAAAACACTGGAAAATGATATTCAGCTTCATCAGAATCATTTAAGTTCTCTGGAAATGTGTACCAACAGGCAAAATGATATGAAGGAGTATCACAAAGTGATGCTTGAAATTTTTGCCCTACAAAGGAAAGAATTATTTAAAATGAAACGTGAAAAGCTGTTCAGCGATGATGAAATAAGAAAGGCAGAATCCCAATTGGATCTTAATGAATTGAAAATAACAGGAAATAAACATTTGTAGGGTAATGAGAGACAGAAGTGGATAATTACACAATGAAATCTACCGTCTTTTTCATAATTTGCAGATAAAATATTTTTATGTTTGAGAATATCATCAGGAACATTACAAGATTTATTACCATTACTCCTGAAGAAGAAAAAATTTTCACAGAATTATTGGTTTGTAAAGCATTTCCTAAGAAAACCGTTTTATTAAGAGAAGGTGAGATCTGCCAATTTGAAGGATATATTCATAAAGGATGCTTGAGAATGTATTGTCTGGATGATAATGGAACTGAAGTGACTCTGTTGTTTGCTATAGAAGACTGGTGGATCAGTGATATTGCTTCATTTCAGGATCAGAAACCCTCAAAAGTTTATATTGAAACGCTGGAAGACTCGGAGATTTATATGCTGAATCCCACAACAAAAGCAGAATTGCTAGAGAAAATCCCTAAGTTTGAAAGAGTTTTCAGAATGTTGGTGCAAAGAAACCTTTCCACTCTTCAGACCCGTTTGGTTAACACCATTTCGAAAGCAGCTTCAGACCGATATCTTGAGTTTATCAAAGTATATCCTTCCATCCCACAAAGAGTAGCCCAATATTATATAGCTTCTTATCTTGGCGTTTCAAAAGAATTTGTAAGTACGATCAGAAAACGCTTAGCCTCCAAAGAGTAATAATTTCTTATCGTAGGAAACTCAATGAATAGTAATGAAATTTCTGTTTATTTCACATAAAAATGCCGGATATTGTTGTATCGGCATTTTTTGTTGCTGTAAAATCATTTATTAAACTAGTTAAATGTGTAGCCCTTTCCGTCTCTCCCTTCCGAACCTCCATTTGTGATATATCCCCAATAATTGTTTTCCTGAGCGTTGAATAAATGAGCGAAGAAATCTATCACCTCTCTTTCAAAAGAATGGGTATTCATGTGGTGGGAACCTCCTGGATAGAATGAGTCATCTGCATTATTAATAGGAAATTTAAGGAATTTGTATAGAGGGCTGTAATCAAATAGCCTAACAAATAATTTATTCTTTCATTTAAATGATTTTCAAGCTGATCAACTTTAACTTGGTCTTCCAGTGCTAAGTTTTTATTCATCATATTATTAGTTTTGTGGCAGGTAAAATAAAACGATCAGATAAACCATTGCTTATTTCTGTTGATTTGTAAATGTAGAGAAAGGAAAAAAAGATATATAGGCTGTAATTCCCGATCTGTAGTCAAAAACTCTTCTTTTTGATGATGATGGATATGGGAATCCCTGTTGCCTCCGTTCTTTATAATTACCTAATTTCTACTGATGAAGCATATCAGGATTTTTGTCACTTCTAAATACGAAAAAAGCTCCTTAGGTAGAGTTGTATTTAATTTTAGAACATACATTTTTTTATTTATCGGAGATTCTGTTACAACTTACCTTAATTTGGATACCCTGGTTGCTTTCAGTCTTTGGAACTTTGCCATACTCATGATGCAAAGAATATGGAAAGCCAACGATAAGATTTGAACACATCAGAAATCAACAAACTTCAATTAAAAAAAATCAGTAAATTAGTTATGTATAAATCAGTAAATCCAAATATGAAAACTCCGGAAAAGGTTTCGTCAATTAATGCCCTGCATCATTTTTTAGGATTGAAGAAACCATCGAATCCACTGATTAGTGTGTTCAGTTTTGATGATGTCAACCTGGAACCTGAAACGATCCTTAGTGCAGTTACTACGGATTTTTATGTTATTGCATTGAAAAAGGAATGTGCGGGGGGAAAGTGCAGATATGGACAACAGTATTATGATTTTGATGAAGGAATCATGTATTTTATTGCTCCCCATCAGGTACTTCAATTTGAAGATGTACTTCTGAATGGTGTGAAAGGTTTTGTTCTCGTGGTGCATCCGGATTTCTTTCAGGGATATCCTTTAGCTTCAAAGATCAAAGGCTATGACTATTTCTCATACGCGGCCAATGAAGCGCTGCATCTTTCAGAAAAAGAAGAAGCCTCCATAATGGATATCATTCATAACGTTGGAAATGAAATTGAAGGAAATATGGATGGTTTTACGCAGGACCTGCTGGTTTCCAACCTTGAACTTCTGTTAAAATATTGTGACCGTTTTTATAACCGTCAGTTTTTAACAAGAAAAAAGGTGAATAATGATTTGCTTACAAAGTTGGAAAATTTACTGGATGATTATTTCAAAAACGATAATTTAGCGATCAATGGAATACCCTCAGTTCATTTAATTGCAAGTGAATTGAATGTGAGTGCCAACTACCTAAGTGATATGCTCAGGGTTCAAACTGGAAAGACAACCCAGCAGCATATTCAGAACCGATTGATCCAGAAAGCTAAAGAATTACTTTCAACAACGGAATTGTCAGTATCAGAAATTGCTTATCATTTAGGATTTGAGCATCCACAATCATTTCACCGTCTGTTTAAAAACCGTACGAGTTTTTCGCCTCTGGAATTCAGGGCCTCATTTAATTAACAGTAAAAGCGTTCTAATCTAAAGAAATCGATTGAAATGAGGGAAACGATTATGATCTATCTTTTTTAGCCTTCTATATGTTCCCATTATCCTAAAAACAAATCAATAAAACAGAGATTATGTTACAACCTCCATTGATTCGGATACTTTTTTGTAGCTGATATAGCCGAATTTTGTACTATAAATTTAAAAGAGAAATAAATGCAAACAATATTAGGCGCTAATGGACAGATTGGTGAAGAACTGGCAAGGGAACTAAAAAGAAATTTCACTTCTGAGATCAGGATTGTAAGCCGTAAAGCTGCTAAAGTGAATGATACTGATGAAGTCTTTTCAGCTGATCTCTCGATAAAAGAGAATGCTATTGAAGCTGTAAAAGGAAGTAAAATAGCCTATTTTACGCTTGGATTACCTATCAGTTCGGATCTGTGGGAAAAGCAGTTCCCCCTGATTTTAAGAAATGTAATTGATGCCTGCAAAATCAATGGAACGAAGCTGGTATTTTTTGATAATACTTATATGTATCCACAGGATGACAGGAACCTTACCGAAAACACACCTTTTAGTCCGCTCGGAAGAAAAGCGAAAGTAAGAAGAAATATGGCAGATATGGTGTTGAAGGAAATACAGTCAGGAGAACTTGAAGCGGTAATCTGTAGGGCACCGGAGTTTTATGGTCCTGCTAAAACACAAAGTATTACCAACACGTTAGTTTTTGATAATATCAAAGAAGGCAAAAAATTAAAAGTTCCTTTAAGTGACAGTAAAAAACGAAGCCTGATCTGGACACCGGACGCAAGCCGGGCTACAGCTTTAATCGGTAACACACCTGATGCCTATGGACAGACATGGCATCTGCCGGTTGACGCAAGTCATCCCACTTATAAAGAATTTATAGAAATAGCATCCGGAATTTATGGAAAGAAGCTCCAATATACTGTAGTGCCAAAAATTCTATTCAAAATAGGTTCATGGTTTAATCCTAAGGTAAAAGAGCTATTGGAATTACTTCCAAGATATTCGTACAATAATCTTTTCGATGACTCAAAATTCAGAAAACGTTTTCCTGAATTTAAGGTTACAAGCTATAAAGATGGAATAGAACAGATCAAGCAGGAACAGTTTAGAGAAAATAAACTTTAGTTGCTTTCAGGAATATTCTGATGATATTGTAAAAACGATAACTGATATGAATTTATCAGAAGTCATGGACTTTAGACGGTGTTTAATTTTAAATAACAGAAAAAGATAATGAAAAAAATTCTTCTGGTTACAACCAATATCGGGCATTATAAAAGTGGTTTAGAAACCGGCCTATGGCTGAGTGAACTTACCCACATCTACCATATAGCAAAGGAGAAGGGGTGGATGGTTGTCATAGCAAGTCCTAAAGGAGGAGGTGTTCCCATTGACCCGGAGAGTATAAAACCTCTTGTATTGGACAAAATTTCAAGATCATACTATGAAAACCCTGCCTTTATGAGTGAGCTCAACCATTCAAAGAGCTTGCTGGAAGTTCAGAACGAAGATTTTGACTGTATATATCTTGCGGGTGGTCATGCGACAATGTATGATTTCCCTGATAATGCTATTATGCAAAATATGATCAGAAGGCAGTACGAAAGTGGAAAAATGGTGGCTGCTATTTGCCATGGAGTAGGAGGATTGATTAATGTAAAGCTTTCGGACGGTACTTACCTGATTAAGAGAAAATCAATGACTGGATTCGATTGGTTTGAGGAGACCATTGCCAGAAGAAAAAAAGAGGTTCCTTTTAATCTTGAAGCTTCAATTATTGAGCGTGGTGCAGATTTTAAAAAAGCATGTATCCCCATGACATCCAACGTAATAGTGAATGGGAATCTGATTACAGGCCAAAACCCGTTCAGTTCAAAAGAAATGGCAAAAATCGTTGTTAAAGAACTTGATCAATAATAGTCTTTCAGGATTAAAGAAATCACAAAACTACATTACATCAATATGTTATATAAATATTATTGAAGCGTGTAATTTGTTTTTTATCAATGAGTTGTGTTCTATTTCCGATACAGACATAAGTTGTTAATTCCGATTGAACTGAATATTGAAATTCTTTAAATAATCCTCTATTGGTTCCATTCCCATTTCTTTTCTTCTTTCGTTCACGGTTTCAGGATTTTCTAATTTATACAATTTACCATTTTCTATTTGTGAACCATATATTTGGGGGCTTCCTTCGTCCATTAAAATCCTATCTTTCATCAATGCGTATTGTTGTTTAGATAAGTCTCCATTTTCAACCGCTTTCTCTATTTGTGGAAAATACTTTTTTCTAATTTCTTTAGTAGTATGTTGCAGTCCTAACCAGATTGCATCCATTTGTTTTTGACCCACCTCCTTTAATGTTGGCATACCACACTTTTCAATAATGCTAATCACTAATTCTTGATTCCTATGGTCTTCTTTAGCATATTTGATGAGTTCATTTGATTTTCTAATCCTTTGGTCACTTTCTAAAACTTCGCTCAAGATTTGAAGTTTTTTGCTGCAATCAACTTCAATAATATCTACTGAACCTACATAGACAAATTTATCCTTATTTATATAAAGGAATATTGATATCATTAAAACAAGAGCGGTTAATATGCTAAATAATATTTTTTTTATTTTCATTTCTATTTTTGTGTCATATTCTAAATATATTGACCATTTTTGATTAAAAATTAATTGTAAAAATAGGAATTATTTTTAAGTGTCGGAATAAAATATGTAAAGATGATAGGCCTAAAGACTCTTCTTTTAAAGTTTCTAAAACCCTATCTCTTCCTAACTTTGTCAAGTCATAATCAGTTTGGGGGACAAGTGGGGGACAATAAATAAAAAAACAAAACAAATATTTGATAATCAACACAAAATTATAAATTTTGTAATTAGCTAATTATCAAACTTTGGTTTGTTTAAGTTTGTTTTACCTATCTTATTTATTTCCCGATACAGAAATTCGAAAAGCCTTACTATCAGTTATTTATCGCCATTGAGGGACAAATAAGGGGTAAATCTCCACAAACCAATAATATACTATACAAAGTTACGAATATTATACATTGTCGTTAGTAAATTCATTGATGAATTTCATTAAGTTATATTAAAGTTTAACTAATCCAATTTTATTCAACAGAGATTCTGTTACAACTTACCTTAATTCGGATACTCTGTTTGCTTCCAGTCTTTGGAACTTTGTCATACTTAAAACAATATAGTATGAACACATTTAAAATGTTAGTTATAACTGCCGGTATGGGTATGTATTCCACTGGTATGGCAGCTATGGATGTAAAAGGTTCAATTTCTTTTAACTCGCAGATTGCGGACAAAAATATTTCAATTTCTGGATGGAATAAAAATTATAGTAAAATAGACACACTCAAATCCAACCAGACAATCATCAATTTAGCGGGTCATCAGGTTCCTGTTTTAAAGGGAGGACTTTATGACAGATTCCGTTCAAACCCACCTTTGTCGGTAGTTGAAAAAGAAGCGCCTGAAATTGATCTGAGCTGGTTTAAAACTATTCAAAAACAGAAAAAAGAGGTTGGCTTTACAACATACTCTCCTAATTTCTATTACAGTAATAGTAGTATAACGGCAATATATACTGCTGATATGAAAATGCTGAAAAAGCTAATCCCAGCAGAAGTCCGTGATATTGTGAAACCTATTTCAATTACCCCTGGACGTGGCCTGGTTGCGATCACAGCATATGCTTACCATTATTGTGATAATGATTCCTATAACGAGTTATCTATCTCTATTGTAACTACGAAACCAAATTCAACAAATTGGGGAGTATTTTCCCTTATGAATGAACTTAAGAATAAGAATCTTTGGGGGTACGTTCTGAAGCTTCCTGTTGACACAGAACTGGCGAGAGTTCGTGGGGTAGTGGGGTATAATCTGCCGAAATGGTTGATTCCAATGAAATATAGTGATCAAGGAGAGATGATGAAGTTCGACTTTTATGATGAGTCCGGGAAAATAGATTTTTCAATGGGAGGGAAAAAACTGGCTATTGGAGATGTTCAACCGGATATTGTCCGTTCAAATTTTATTAACAAGGATAGAAATGGCCAACTGACTCACGGTTATACTGATGTCAGAGCCATTAAGAAAGCAAGCAGCAAAAAGAAGGATGACGTACAGCTCAATCTTACCAACGGGCCTTTATCCATGTTTATCAAATCATTGGATCTTGGTAAACTCATGCGTTATGATTATCAGCCGGAATTCCAGGCGGCACTGTATACTCCTGAATTAGCAGAAAAATCTAAATAAAGATATTAAATAATTAAAACGTAAAGCAATATGCAAACAATATTAGGAGCTAACGGTCAGATTGGCGAAGAGCTGGCGAGAGAGTTAAAAAGAAACTTTACCTCAGATATCAGGATTGTCAGCAGAAATGCACAAAAAGTAAATGATACCGATGAGGTTTTTCCGGCAGATTTATTAATTAAAGAAAACGCGGTTGAAGCTGTAAAAAACAGTGAAATTGCTTATTTCACAGTAGGATTGCCTATAAGTACATCTCTTTGGGAGGAGCAGTTCTCTCTTATTACCAGAAATGTAATAGATGCATGCAAGATTAATGGAACTAAGCTTGTATTCTTTGATAATACGTATATGTATCCACAGGATGGCAGAGTTCTTACCGAGGATACTGAATTTGCTCCTGTGGGCAGAAAGGGAAAGGTGAGGGAAGAAATGACAGCAATGTTGTTGGAGGAAATGAACTCAGGACAGATAGATGCGGTAATTTGCCGTGCTCCTGAGTTTTATGGTCCGGGTAAAACACAGAGTATTACCAATACGATGATCTTTAATAAAATCAAAGAGGGGCAGACTATTGAAATTCCATTGAGTACAGATAAGAAAAGGAGCCTGATCTGGACACCGGATGCAAGCCGTGCCACTGCATTGATCGGAAATACAGCGGATGCATATGGGCAGACATGGCATTTACCCGTGGATAATAGTCATCCCACTTATGCCGAGTTTATCAGTCTGGTATCTGAAATTTATGAAAAGGAATTTGAGTTTACAGTAATACCGGAATATATATTCCAAAAAGGAGCGCAATCCAGTGCAGTATTCGCTGAATTATTGGAGTTACTACCAAGGTATGCTTGTGATAATCTGTTTGAGGATGCCAAATTCAGAAGTCGTTTTCCGGAGTTTCAGACAACAAGTTACAGGGAAGGGATTGAACAAATCAGAAATGAACAAACTTCAATTAAAAAAAATCAGTAAATTAGTTATGTATAAATCAGAAAATCAAAATATGAAAACTCCGGAAAAGGTTTCGTCAATTAATGCTCTGCATCAGTTTCTGGGATTGAAAAAACCGTCGAATCCACTGATTAGTGTGTTCAATTTTGATGATGTCAGCCTGGAACCGGAAACAATCCTAAGTGCAATTACTACAGATTTTTATGTTATTGCATTGAAAAAGGAATGTGCAGGAGGAAAGTGCAGATATGGACAACAGTATTATGATTTTGATGAAGGGATCATGTATTTTATTGCCCCTCATCAGGTACTCCAATTTGAAGATGTGCTTCTGAATGGTGTAAAGGGATTTGTTTTGGTAGTGCATCCTGATTTCTTTCAGGGATATCCTTTAGCATCGCAGGTTAAAGATTATGGTTATTTCTCCTATGCGACCAATGAGGCGTTGCACCTTTCAGAAAAAGAAGAAACCTCTGTTATGGATATCATTCATAGCATTGGAAATGAAATTGAAGGGAATATGGATGGTTTTACACAGGATCTGCTGATTTCCAATATTGAGCTTTTGCTTAAATATTGTGACCGTTTCTATAACCGTCAGTTTTTAACGAGAAAAAAGGCGAATACTGATTTACTTACAAAGTTGGAAAACTTACTGGATGGTTATTTCAAAAATGATAATTTAGTAGTCAATGGAATACCTTCAGTTCACTTAATAGCAAGTGAACTGAATCTAAGTGCCAACTATTTAAGCGATATGCTTCGGGTTCAAACAGGAAAAACAACCCAGCAGCATATTCAGAACCGCTTGATAGAGAAAGCCAAAGAATTACTTTCAACCACGGAATTGTCAGTATCAGAAATTGCTTATCAATTAGGGTTTGAACATCCGCAGTCATTTCATCGCCTGTTTAAAAACCGTACTACTTTTTCTCCTCTGGAATTCAGGGCCTCATTTAATTAATGAAAAGGTACTCTACCTTACGGATTTGATTAATATCAATAAATATAGAAAAGATGGGTGGTAATTATTATCGCCCATCTTTTTTATGTTTTAATGGGTTTGGAACTTGAAATAAATCAATAAAACAGAGATTCTGTTACAACTTTCCTTATTTGGGCTACTTTAACTTATCATATGTTTTGGACCTTTGTTGTATAAAAATATCTATACAATGAGTCTTATCAAAATATTAATTATTGTTACCAATATCAATATGTATGCGAGTGGGAATTATCCTACCGGTTTGTGGTTGAGTGAACTCACCCATATCTATCAGGCAGCAAAAGACAAAGGCTATGATGTTACCATTGCAAGTCCCAATGGTGGCAATATTCCTGTAGACCCTGAAAGCCTGAAATTTTTTACACTGGATAAAGTTTCAAAAAAATACTGGAATGACAATTCCTTCCGTGAACTGCTGAATAATAGCAAAAGTCTTAAAGAAGTGGAGAATGATAATTACGATGTAGTTTATCTGGCAGGCGGACATGGAACTATGTATGATTTCCCTGATGACAAAACGCTACAAAAAATAATTGCTGAACAATATGAAAGCGGAAAATTGGTGGCGGCCATTTGTCATGGAGCCGGCGGTTTGCTTAATGTAAAATTATCCGATGGAAATTATTTGATCAAAGGTAAAAAACTTACCGGCTATAACTGGTTTGAAGAAGGTCTTGCCGGTAGAAAAAAGGAGGTTCCCTTTAATCTTGAAGCGAGCTTAAAAAATAGAGGCTCTGATTACAGAAAGGCATTTATCCCGATGACTTCCAAAGTTGTAGTGGACGGAAACATGATTACCGGGCAAAACCCATTCAGTTCAAAGAAAATGGCAAAAGTCGTGATCCATGAACTGGACAAACAAACTGCACAATCTAAAATCATAAATAATAATCAACATTAAAACAAACTAAAATGAAAAAATTAAAAATTCTGGCAATTGTAGTAATTATTGCTATAATTCTGCTCTTTGCCCCTGGCTTTTTCCTAAGTAAAGCAGTTGTGAACACAGCTTCGAATAAGGAAAGTGTACAACCGATAACCAACAATCCTAGCGAAAAAGATACGCTCATTGAGCTGGCAGGTCAGAAGATGCCTGTACTGAAAGGCGGTTTGTTCGACAGATTTCATTCCAATTCACCTATGGATATTGTTGCAAAGGAAAGACCCGATATTGATCTGAGCTGGTTCAAAACCATTCAAAAACAGAAAAAAGAAGTGGGCTTTACCACATACTCGCCGAACTTCTACTACAGTAATAGCAGCATTACAGCCATTTACACTGCTGATATGGCAAAAATAAAAGAGTTGATTCCGGAAAAAGTTAAAGGTTTGGTACAACCGATTTCCTATACGCCTGGAAAGGGCTTGATAGCTATTACGTCTTACGCTTACCATTACTGCGATAATGATTTTTATAACGAATTGTCCATCTCCATCGTAACGACAAAACCGGGTAAAAGCAACTGGGGACTGATTTCGCTAATGGGGGAACTCAATGATAAGAACCTATGGGGTTATGTATTGAAATTGCCTGTAAATACAGAACTGGCAAGAGTGAGAGGTGTATATGGTTACAATTTGCCAAAATGGCTGATCCCTATTGACTATACTAACGAAGGCAATAACCTGACGTTCAATTACTATGATGAAAAAGGAAATTTCGACTTTTCAATGGCAGGGAAAAAACTGGATGTTTCAACATCAACACCGGAAATTACCCGTTCCAATTTCATCAATCTGAATAAGCAAGGCCAGCTGACACACGGTTATACTGATGTTCGCGCCATGAAGAAAGCAAGCAGCAAAAGTGCTGAAGACATTCAATTAAACCTATCTGATGGCCCTTTGTCAACCTTTATTAAATCATTAGGTTTAAGTAAACTGGTTAAGTACGATTATCAGCCGGAGTTTCAGGCCGCATTATATACACCAGAACTGGTAAAGGACGAAAATAAATAATCCAATAACCCCTAAAATTTAAAGCAATGGATTTTGATAAAATATTCCAATCGCAAAAAGCATTTTTCAATACACATCAGACCAAAGACATAACCTTTCGTAAGGAGACATTGAAAAAGCTTAAAACCATTCTGAAAAAGAATGAAAATCGTATGTACGATGCAATTTATAAAGATTTTAGAAAAGGAAAATTCGATACATTTTTAACGGAATTAAATCTCATTTACAATGAAATCGATTTTTTCCTGAAAAATCTGGACAAGCTCAGCAAGCCCAAAAAAGTAAAAACACCACTGAATCTGCAGCCTGGAAACAGTCATATTTATTATGATGCTTTGGGGGTAACACTGGTCATTGGTGCATGGAATTACCCTTTACAGCTCACATTGCTGCCTATGGTTACAGCTATTGCAGCAGGAAATACATGTGTGCTGAAGCCCAGCGAACTGCCAGAAAATACGATGCACCTGTTATCTGATTTAATCAACAGTAATTTTCCGTCCAATTATCTATTCGTTGCTGAAGGCGGTGTTCCTGAAACCACCGAGCTGCTTCAACTCCGCTGGGATAAAATTTTCTTTACCGGAAGCCCTAAAGTAGGAAAAATAGTATATGAGGCAGCGGCTAAAAACCTGGTTCCCGTTGTGCTGGAACTGGGTGGAAAGTCACCCGCTATTGTTACTAAAACAGCTGATTTGGAAGTTGCAGCAAAACGTTTGGTTTGGGGCAAGTTTTTAAACGGTGGACAGACCTGTATTGCCCCTGATTATTTGTTAGTGGAAGAATCGGTGAAGCCGAAATTACTACAGCTGATAAAAGAAAAGCTGGAAGAAGTCAACTATTCAGACGGTGCAGAGCATTTTACCAGCATCATCAACAAGAGAAATTTCGACCGTGTGTCCTCTCTTATTGATAAAGATAAAATTTTCTATGGCGGTAACACCAATGAAGAAACTTTATATATCGAACCTACAATTTTGGATAACGTCAATTGGGATGATGCCGTAATGCAGGAGGAAATTTTCGGGCCTGTTTTTCCGGTCATTGGGTATACCAACTATGATGAGATTTTGGAGAAGATAATTGAAGGAGAAAAACCTTTAGCGGCCTATCTGTTTACAAAAAATGAAGAAGAAAAACAGAAGCTTCTCCATCTGGTTTCTTTCGGTGGTGGTGTTATTAACGATACTTTGATGCATATTACCAATCATTACCTTCCTTTTGGGGGTATCGGAAATTCCGGCATTGGAAATTATCACGGAGAATATGGTTTCCTTGCATTCTCTCACCAAAAATCGGTTATAGACAAAGCCACCTGGGGCGAACCGGATCTGAAATATCCTCCTTACACCGACAAAAAAATGCACTGGATAAAAAAGGTGATGTAACCGAGATTATGTTACAACCTCCATTGATTCGGATACTTTTTTGTGGCTGATATGACCGAATTTTGTACTATAAATTTAAAAGAGAAAATAATGCAAACAATATTAGGTGCCAACGGACAGATCGGTGAAGAACTGGCAAGAGAGTTAAAAAGAAATTTCACTTCCGACATTAGGATTGTGAGCCTTCAAGCGAATAAAGTAAATGATACTGATGAGGTTTTTTCAGCTGACCTCTCCATAAAGGAGAAAGCCATTGAAGCTGTAAGAGGAAGTGAAATTGCGTATTTTACCCTTGGATTACCTATCAGTTCAGATCTGTGGGAAAGTAAGTTTCCTGTGATTCTCAGAAACGTGATTGATGCCTGTAAAATCAATGGAACTAAACTGGTGTTTTTTGATAATACTTATATGTATCCACAGGATGACAGGAACCTTACCGAAAATACTCCTTTTAGTCCGCTCGGAAGAAAAGCAAAGGTAAGAAGAAAGATGGCAGATATGGTGTTGAAGGAAATCCAGTCAGGAGAACTTGAAGCGGTGATTTGTAGAGCTCCGGAGTTTTATGGTCCTGCTAAAACACAGAGTATTACCAACACTTTAGTTTTTGACAACATAAAAGAAGGTAAAACATTAAAAGTTCCTTTAAGTGACCGCAAAAAACGAAGCCTGATCTGGACACCGGATGCAAGCCGTGCTACAGCATTAATCGGTAATACACCTGATGCGTATGGACAAACATGGCACCTGCCGGTTGACGCAAGTCACCCCACTTATAAAGAATTTATACAAATGGCATCCGGAATTTATGGAAAAACACTGAAATATACCGTAGTGCCAAAAATTCTATTCAAAATAGGATCGTGGTTTAATCCTAAGGTAAAAGAGCTGTTGGAATTACTTCCGAGATATTCGTACGATAATCTTTTTGATGACGCAAAATTCAGAAAACGTTTTCCTGAATTTAAGGTTACAAGCTATAGAGATGGAATAGAGCAGATCAAGCGGGAACAGTCTGGAGAAAAGAAACTTTAGTCTCTTATAAAGATATTTTTAGTCATATTGTAAAAACTATAATTGATATGGATTTATCAGAAGTAATGGACTTTAGACGATCTGTACGTGTCTATGACCGGGAAAAACCTGTTGCAGAGGAAAAGATCAGAGCATGTCTTCAATTAGCTGCTTTAGCTCCCAGTAGTTCCAATATGCAATTGTGGGAATTTTATCACATTACAGATCCTGATCTGCTATCGGAAATTTCCAGGGCCTGCCTGGATCAAACTGCGACCTCGACAGCGGCACAGATCGTGGTTTTTGTGACAAGACGTGATCTGTTTCGCAAAAGAGCCAGGTTTGTGCTGAATTTTGAAAAGGGAAACATAAGACGTAACAGCCCGGCTGAGAGGCAGGAAAAACGAATCAAGGACAGAGAATTATATTATGGGAAGATCATGCCCTTATTATACGGACGTTTCTTTGGCTTGTTGGGAGCTTTCAGAAAATTATTGACAGGAACTATAGGGATGTTCAGGACAATTACAAGGGAGGTCTCAGAAAGTGATATGCGGGTGGTGGTTCATAAATCTTGTGCGTTGGCAGCTCAAACTTTTATGATAGCCATGGCAAATGAAGGATATGATACCTGCCCTCTGGAAGGTTTTGACAGCAAGGCATTAAAAAAGGTACTGAGACTACCGCGGGGAGCTGAAGTGAATATGGTTGTTTCCTGCGGGATCAGAAAAGGAAATGAAGGAATTTGGGGAGAACGCTGCAGGGTTCCCTTCGGTGAAGTATATATAAAGAGATAATTAAGGATTTAGATCTATATCCATTATTTTTTACAGAGATTCGGTTACAATCTTCTTTGATTTGGTTACATAGGTCCATTCATTTATCAGTAACTTTAAATGGCAGAAAAAAAGATATAAAATGAAAAAAATCCTTCTGGTTGTAACCAATATAGGGCATTATAAAAGTGGTTTAGAAACTGGTCTATGGCTGAGTGAGCTTACCCATATCTATCATTTAGCAAAGGAGAAGGGATGGGAAGTTACCATAGCAAGCCCTAAGGGTGGAGGTGTTCCTATCGATCCTGAGAGTTTAAAGCCTCTTGTATTAGATAAAATTTCAAGATCATATTACGAAAATCCTGCTTTTATGAGCGAGCTCAACCATTCAAAGAGTTTGCTGGAAGTTCAGAATGAAGATTTTGACTGTGTATATCTCGCAGGTGGCCACGCAACAATGTATGATTTTCCCGATGATCTTATTATGCAAAATATGATCAGAAAGCAATACGAAAGTGGAAAAATGGTTGCTGCTATCTGCCATGGAGTAGGAGGATTGATTAATGTAAAGCTTTCAGACGATACTTATCTGATAACGGGGAAATCAATGACAGGATTCGACTGGTTTGAGGAAACCATAGCCAGAAGAAAAAGAGAAGTTCCTTTTAATCTGGAAGCTTCAATTGTTGAACGTGGAGCAAATCTGAAAAAAGCATGTATCCCCATGACATCCAATGTTATCGTGGATGGGAACCTGATTACGGGACAAAACCCGTTCAGTTCAAAAGAAATGGCAAAAGTTGTTGCTAAAGAGCTTGATAAATAATGTACTTTCAGGCTTGAATAAGCCCAATAAATTATAGTTAATCATTAAAATTCTAATTATGGCGTCAAACATTAAAGCGGAAAACGATCCGCAGATCCTTTCAGGGATCAGAGAATTTCTCAATGCATTGAATAACAGTGGCGGAAGTCCCCTGGAAACCTTGACTCCCGAGCAGGCAAGGCAGGTATTAGTAGATGCCCAGAAATCTGTAGAGGTTGATTACTCCGGGATTATTGAAACAGAAAGAGAAATTACCCAGGATGATATTACGGTAAATATTCACATCGTTAAACCTGCTAACACAACCTCGGAAAATCTTCCGGTATTTATGTTTACGCATGGTGGAGGTTGGATATTGGGAGATTATCCTACCCATAGAAGGCTGGTTAGGGATTTGGTTGTGAATAGCGGAGCTGCAGCTGTTTTTACGGACTATACACCATCTCCGGAAGCACAATATCCAGTAGCCATCAATCAGATTTATGCTGCCACAAAATGGGTGTCAGAAAATGGTGCTGAAATCGGAGTAGACGGTAAAAATATGGCCGCTGCCGGAAATAGTGTAGGTGGGAATATGACTGCTGTACTTTGTCATATGGCTAAGGATAAAGGTGGCCCGGAGATAAAATTTCAATTATTATTGTGGCCGGTAACGGACGCTGATTTTACTCGTGAATCCTGGCAAAAATATGGTGAAGGAAGATTCCTGACTGCTCCATTGATGAAATGGATGTGGGATAATTATTTACCCGATCTCGAAAAAAGAAAAGAGTATTATGCAACACCTTTCAACGCTTCTTTAGAGCAGTTAAAAGGACTACCACCAGCATTAGTACAATTGGCGGAGAATGACATCCTTTTTGACGAAGGATTAGCATATGCCAGAAAATTAGATGAAGCAGGTGTGCCAACCACGATCCAGACTTATAACGGATTTATCCATGACTATGGATTATTAAACCCGCTGGATCATATAGATGCAATAAAGTTTTCTTCCGAACAAGGTGCATTAGCACTTAAAAAAGCTTTATTTGGAAAAGCTTAATTAGTCAGCTTTTTTTAATATTTTTTCTAGGCTTATATTTCGAAGGCGGATGAGTAAATTACATTCGCCTTCTTTATCTTTAAAAGAGCTGGTGCATTTAAGTATGTGTAATAGCAGCTCGCTGATTTTTTTATATTAAAAATGATGATAAATGAAGTAATTAAAAAATTAGTCTTATCGAAGGATCTACTTATTTTAGTTTAATAAGTTTTTTCCATTCAACTCTAATTTGATTTTTTCTGAAGCCTTTTTGGTCAATTCATCTACAATTCTCACATAAACTTCAGTAGTTTTAACATCCTTATGCCCTAATAATTTTGATACCGTGTAGATATCCGTGCCGGATGTCAGCTGTAATGTTGCGAACGTATGACGAAAACCATGGAATGTAAAATGTTTCTTGATTCCCGCATTTTTAAGCCACTCTGGAAGATATTTTATTACAAGATCGTATTTCAGGCCTTCGAAAATCTTTACTTCATCTTCTCCACGAGGTCCTAATAATGAAAAGGTGTCATCTGAAATAGGGTAGTATTCTGCCTTTCCAGTTTTATTCTGCTTATATAGTATATAATAATTACCGGGAGTTCCCTGTATATTGCCCCACTTTAGATTTTCAATATCGCAAAAGAGAAGTCCTGTTAATGCAGAAAATAGGCCTGCTTTCTTAACAATTGGGGAACTACATTCAGAATCGGCCATTTTTTGTAATTCATCCTTAAAAAGGGAAGGTCTATGGGTATCATTTATTTTGATATTATAAATGGCATTTCCGAGATCTGTTGAAATGTATTTATTCCTATAGGCGTTTTTAAGAACGGATCTAAATCTTGAAAAATAAGTGGACGCTGTATTTTTTTGAATTTTTCTTTTTGAGCGCCCAACCGCAGGGGAAGATAATAGATGATTTTTATAGGCCTCACAGAGTGTTTCATTAAGATGTTTAAATAGAAATACGTTACCCACAAATTTTTTAAAATAGGCAACTGCCATACTCCAATGCACTGATCCTGGTCTTTTGTCAGCTTCTATTTGAAAAAATTCTATGAAATCAGCATTAAATTTTGTCTTATTTAAAAATTCATAGTCAGCATTATCAAGGTCAATTTGTCGCTGGGCACGTATATGCTCAGCCAATGAAACGGTTTGTTTATTATGGAGTTTTTCAGCCTCAGATCTTGGCCGATTGTAAATGTATAATTTAAGATAGAATTTTCTAAGTGGCTTGCCGGTTGTTTCACTTTGGATAGGGGGATAGATGTCTAAATACAAGCTTTTTCTTCCTTTACCTCTGGGTTTATGGGCGCAGGGTAACATTTGCTATGATCTTGGTATTAGGGATTAGATTATAGTTGGCCGTTGTCAAATTGACTTACAGCAAAAGCTATTGAAGTCCTCAAAAATATTATGAAGTCAATTTTGCTCTATTTTGGAGGCTATTGATTCTAATAAATTAGTGCTAGATCTAATACATTAATTCTCGTTTTTCTCACAGATAGGTTGATGGCTTTTAAACGACTTGTAGTAATTAAGAAATACACCATTTTTGTACTGCATTTTAATATTGCAGAAGTTTCTTTTACCGTAAGGTATATCGGAGGACCTATAGATTGGTACTTTAGTTCTTCAATATTTCGAACCGCATACCTTATGTAATCTATTTTTTTATTTCTTTGTTCGAGTTTATAGGCTTTTCTATTGCAGCTGTGACTACAGTATCTGGTAACTATAGTTTTGGCAATAAATTTTGTACCGCAATATTGGCAGACTCTTTCAATTCTGATATTCGAGCTCATAATCAGATTTTTTAGGTCCAAAAAAATACTTATTCAGGCCATAGGCTTCAATAATGGCATTGGGGATGTCATTATACTCCTTTATTCAGGGCAATGCAATTAAATGGATACAAAATTGAGCCCAAAGAAGAGTTTAATCTGTGAAAAATAATTCTAAAATTTAGTTTTTTAGTTCATCCAGATGAAATTGGAAATTTTTAAATGATTACAATTTTTAAAAATAGGTCAAGCTATGGAGTTTATAAAAACAATAATTTCTCCAAAATAAAGGTATATAGAATCCAATAGTCGTCTATAAGAATTATTTAATATCATTTGGAGTAAGTTAGATAATGAAATTCTATAACGATTCTATTTTTCCTATGCTCAAATTTTGTGATTTTATGCCAAAGGGGCAAAAATTTGAGCATTAGAATAAAATTACATAAGTTGCATTAAATCAGGATATTACAGGATTTGTGCTAAAGCATGTAATTGGTTGATAATCAATGGTTTGAAAATTCTATTTCCCGTAAAATGTTACAGATATTACAAACCAAAGAAATCTGGGTATAAGCAAATTGTGGGATTCAGAGATATCGTTTCACTTTCCTTAACTGTAAGTGAGGTCTTTAATTTTGAACTTCTGTTCAATCTGTCAAGATATGAAATGACCTGTCGGAAGAATAAATCTTCCGACAGGTTTTTAATCCCATGCCATTGATTAAGAAAGTTTTTCATCATTCTTTTCTTTAACGTGGTTTAGAAAGTTACTTTGTTAAAATGTTTTTAAAGAACGGAATTATTTCAGCCAATGCTTGCGCTGTGTATTCGGGAACATCATATAGATCATAATGACTTGCTCCCTGAACAATCTGGATGCTTTTCTGTTTCGATGCTGCTTTACTAAACAATTCAAGTCCGTCCCTATACGAACCAAATGCACCCACTTTATCGCCAATAACCACATGAAGCGGTTGGGTAAGTAATAGCTCAGCTAAGTGGAATGCATCAAAAGCCATCGCTTTGTCCAAACTGTCCACACGTAGATGGTTTGGAGAATTCGGATGCTGCCCTCTCGGAGTCTGATAATAATTGACAGCTTCTATTAGGTCAATATCGTTTAAGCCTGCTGCCTTTCTGTCTTCTTGTGAATTCGGTCTATAAACTGTAATAACAGGTTCAGCACCTCTAGCCTGCGCAGTACGCTGCTTGGCGATCCCCTCTAAAGTTTTGATAGCGGCATCTGTGGTAAAATCTCCCTCACGAAGTAAACGTCCGTAATTGGCTCCCACAACGGTTACTACTGCTTTAAAACGTCTTTCGGTCATTGCTGCATTGGCAGCATAGCCACCTCCTCCACAAACGCCCAAAACACCGATTTTTTCCTCATCTATGTAATTTAATGTAGTTAAAAAGTCTGCTGCACAACGGAAATCCTCAACACGAGTTGCGGGATCTTCCAAAAACCGTACTTCGCCACCGCTTTCGCCCTGATTGGAAGCATCAAAAACCAAGGTGATAAATCCGGCCTCTGCCAATGCCTTACCGTAAATATTTCCTGCTGTCTGCTCCTTACAACTGCTGATAGGATGCGCACAAACAATCGCTGGGTATTTTTTAGTTTCATCAAAGTCTTTCGGGAACTGCAAAATACCCGCTACTTCCCAATTCCTGTTTTTGAATTTTACTGCTTTCATTTTCTTATCTTTAAAAGTTATTTGAACTATACAAAGATATTTCGAACCAAAGCCCTGATGCTTAAAGTAATTACTGGAAGACTTTAACTATTTACTGATTTCTGAAAACACTGGGAGAAATACCTGTTTCCTTTTTAAAGAACGTAGCGAAATAGGATGGATATTCAAATCCTAAGCTGAATGCGATTTCACTCACGCTTAATGAGGTTGTTCTTAATTTGTTTTTTGCTATCTGTATCAATAATTGATGTATATGTTCCTGTGGCGAGCGACCCGTGTAGTGCTTGATTAAGTCACCAAAATAATTGGAAGACAGGTTAGCCAAGTCCGAAAAATAAGCAACTGATGGAACTCCGTTCAGCGCATTTCGCTCATCATCATAGTAGGTTTCAAGGTTTTTGTAAAATTCAGCTACGGTAGTGTTATACAATTCCTCCCTCGTATCAAATTGTCTGCTATAAAACTTTTGAATGTAGGACAGGATAAGCGAAGCATAATGAATGACAATGTCTTTGGAGAAATGCTCGTTCCCCTCAAATTCATACAATGCCTTTTTGAAGAGGTCGGTAATTATTTGTTCTTCTTCTTTCGTAATGAAGAGTGCCTCGTGATTACCGTAATATGTAAAACTGTACGCTTTGGCAATTTTACGGAACAGTCCTGCATCTATCAGGATATGATAGCCAGTTATTTGATGTTCAATATCCCATTGTAAAAAATCGCCAGGTTGGTCAAGATAGACAAAGGCATCAGCTTTGTCAAATGTTGTCTGACCAAAGTTTTTGTTTTTGTCGTAGTCCAGTTTAATTGCCAGTAGATAAAAATCAAGCTCGATAGGTGCGGATTTTCTCTTCATTCCTGTCTGCTTTTGGTATTCCACCAAATGGATATAATTGTTCTTATAGCCACTAATGTTGGTATAATCCAAAAATTCTTTTATATCGTACTTTTTCTTCAACGCTTTTTCGTCTTAATATAATACAAATTTAGAAATTAGTGGGGCTATTGGGTTTAAGTTTTCACTGAAATATTTTCAATTTTTACAGGTAAACACCATATAATTGCGGCCGCCAAGCAACCTGTAACATCGTTATAAAAAATATACTTTGTAAATAAGACCAGAAACTGATCTTGTGCGCCAGCTACTTCTTTTGCAGACCCATCTTTTAAAAAGTTACGCGTTCAGTACCTGCCAAATCGGAAAGGCTTTGATTAAGCTTGGCTCTTCTGTTCATCCTCAGCTGATTACAGAAGAGATCAAGACAATTACAGAAGTCTCATACCATTTTTCCGGATTTTTTTTATTGTTGGTTTGGCTCATCTGTAGATAACCAGAGAACTTTTTGAGGCGGCTGTCCTCCTTGTGTATTTCTACAGTTCTTTATAATTTGCAAATAAATCATCAAACACAAAAAATTAAGCTATGGTTCAGGATACATTGGAATGGTACGCAGGAGAAATTTTCGAGGGGAAGTTTAATTTTTCATATGGAGGTTTTTTAATTCTTTCCGCTCTGTTATTCTATTTCTTGGGAAGTACCCCAACTGCTAAGGCATTGAATGGGTGTGGAAAGTTTCAATGATGGGGTTACTTTGCTTTATTCCTGTATTCTTATATTTCAATAGAGAGAGCTTAAAAAAAAAACTACCTTTCCTCATAAGATCCTTTATCTTGTGTTGGGAGATAAGTTTCCTGTGGGAAAAGAGGTATTATTTGATGAGCAAACACATTTTTCGATTCTCAGGGATGCTCCCTGGCATTTCACATTTAACAGAGGATCGGCAGATTGTATCAAAAAAGGATGCTGCGGAAAAGTTTACCTTTATAAATCGGAAAAATATAATTTAATTGGAAGATGTAATAAAGATAACATCAATCATGTCTATAGGGTAGATAGCAACTTGTATGGAGATTTGCTAGAATAGTGCAATAGAGATAAGCAATTTTTGACACAATGTTTAACCCAAGAATAATGGGTTAGAAACGTGTCCACTTTACCATTTCCCCAATCTAGATAGGTGGTAGAATTATGACAGAATATTAAATAATTCACTTTCTCAACTGTACCTTAAATTTTACGTATTAATGTCGAATCCAAAAAATGTCAAGATGACGAAATATTTGTTGGAATGATTGAATTTATCTTCCCGCAACATATTTATTTTTTTATCTCTGAAGTAGGAAATCAAGGGTGGGTTAAAGGTGGTGCATTGAGAATCGTTGAAACAGAGGTAAGAAGCCCCTGAATTTCATTATTTGATACAGATGAACAATAAACATTTAAAAGTGCAGTAGATAACATGCTTCCTATTTCACATTTAGCTATTGTAAAATACCTTTCTAAAAGCATTAGGCGTAAATCCCGTATTTTTTTTGAAAAAGAAATTAAAGTTTGGCTGATCGGAGAATCCCACCGCATAACTTATTTGCTCCAGCGTCCATGATGTCTGTAAGAGAAGTGCCTTGCATTCATCAAGTAGCCTTCCTTTAATATGGGCGCTCACATTCTGTCCCGTTCTCTTTTTTAATATCCTGTTCAGGTAATTTGGATGAAGGTGCATAGAGTCAGCAAATTCCTGAGCGGTCCGCAGTTTAATCGGTTTTTCATAATTAATATTCGAAATTTCTTTCTCCAAAAGACCAAAAAAATGATGGATGTGGTCATAATCATCGTTTGTCTTTTCAGGAATAGGAAATTTGGACATCCTCGCACTGTCTATCATGAGCAATTGGATATAAGCCTGGATAGCCTCTGCCCCCAATTCGTTTCCCTGTTCATTATACATACTTTCCCAAAGCCTGATAAAACCGGCCAGGTCATTTTCTTCAATAGTAATAGCACTCTTTGATTTGTCAGTAAAAAGCGGGAGTCTTTCAACTGTCGATTTCAAAATGGGATGGCTATTGATGAAATCCTTTTTGAACAATAGATAATATCCTGCAGATTCCCCTGATGTTTTTTGCCACGAAATGATATCATTGGGATGGATGAAAAATAATGTTGGTTTGTCAACGAGATATTTATTTAATCCTAATGTAAAAACACCATATCCTCCGGTAATCATTAAAATCTTATAAAAATCTCTGCGATTAGCCGAAAGGTAGTTTCTGCAGTCTTCAATTTCACGATTGAACACTTTGATCTGCTTGTCATCCAAGGCTTCTCTATAAATGGGCGTAAGTTCCGGAAAGCTTCGAAGATGGTCTATTTCCTTAAGGTCTAAACTCGTTTTCATAGATATAACATTAGGTTTCTGTAAATAAAGATATAAAATCAACATTATGGAAATCAATCTAGAAGAATCAAGACAAGTTGTTCAAATGGCCAGAGTCAAGGCGATACAACTTAATGTGAACGCAAACATTGCCATCCTGGATACAGCAGGTCATCTCAAAGCTTTTGAAAGAATGGATGATGCATTTTTGGGATCAATGGATATTGCCATTAAAAAAGCAAAAACAGCAAGCCTGTTCAGAACCAGCAGTGAAAACGTCGGAGAGTACCTGAAACCGGAAGCCGGAACTTACGGAATGATGGCAACCAATGACGGCTTAGTTGGTTTTGCAGGTGGACTCCCGATCCTTAAAAACAGTGAAATAATAGGGTATATCGGTATTTCCGGTGGAGCAGTCTCTGAAGACCTCCAGATTGCAACCGCTGGAGCTGAGGTTCTAAATCAAAACTAAACTTCAACAATCAAAAAAATCAAATACATACTTAATCATTAACACAAAAAATTCAACAAAATGGAAACTAAAACAATTTTAATCACAGGAGCAGGTTCAGGATTCGGAAAAGGAGCTGCTATCGGAATGGCAAGAAATGGACATAACATCATCGCAACCGTACATGTCTCATCGCAGGTAACGCCTTTACGTGAAGAAGTGGCAGCCTTGGGACTATCTGACAAAATCAGGGTGGAAAGATTGGATCTTACCGACCAATACGACATCAAACAGGCTTTAAAATGGGACTTTAACATTCTCTGGAACAATGCCGGAATGGGTGAAGCAGGACCGGTTTGGGAAATACCTGTAGATCTGGTCAGAAAAAATTATGAGGTGAATGTCTTTTTACCATTGGTTCTTACACAAGGCGTTGTGCAAAAATGGGTAAGAGAAGGCAAAAAAGGAAAAGTAGTTTTCACCTCTTCCATGGGAGGCCTGTTTACACCCGCCAACTGGGGAACCTATGTCTCAACCAAACATGCCTTGGAGGCTTTTGCAGAAGCCATGCAACAGGAGCTTGCTGCCTATGGAATCAAAGTGCAGACCATCAATCCCGGAGCTTATTACACCGGCTACAATGAAACCATGGCAGATAATCCTTTCCGTTGGCTGGATGATGAAGTGAATTTCACTAAAAGAGCCGATCTGAGAAAAGGCTTTGATGACTTCTTTGCAACCCCGGAAGGCAAAATGGATCCGACAGAAATGATTGACCGTATGATAGAAATTGTACCTTCCGACGAAGGAAAATTCAGGAATGTGGTTCCTAAGGTAATTGAAGATATGTTGAAAGATCACCAGTTAAAAGCTTGGGAAAATACTATATAGCAAAAAAACGAGGTAGTTAGACAAACCTGAAATCTTCAGGTTTGTTTTTCCCTCCGAAATACCCTTTAATATCCATTATTATGAAACTTATAACAGCAATATTCGTTATGATAACATTTTCAACAGCATTAAATGCACAAAATTATAGCAAGGAAGAATCCGCTAATAAAAAAATT
The DNA here is from genome assembly GCF_001684955.1 of Chryseobacterium contaminans. Lineage (GTDB taxonomy): Bacteria > Bacteroidota > Bacteroidia > Flavobacteriales > Weeksellaceae > Chryseobacterium > Chryseobacterium contaminans. The sequence continues at coordinate 3,369 of NZ_MAYF01000300.1, read as the reverse complement.
ATCACAGAAGCTTTTCAGCAGTGGCATAATGGTAATGCCCATTTTTTCGATTTACTTACAGATGACGTACATTGGGAGATTACAGGTTCCACACCCTATTCCAAGGTGTATAACTCTAAACAGGAGTTTTTGGATGAGGTGATCAGTCCACTCAATAAAAAACTCAAGGTGAAAATCAAACCGACAGTCAGAAATATCTTTGTGGATAACGATATGGTAATCGCCCTTTGGGATGGAGAAGCTTTGGCACTTGACGGAAAACCTTATCTGTCTTCTTATTCCTGGTACATGAAAATGAAAAACGGAAAAATTACCCACGTGGTAGCTTTTCTGGACGGAATAGAATTTACGGATATTATGAAACGAATAAAAGTAGAGTAATTGGTTTGACCCTACAATAAGTTTTGCTAACCACAATCATGACTCACAGAGTGCTCTCTGCTTAATTTCCGGAGATTATCTTTTGTCTATGCTGATACCCCCATTTCTCCATTGCGACCAGGACCTCGTTAAGCGTATTGCTATAATCTGTCAATTCGTATTGTACCGTAACGGGTTTTGTATTACAGACTTCTCTGCTTACCAGTCCGTTCATCTCGAGTTCCTGTAATTCCTTTGATAGGATCCGTGGAGAAATTCCAGCTTCTCGTGAAAGCTCATTGAAGCCTTTTTTTCCGCTTCTCAATAAGGAAATGAGAACAAGTTTCCATTTTCCTCCCACGACATCCAGGGTGTCTCTTATCGCTAATTTGGCCTTGGCACAGGTTTCTACCGTATGTGTTGTCATATACTATTCTTTTTGTAAGTACTATCCTTTTTGTAACAGGTAACAAATGTATAGTATTTATGTTGAACTTTGTACCACAAAAAAATAAAAAAATATAAAATGAAAATTTTAAGATTAATGACCAGCTTCAGAGGAACAGATTCCTTAAGCTTTCAATTAGGAAATGCAATTGTTGAAAAAATAAGTACTCAATATCCGGACACAGAAATATCTGTAATGAATTTGGCAAAAGATGAACTGCCACATCTCAATGAAATTCATTTCACATCATTTTTCTCCTCACCTGATGAACTATCCACTGACCTGTTACATGCCATATCTTTCTCCAATAATTCAATTAAGGAATTGTTAATGGCCGATATATTGGTAATTGATGTACCGATGTATAATTTCAGTATCCCGTCGTCGCTCAAGGCATGGATCGATCATGTTGTCCGGGCTGGTGTTACTTTCCGTTATACGGAAAATGGTGTTGAAGGACTTGTAAAGGATAAGAAAGTTTTCCTTGCCATTTCAAGTGGTGGAGTATATTCGGAAGGGCCAATGAAGGAGTTTGACCTTACCGAAAGATATCTTCGCAATATATTGGGATTTATCGGAATTACCGACATCACAACATTTAGAGTTGAAGGTTCCGCAATACCCGCGTTGAAGGATACAGCATTACCTAAGGCACTCCAGATGGTAGAAGCCTATAGTTTATAATAGGGGGTACCGAGAGCGTCATCTAGTATTGAGCAAAAAGCAGATTTATTAATCCGGTTTTGTTTGTGTAAAGGGATTGGTGTTTATTCAGCCCGTTGCTATTAATTCTGTTGGAGCATATCCAAAATGTTTTTTAAAGGCATACGAAAAATATGAAAGATTCTCAAACCCTACCTCATAACAAACTTCGATTGGTTTCTTTTTCTTTTCAAGAAGTTGGTAATGCGCTAATTCCAGTCGCTTTTTTGTCAGCCATCGCTGGGGGTGTAAGATTAAAGATTTTACTAAAGTCTCTTTTGAAGGTGGTTAAACTTCTTCCCGTGAGATAGCCGAATTTTTCCAATGGTAAATTAAACATAAAGTTCATTTCCATATAATCCGCAAGGTCAATTTTTCCAGGTTCTTCAAAATTGGCCAAGACATGATCTATTTCTTTGTCTATCTCGCGGAGAATACTGATTGCTTCCGTGATTTTCAAGGAAGCAATCAGCTCTGGAAGTTCCTGCATTTCGAAATAAGGGATCAGTGAAGAAAGACAGCTTTCCAGCAAGGGATGATTGTTAAAGGAGTATATTTTTTGTGTTTTCTGAACATTAGGTTTTACATTGACTTTTGCATAAAATTCTCTTAATTTATCTGTCGTTAAGTGCATAACTACTGTTTTATGGGGTTGTCCATCCTTAGGATAATTGATGATCGTGGCTAGTTGATTTCTCGGGATTAAAAAAATATCACCTTTTTTGAAGATATAGGTTGCATCTGCCTGTACAATTTTTGTGCTATTTAAACAAATATAAGAAAAACAGTATATCAGTAAATTATGGTAAACCGTAATCCGCATTATTACATTTTTACAGATTATGGGCATAATAATTTTATTTTTTCAATAAGCATCAATTAATCTTAATGTACTGAGATAGATATGAAAAGTTTATTTTTGAAATTAAGTATTCAACAAGATTGTGTCTTGTTGTATCTAAGTATAGAGTATTTTAAAAATCATCAACCCAAGGTAGTTATCCAGCAAAAAGTCAAGTCCAATCGAATTTTATTACCAACCTAAGAGATAATATAAATGAGATTTTAATAGCAGTTTAACGAAGAAGCAGAAATAAATACTAAAAACTAATTTTGATGTACCACTATGGTAAAAAGTAAATAAAATTATTATATCTTATTATCTAACTATTAATCAAAATCTAACTTAATTTTTAATGACGCTTCCCTGGCAACGGAATCTATTATTTTAGTATAAATTTCTGTTGTCTTAAGGTTTCTATGACCCAAAAGTTTAGAAATTGTATAAATTGATGTGCCTGATGCAAGCTGTAATGTAGCAAATGTATGTCGAAAGCCATGAAACGTAAAGTATTTGTTGATGCCGGCATTCTTTAGCCATGGTTTAAGAAATTTAATAACATCATCATACTTAATTCCTTCAAAAACTTTTTCATTATTATCTTTTGGAATACCTAATATTTCTAATGTCTTATCTGATATAGGGTAGTATTCTGCATTTCCAGTTTTACTTTGTTTGTATATAATGTAAAAACTGCCCTTATACCCTTGTATGTCACCCCATACAAGGTTTTTAATATCGGAAAAACGAAAACCTGTTAATGCGGAAAATAAGCCAGCTTTTTTAACTAATTGTGATTCACATTTTGCATCAGCCATACTTTGTAGCTCATGTAAGAACAGGAAACAGCGATGAGTTTCCTCTAATTTTATTCCTTTGAGCATTGTACTGAAATCTGTTAAAATATATTTATTATTAAAAGCACTCTTAATGGTATTTCTAAATTTGTCAAAATAAGATGATGCAGTATTAAGACTGATTTTTCTTTCGTATCTGCCAATAGATGGATTAGATAATA
>NZ_MAYF01000299.1 GCF_001684955.1 Chryseobacterium contaminans | reverse complement strand
ATCTATTATCTATTATCTATTATCTATTATCTATTATCTATTATCTATTATCTATTATCTATTATCTATTATCTATTATCTATTATCTATTATCTATTATCTATTATCTATTATCTATTATCTATTATCTATTATCTATTATCTATTATCTATTATCTATTACTCATCATTTATAATATATGTTCCCTACCCTAGCCCCGATAGAAACGGTTACCCCGCAGCATGGGTTGGAGAGTTTGAGGGTCGAAGCGTGGGAGTGTAAAGGCGCGAGGAGTATGAGTGGATAGCGGGAAATAGCTCCTAATACATCTAAAAGTTGGAGCATGTTGGGATGGTTTGTAAAGAGTGAATAAAAAAAATCCGTAAGAATCCTAAATGATAGGCTCTTACGGAATGATTGTAAAACCGAAGTTTATATTTTTAATTTAGAACGTAAGATGTTCCGTCTCTTCCGTCTTTTAATTCGATGCCTTCAGCAAGCAGTTTATCTCTGATCTGGTCTGAAAGTTCGAAGTTTTTGGATTTTCTCGCCTGGTTTCTCAATTCGATTAACACTTTTAAGGTTTGATCCAATTTTTCGTTATTATTCTCCTCTACGGTCTGTAATCCTAAAACATCAAAGATAAAGGCATTCATTGCTGACTTTAAATCTTCAAGATCTGCTGTTGATATTGTTTCTTTACCATCATTTAAAGCGAAAATGTATTTTACGGCTTCAAATAAATGAGCGATCAGGATTGGAGAGTTGAAATCATCTGTTAAGGCATCATAACATTTGTTCTTCCATTCTGTAATGCTGAATGCAGATTGTTTACTATCATCAGGAGTAATGGAATTCAATACTTTTACAGCTTCCATCAATCTGATAAATCCTTTTTCACTTGCCATCATCGCATCATTGGAAATATCTAAAACACTTCTGTAATGTGCCTGCAGGAAGCAGAAACGAACAATTGACGGGTGGAATGCTTTTTCAAAGAAGTCATTATCTCCTGTTACCAGCTGCATCGGAAGAATATAGTTCCCCGTAGACTTACTCATACGCTGGGAGTTCATCGTCAACATGTTGGCGTGCATCCAGTAATGTACCGGTGCAGCTCCATTGCAAGCTTTACCCTGAGCGATTTCACATTCGTGGTGAGGGAATTTTAGATCCATTCCTCCTCCGTGGATGTCAAAAGTCTCACCTAAATATTTAGTACTCATTGCAGTACATTCAAGGTGCCACCCCGGAAAACCTTCTCCCCAAGGAGAGTTCCATCTCATAATGTGAGCCGGAGATGCTTTTTTCCAAAGGGCAAAATCCTGTGGGTTCTTCTTCTCCCCTTGTCCGTCCAAATCACGGGTATTGGCAAAAAGCTCTTCTATATTACGTTTTGAAAGTTCACCGTAGTTTAGCCCTCTTTTATTGTATTCTAAAACATCAAAATATACGGAACCGTTACTTTCGTAAGCGAAACCTGTATCTATTAATTTCTGGGTAAGCTCAATCTGTTCTACAATGTGACCTGTAGCAGTAGGTTCAATATTAGGAGGAAGCAGATTAAACATATCAAGAACTTTGTGGAAATCAACCGTATACTTCTGTACAATTTCCATAGGTTCCAGCTTCTCTAATCTGGTTTGTTTAACAAATCTGTCGTTATTTACATCTCCATCATCAGTAAGGTGACCTGCATCTGTAATATTTCTTACATATCTTACTTTATAGCCTAAATGCATTAGGGTACGGTAGATAAAATCGAAAGAAAGGAAAGTTCTTACGTTCCCCAAATGCACATTGCTGTACACTGTAGGTCCGCAGACGTACATTCCAACGTTTCCTTCCAAGATGGGTTTGAATATTTCTTTTTCCGCTGTAAGCGAGTTGTATATTTTTAGTTGCATTTATTTTTTATTAAAAGATTCAATAGTTTTAAGATTCAAAAATTAGTTAAAATAAAAATCTGTCACAACAGATAATTGTTGTGATAAAAATTGTATGTGAAACTTTTTTAAATTTTATCATTATTAAATCGCTTTTAAATGATGCTGCAAATGATCTACATAATCCTTAATGATAAACTCCAGGGTAAACCTTTGAGGTTCTGTTTTGGTAGTATCACAGGTCCTTTGCAATGCTTCATCTGGAATATTTTCTACAACATGAACAATCTGGTAGTTCAGTGCTTTCCAAAGATTAATTAATTCGGAAACTGGAACATTCTGATAGTTCTGGGCCTTTACCCAAGCATTCTGATCGTATACGATATTCTCGTTCTCTTTATATTGAGTAACTACAAATCTACGGATATTTGTAAAAGCACTGTCACAAAGATGGCCAATTATTTCTTTTTTTGACCATTTTTCCGGTGTATTCTTATAATTCCATTCGTCTTCAGAAATTATCTGGAATCTCTGAAGTTCTGCATCTACAATATTTTTAAGGATCTGGTAGTTCATTGATTAATCTAGTTTTGCATGGCTTCCTACATAATGTAAGAATTCCTGTCTTGTGATAGGATTGGTTCTGAAGATTCCGCTTAATTCTGCAGTAATGGTAGAGCTTGCAGTATCTTTAATTCCTCTGCAATTTACGCAAAGATGCTTTGCATCAATGATACATGCTACATTTTTTGTTCCCAATGCTTCTTTCAGAGCTTCTACAATCTGCATGGTCAGTCTTTCCTGAACCTGTGGTCTTTTGGCATAGTAATCCACAATTCTGTTAATTTTGGAAAGACCAATTACTTCTCCATTGGAAATATAAGCAACGTGTGCTCTTCCTATAATCGGCAAGAAGTGGTGCTCACAAAAAGAATATACGGTGATATCTTTTTCCACCAGCATCTGACGGTATTTGTATTTATTGGAAAATGTAGAGATCCCCGGTTTGTTTTCCGGAAGAAGTCCTCCGAAAATTTCGTTCACATACATTTTGGCAACACGCTTTGGTGAGTCTTTCAGGGAATCATCAGTCATATCAAGACCTAATGTTTCCATAATCTCTCCAAAAAGCTCAGTAATTTTTTCTATTTTTTCCTGTGGCGATTTATCAAAAGCATCTTCCCTTATAGGCGTATGTTCTTTTCCAGTGAAAATATCATCGTCGTTATCAGTAAAATCAACCATTTTTATTATTTTGCAGCAAAAATACGGATAATATTGTTTCATTTATTTTAAAATAGAATGAAAAACATTATCTTTTATAACCTACTCTGATTAAAAACTATATGATTATTGTCGAAGAAGTACAAAACAAAAACCACAAAAGGGAATTTCTTGAATTTCCCGCACAACTTTATCAACACGACAAAAATTATATCCGTCCTTTAGATCAACATATTGAGGAGATTTTTGATCCTGAAAAAAACAAATTCTTTAAGAATGGGGAATGTAAAAGATTTCTGTTTAAAAAAGACAATAAGACTGTTGGAAAAGTAGCTGTTTTCATCAATAATTGTTATGAACAAAAGCAGCCTACCGGTGGTTTTGGTTTTTTCGACTGTATTAATGATCAGGAAACGGCCAATTTCATTTTTGACCATTGTAAAAACTGGCTCCAGGAAAGAGGAATGGAAGCTATGGATGGACCTATTAATTTCGGAGAGAGGGATAAGTTCTGGGGGCTTTTAATTGAGGGGTTCATAGAACCTTTGTATGGAATGAATTATAATTTCCCTTACTATAAAGATCTTTTTGAAAATTACGGATTTCAGATTTATTTTGAACAACTTTGTTTTACAAGGCCTGTGTTTGCAGAAGTTTCGCGCGTTTTTACGATTGCTCACGAGAAAAACAGAAGAAATCCGGCTATCTCTGCTCAGCCAATGAAAAAGAATAACCTTCCAAAGTTCGCCAAGGACTTTACTGAGATTTATAATAAGGCATGGGCTGCTCATGGTGAAGGAAAGCAACTGGAAGAAGCCAAGGTTCTGAAAATGTTCAATACGATGAAACCCATTATCAATGAACATATTTCTTGGTTTGTATATGAAAATGATCAACCTATTGCCATGTGGATCAATCTTCCGGACCTCAACCAGTGGTTTAAATACCTCAACGGAAAGTTTGGAATATGGGAAAAGCTTAAGTTTTTATTCTTAAAAAGATTCAAGAAGAATGAAAAAATGGTAGGTCTGGTATTCGGTGTGGTTCCTGAATGGCAAAGGAAAGGAATTGATGGCTATATGATCTGGGAAGGTACCCAACATTTGAGAAAGCATACTGATTTTACAATTACTGAACTTCAGTGGATTGGTGATTTTAATCCGAAAATGATTAAGATTGCGGAAACGCTTGATACTACTGTGACGAGGAAGCTTGCTACTTACCGATATTTATTTGATCAGAATAAAGAGTTTGAGAGGCATGCCATTCTTTAGTTTGGAAGATGGATGCTGGAAGCTGGGAGTTATTGATGTTTTTGATTAACTAAAGGTTAAGTTTATTTCTTTGAATTGGAGATCATTTGACATAAAAATTCTATTGTTATTCTAAAGTCAAATTGTGAAAATATTTAAACCATTAAGGTTTTTAAAAGGATAAGAGAAGTTAAGGGAACAGCTGAAGCTGTTTTTATTAAGCTGTACCTTAAATTCATCTTGGATGAGTCTTAACTTATCTTAAAATCTTCATTTTTCTTAATGGTTGAGTGTATTCTGTTTTTGTAACGCAAAGATTTATTAACTTGATGGTATATTTTTGAGGGAGCGAAGGTGGAATCAACTTTGTTGATTTTTTCTAAGCGGATGGGTAGCCTACGGCTTTTTTGTCTGTGTATTTTATGTTTTGTATGGATTCTGGAAAAATAAAAACCCTGCTTTTTAAGACAGGGTTCCTTCATTTTTGGTACTTTTATTAGAATAGCTCACCAGCTACTTTTTTGATATTATCACTTTTTCCCATTGAGTAAAAGTGTAGAACCGGAACTCCGAAGTCCAGCAGTTCTTTGCATTGGGCGATGGCCCATTCTATTCCGATCTGTTTAACAGCTTCATTATTTTTTGCGTTTTCTACTTCATTGATAAGCTCTTCCGGAAGATCTATTTTGAAAACCTGAGGTAAGATTTTCAGGTGTTTCTTGGTAGCAATTGGCTTAATTCCCGGAATGATTGGAACGGTAATTCCCATTTCCCTTGCTTTCTGAACGAATTCAATATACTTTTTATTGTCAAAGAACATTTGAGTAACGATGTAATCTGCTCCGGCATCTACTTTTTGTTTTAACCATTTCAGGTCATAATTCATAGAAGGAGCTTCCATATGCTTTTCGGGATATCCGGCAACTCCGATGCAGAATTTATTGAGTTCATCACAAACCTGTTCTTCGTTGTGAAGGTATTTTCCTCTTCCCAGGTCATTAATCTGATTCACAAGATCCATTGCACTTGCATGGCCGCCTTGAGTTGGTTCAAAATACTGATGTCCTTTCATCGCATCTCCTCTTAATGCCATTACATTATCAATACCAAGATACATACAATCTACCAGAAGATATTCTGTTTCTTCTTTGGTAAAGCCACCACATAATAAGTGCGGAACTGTATCTACATTATATTTATGCTGAATTGCTGCACAAATTCCGAGGGTTCCGGGACGCATTCTTGTGATGCGGCGTTCCATCAGTCCATTTCCTTTATCGATATAGATATATTCCTCTCTTGAAGTGGTAACGTCGATAAATGGTGGTTTGAATTCCATCAACGGATCTATATTCGTGTACAAGTCTTCAATACCAATTCCTTTTTGTGGCGGAACAACTTCTAAGGAGAATAAAGTTTTTCCATTTGCGTTTTTAATATGTTCTGTTATCTTCATTTTGTAATTCTTACTTTGATTTAGTAATACTCAATTATGAATTGTGTTTTATTCCTGAGTTCTCCGTTTACAGTATTATTCATTTCTATCATATTCCCTTTCCCATCATATTTAAAACTATAAACATTTGTCATTTTACCTGGATAAAAGTTTATCGGGAAATAGGTAGAATAACATGAGCTACAATTGATAGTAATCAATATTACTTTATTGTTCTCTCCGTAAAGAATATCGGCTGTACTTGCTTTCTGTTTATTCTTTTCAAAAATTTTATTGATTCTGTTTTTATCATCGTAAACATATTCTATCTCACCTTCGCTCGTTTGCGAACCCGTTCCTACATCTAAAACATAGTTTTCTTTAATCAGTTTATGCTGATTGTTGTAAGTGAAAGAATGTTTATTCTTTAAAATACCAAAATAATGAGTCCTTTCTATTGAAATACAATTTTCATTGTCATCATACTTGTACACAACATTTTCTGATTCATGAGTTTGTCCGGGTTGAACCTGCGTCACATAATCTGTATTAATCATGCTTGTTAATACATTTTTCCCGTATTTAAATTCACTTTTTCTTTGAATTTTATTATTGAAATATTGTTCTTTTTTTATAATCCTATTGTTTTCATAATAAAATTTAGTGACTGTGGAATCATTTTTACTTGTAGCATATTGATTTTTGATTCTTATCAATTTTCCATCAGTGGCTATTTTGTTCGAGATAATAAAAATTTCTTTGTTATTATTATACTGCGTCGTGATTATTTCATTCTTATTCTTAGAGGTTATATATTTTGAACCACCACTATAATTACTTTCTACAACATTTCCATCTTCCAAATACTGAACGGATTGGTTGAACTGTCCATCTAACAAATAAGTAATTTTTTTTATTTTATTTTTTGAATACCACTCCGGTTCTCTATTCAAAACATAATCAAACAATAATGGATTAAAATTTACATTCACTAAAGGAATCTGTTTATAATTTATATATCCTATAAAATCTTTATCATTATATTTCTGGGTATAGCTTCTCGTAAAAAAAAGTAAACAAACCCATATAAGAATATCCTTATGCATAATTTTAATCTGCTAAATTTGGTGACAACCATTTTTGCGCTTCCTGGATGCTACAACTTCTTCTGTCAGCATAATCCTTAAGCTGGTCTTCTGTAATTTTTCCTAATCCGAAATACTTGGCATGTGGGCTTCCGAAATAATATCCTGAAACGGATGCAGTAGGGAACATGGCTAAACTTTCGGTAAGGAAAACACCTGTATTTTCCTCTACTTTTAAAAGATCCCAAATGGTTTTCTTTTCCAGGTGGTCAGGGCAAGCCGGATATCCCGGTGCGGGACGAATTCCTTTATATTTTTCTGCGATCAGTTCTTCGTTACTTAATTCTTCCTGAACGGCATATCCCCAATATTCTGTTCTTACTTTTTTATGTAAAAATTCTGCGTAAGCTTCTGCAAAACGGTCTGCAAGGGCTTTTACCATGATGGCATTGTAATCATCGTTGGCTTTTTCATATTCTTCCGCCAATTCATCCGTTCCGAAACCTGTGGTTACACAAAATGCTCCTATGTAATCTGTTTTCCCGGAACTTTGTGGAGCAATGAAGTCACTTAATGCCAGATAATCTTTTCCTTTTGATCTTTGAGCCTGCTGTCTTAGGGTTAAAAATTTAGCCTGCTCATTGTTATTTTCATCAAAAATCAGAATATCATCGGTTTCATTGGAATTCGCTTTGAAAATTCCGAAAATGGCTTTTGCTGTTAATAACTTTTCATCCAGAATTCTATTGAGAATAACCTGTGCATCTTTGAACAGTTCTTTTGCCTGTGCTCCTACCACCTCATCTTCCAAGATATTCGGGTATTTCCCATGAAGATCCCAGCTTCTGAAGAATGGAGACCAGTCTATGAAAGGTAATAGCTCTCTAAGGTCCTGATTTTCGATTACAGTGATCCCCAAGTTGTTCGGAGTGAAGATTTCTTCGTTTTCCCAATCTATTTTAAACTTATTTTCTCTGGCTTCTTCAATAGAGACATAATCTTTATCTACTTGTCTGTTCAGGAACTTTTCTCTGAAATCTGAATAATCGTTCTTCAGTTCAGAAACATATTCTTTATTCCTGTCCCCCAGTAATGAACTTACTACGTTTACGGCTCTTGAGGCATCATTAACGTGAACAACGGCATTTTTATATTTTAAATCGATCTTCACTGCGGTATGTGCTTTTGAAGTTGTAGCACCACCGATCAACAGAGGAAAATCTAGATTCTGTCTTTCTAATTCTGATGCGATGTACACCATTTCATCCAAACTTGGAGTAATCAGTCCGCTTAATCCAATCACGTCTACTTTTTCTTCAATGGCAGTCTGGATAATTTTTTCAGCAGGAACCATCACCCCAAGGTCTACGATTTCGTAGTTGTTACAACCCAGCACTACGCTTACAATATTCTTTCCGATGTCATGAACATCTCCTTTTACGGTGGCCATCAGAATTTTCCCGTTGGCTGGCTTTGAACCGTCTTTTTCTGCTTCAATGAAAGGTTGTAGATAGGCTACCGCTTTTTTCATTACCCTTGCTGACTTTACTACCTGTGGAAGGAACATTTTTCCACTTCCAAATAAGTCTCCTACTACTCCCATACCTGTCATCAGATTGACTTCAATAACATGAAGCGGTCTTTCTGCCAATAGTCTGGCTTCTTCTACATCTTCTTCAATAAAACGATCTATTCCTTTTACTAACGCATAGGTAATTCTTTCCTGCAAAGGATTATTTCTCCATTCCAGGTCTTCAGTCTTTTCTTTTTTGACTGATTTATGTTTTTCGGAATAATCCAGAAGTCTTTCTGTAGCATCTTCTCTTCTGTCAAGGATTACATCTTCTACAAGCTCCAGCAATTCTTTATTGATCTCATCATAAACTTCCAGCATTGCAGGGTTTACAATACCGATATTCATTCCCGCCTGAATGGCATGGTAAAGGAATACGGAATGCATGGCTTCTCTTACGGTATCATTTCCACGGAATGAGAAGGAAACATTGCTTACTCCACCACTTACGGATGCGTAAGGAAGATTTTGTCTTACCCAACGTGTAGCTTCAATAAAATCGATGGCATTTCTTCTGTGTTCATCCATTCCTGTAGCTACCGGGAAGATATTTAAGTCGAAAATGATATCTTCTGCCGGGAATCCGATCTGATTCACCAAAATGTCATAAGACCGTTTTGAAATTTCAATTCTTCGTTCAAGATTGTCTGCCTGGCCTACCTCATCAAATGCCATTACAATCACTGCAGCCCCATATCTTTTAATGGCTTTGGCGTGTTTGATAAATTCTTCTTCTCCTTCTTTTAAGCTGATGGAGTTTACCACACATTTCCCTTGTGCCACCTGAAGACCTGCTTCCAGAATTTCCCATTTGGAAGAGTCTATCATAATCGGGATTCTTGCAATATCCGGTTCTGAAGCAATTAAGTTCAGAAATTTAATCATTGATGCTTTTCCATCTATCAAACCATCATCAAAGTTAACATCCAGAATCTGGGCACCTCCTTCTACCTGATGGCGGGCAATATCTAATGCTTCTGAGAATTTCTCCTCTTTAATTAGTCTTAAAAATTTTTTGGAACCGGCAACATTGGTTCTTTCACCAACGTTGATGAAATTACTTTCCGGCGTTATGATAAGAGGCTCAAGGCCTGATAATCTTAAATATTTCATTTTATTCTTCTAAAATATAGTAGGCATTATTAGCATTCTGCCTTAATAAATCCCTGTGCTTGCCTAAAGCGGTGAACAGTGGAAATCTTTTGTATGCCAAGCCATGTTCTTTAGCAAATTCTTCTATCTCTTCCGTGATCTCATTGTAATACATATAACTGTAATTGGGAAAAAGGTGATGAGCCACATGGAAATTAAAATTCCCCAGTACATTTCTTACCAACCAGTTATTTTCTTTTAAATCATTGGTTACTTCCAACTGATGACGAAGCCAGCTAAATGGAAGTCCATTATCTTTGTTCAATCTTGGAAAGGCATTATCAGGAAGCGGATGTAAAGGCAATAAAACAAACAGGGCAAAAATGCTTGCTGCAATCACCTGTAAAAACCAAGCTCCTAAAGCCAACCCGATTGATACTTTAAAGAACACAACAGGAACCACGATCTGATAAAAAAAGTAAAACAACTTATAAGTCACCATTTTCACTTTTTCAACAACGGGTATTCTTCCCTGAGTTTTCAAAATCACTCTTTCCTTGTCAAAGAAGTCTCTAAAATCTCTTATGAACATCCAATTGAACAAATACAACGGATATACTAAAAAGAAAAACCTGTGCTGATACTTCTGTATTCCTTTTGCCTTAATCCAAGGCACTATTAATAATAAACCACTCTGCTCAATATCGGTATCCCAGCCATCCACATTCGGATAGGCATGATGGCTTGCGATATGTCTTTTCTTCCAGATATAGGAATTGGCTCCTATGAAATCAAAAATGTGCAATACCGCTCCATTCAGTCTTTTACTTTTAAAGATGTTGTTATGAGCGGCTTCATGAATGAGATTTAAATAAATTAAAACCAAAGAAATTCCCATTAAAATAAAACTCAGGATATACACCCAATGTTTTTCTGCATTAAAGACTGCGAAGAAGTATAGACCTATATAGATCAATGGGAGAATCACCGCTTTGATCTGAATATAAATATCCCTGTTTTCAGAAATAGCTTCTACCCGTTGGTTCACTTTCTTTCTCAGTTCATTAAATAACCTGGCATCGTCTGAATCTTTTAAGTAACTTGGCTTTTCCATTATAATTAAATTTTGTGGTTTACTTAAAGATAATATTTATAACCCAGCCTTCATTCTTGATTTTAATTAAAAAAATCTATCTAATCACACAAATTCCTTCAATTTTCTTGGTTCATACTTTTCTACCAGCTCCGCAATCGCCCTGATATGTTCAGGTGTAGTCCCACAACATCCACCGATAATATTGATCAATCCTTTTTCTGCATATTCTTTAATCTGCCTTGCCATATCTTCCGGTGTTTCATCATATTTTCCGAAGGCATTCGGTAAGCCGGCATTCGGGTAAGCTGAAACGTAGAATTCTGAATTATGAGCCAGTGTTTCCAGATAAGGGGTTAGCTGATCTGCTCCTAAGGCGCAGTTAAAACCAACACTTAACAAATTCAGATGGGAAACGGAGATCAGGAAGGCTTCCGCGGTCTGCCCGCTTAATGTTCTTCCTGAAGCATCAGTGATGGTTCCTGAAACCATGATCGGAATTTTAATTCCTCTTTCTTCCTGAAGTTCATCAATGGCGAATAAAGCTGCTTTCGCATTCAGAGTATCAAAGATGGTTTCTACCAGAAGAATATCTGAACCTCCGTCTAATAAAGCTTCACATTGTTGTTTGTAAGCAACTCTCAGTTCTTCAAAAGTAATCGCTCTGTATCCGGGATCATTCACATCCGGGCTTAAACTTGCCGTTCTGTTGGTTGGGCCAATAGATCCTGCTACAAATCTCGGTTTATCCGGATTTTTTGCGGTGTATTCATCACAGGCTTTTCTGGCGATTTTTGCAGACTCATAGTTTAGCTCATACACCAGTTCCTCCATGTGATAATCAGCCATTGCAATGGTAGTTCCGGAGAAGGTATTGGTTTCAATAATATCGGCTCCTGCTTCCAGGTATTTCTTGTGAACTTCTTCTATGGCTTGAGGCTGTGTCAAAGAAAGCAGGTCATTGTTTCCTTTTACAGGGTGTTCCCAGTCTTTGAAACGCTCGCCACGGTAATCCTCTTCTTCAAACTTATAGCGCTGAAGCATGGTTCCCATAGCGCCATCCAGGATGAGGATGCGTTCTTTGAGGGCTTTGTTTAGTGATTCTATATTTGTCATCTCTTTTATAGTTGTTGAGTGAGACTGATACTTGATAGGACTTCGTTCTATCTTTGGTTAAATCGCCCCGTTGGGGCTCTTTGGGGTTAATCTAAGGCTTGTTTCAGGTCTGCGATGATGTCGTCTACATTTTCTAAGCCTACTGAACAACGAACTAATCCTGCTGTAATTCCTACTTCGTTTCTTTCTTCGTCTGACAGTTTAGAGTGCGTTGTAGATGCCGGGTGGGTTACGATCGTTCTTGTATCTCCTAAGTTTGCGGAAAGTGAACACATCTGGATCTTATCTAAGAAGCTTCTTCCGCCTTCTATTCCGCCTTTTATTTCAAAAGCGACGATGTTTCCACCAAGCTTCATCTGTTTTTTGGCTACTCCATAGTTTGGATGAGATTTCAGAAACGGATATTTTACCAGTTCCACATTAGGATGACTTTCTAAAAACTCTGCTACCTTCAATGCATTTTCACAGTGTTTTTCAACGCGGATTGCCAATGTCTCCAGACTTTTCGATAATACCCATGCATTAAAAGGAGACAATGCTGGTCCTGTATTTCTTGCAAAAAGATAGATTTCTCTGATTAAGTCTTCTTTTCCTACTGCGATTCCGCCTAATACTCTTCCCTGTCCGTCAATTAACTTTGTTGCAGAATGTACAACAACATCCGCACCATATTTGATCGGCTGCTGGAGATAAGTTGTTGCAAAACAGTTATCTACAATAAAGATCAGATTATGTTTTTTAGCAATCTGTCCGAAAAACTCCAGATCCAGGATTTCAATTGCCGGATTGGTAGGGGTTTCCAGATATAAAATCTTTGTATTTGGTTTTATATATTGTTCTACGTTCTCAGCATCTTCTGCTTTGAAGTAGGTAGTTTCAATATTCCACTTCGGGAAATACTTTGTGAATAAAGTGTGAGTGGATCCGAAAACTGACTGACAGCTTACGATATGATCTCCTGCACTTAGCAAAGCAGCAAATGTAGAATAGATGGCAGCCATTCCTGTTGCAAAGGCATATCCTGCTTCTGCACCTTCCATTTTTGCGATCTTTTCAGTAAACTCAGATACATTCGGGTTAGAGAAACGGCTGTACAGATTCTTAGGCTTTTCTTCAGCAAAACTTGCTCTCATATCTTCAGCATCCTGAAAAATAAAACTGGAGGTAAGATATAATGGTGTAGAGTGTTCATCAAACTGAGATCTCTCCGTTTGGGTTCTTATTGCTGATGTTTCGAAATTTTCCATATAGTTTTAATTTGTCAATTTACCAATGTATCAATCTAACAGTGTAACAATGAAATTCTTCGCTTTGCTCAGAATGACAATAACCAACATTGGTAAACTATTACATTGCTAGATTGTTACATTAATTTTATTTTGTTTCACTTAGTCTTAAAATATCTCCGAATACGCCTCTTGCTGTTACCTGTGCTCCGGCTCCGGCTCCCATAATTACGATTGGATTTTCGCCGTAACTTTCTGTATAGATCTCAAAGATGGAGTCTGAACCTTTCAGCTGTCCTAATGCTGAACTTCCTGGTACGGAAACTAATTTTACATCCAGTTGTCCTTTTTCTTCCTGTAGATTTCCATGAAGATCTCCTACGTAACGTAATACATGGCCCGGCTCCTGGCTTTCTTTGATCTTCTGGTATTCTTCATCCAGTTCGTCTAATCTTGAAAGGAATTCAGATTTTGAAACTGATAATAAATTTTCCGGAACCAGGTTTTGGATGTTGATATCTTCAAACTCATTGATCAGGTCTAATTCTCTAGCTAAAATCAATAGTTTTCTTGCCACGTCATTTCCTGAAAGATCTTCTCTTGGGTCCGGTTCTGTGTATCCTTTTTCTAGAGCTTCGTTGATAATTGTGGAAAACTTATCATCTCTAAGAGAGAAGTTGTTGAAAACATAGCTTAATGTTCCGGAGAATACTCCTTTAATTCTTGTGATATTTTCTCCTGAAAGGTGTAATAATTTGATGGTATCAATTAATGGAAGGCCTGCACCAACATTGGTTTCATATAAATAACGTCTGTTATTTTTGCTCAACGTATATCTTAGTTTTCTATATTCTTCTATGGGAAGAGTGTTGAAAATTTTGTTGGAAGAAACCAGATCAAATCCGTTTTCTGCTAAGGCATGGTAGTTTTTCACAAAATCTTTGCTTGCTGTGTTGTCTACCACAATCAGGTTTTCCAATTGATTTTCATTTGAGAAATTGATTAGCTCTTCAACATTGGATGGCTGCTCTGCTGTTAAAACTTCATCAGTCCAATTTGTATCAAATCCTTTCTTATTGAATGCTATTTTCTTTGAATTGGCTACAGCAACTATTTTAAGGTCTATTTTTTTACGTCTTTTAATTTCTTCTGAAGATTCAAGAACCTGCTCGATTAATGTTTTCCCTACATTTCCATGACCGATGATAGCCAGATGAACAGTCTTCGGCTTTTTGAAAATTTCAGATTCTATAATGTTTCTTGTTTTTTCATCCTGCGAAGAAGTGACTACGATATTTACTCTGTTTTCACCGGCAACCTGGTTTAAAAGCAATGGGAATACATTGTTTCTCGCCAGCTCTGCAAAGATCTTATTGGGATCTTCTGCTACAAAACCAATCACAGAAACATTGTTGATACTATATATTTGAGATACTTTTCCTGATTTTCTTTCTGCTTCAAATTCATCAATAAGACAAGCTACCGCTTTCTCTGCATCGTTTTCATGAACTAGAATAGAAATTCCGTTTTCTATAGCTTGCTGAGAGATTACTCCCACACTGATACGCGCTAAAGTAAGCGCTTTAAAAATTCGTCCATCAATCCCGATTTCTCCCAGAAAATCTTCTCCTTCAAATTTGACAATTGATCTGTTCTTTAAAAATTTTATTTCATTAGCATTCTTCATGACTCTATAAAATGTTTTTTATGATATTATTTAATTGTTGATATTCCATTAGGAAGGCATCATGCCCGTGTATAGATTGGATCTCGTGATAAGAGATATTCTCCTTTTTCTTTTTCAGCTTTTCAAAACACATTCGGATTTCAGAAGCCGGGAAGAATAAATCTGTATCTACGGAGATCATGTGCATTCGTGCTTCTATCCTCTCCAGAGCTGTTTCATCAGCATTTATATTCATCAGCAGATGATTCATCAGCTTATAGGCTTTTAAACTAAACCTTTCGTTTAGTGCATTACCGTGATAAATCAGCCAATCTTCTGATTCCAGGCGTTGTTTATCCTGATTGTATCGAGTTTGAAATCTGTTGTTAAGTGATTCCGGAGTTCTATAGCACAACATGGCATGGATTCTCGCTTTTTGTAATGGTTCCTCTTTATCATTCAATAAAAATTTCTGAACCAGACACTGTGCATGAAGCCAATCGTGTGTTCTGTAATCACAGGCTATGGGAATAAAAATTTCTGTCAGTTTAGGTTGTTTTGCTAACATTTCCCATGCAATTCCTCCTCCGAGAGAGCCTCCAATAATGGCGTATAAATTTGTAATATGTAAAGCTTCCAATCCTTTCAGAAATATATTGGCAATATCTGAAGGGGTGAAATTTTCATAGTCATCAATTAAAAAATGATCGTATCCGTTTCCGGGAATGTTGAAACACAGAACGGTGTATTTATTCGTATCTACAATCTGATTTTCGCCTACCAATTGTTTCCACCAGCCTTTTTCTCCGGACACATTTGAATTTCCGGTAAGGGCATGATTGATTAGAATGACAGGTGCTGTAAACAGGTCTTTCCCGAAAAGCTCATAACTCAACGGGATATTGTATTCCTTTTGGGAATTGGTTTGATACGAAAGATTAATATAGTTTAGTTCTGTTTTCAATTCTATTAAATTTAATACAATTGAAAATGCCACAAGAAATGGCTGAAAAGAACTTCAGTAAGTTATCTGTCCAAAATAATTTTGGTAGAACGTAGCACCTTCTTTGCTTGCACAAAGGGTTGCTAAGGTTTCATAGGGTCTAATCCCTCAACCTTTCTTGATAACATTTTCAATATTTGAATGAACGAATGGTGCAAAGGTATTACTTTTCTTTTAAAATCAAAAAAAAATTAATTTAATATTTAAAAAAGTCCTTAAATACAAGTATTTCAAAGGCATATTAATTATTATTCAGATAAAATGAATTGGAATTATTTTGCAAAAAAACTAACTTCGTATTGAAAAATGATGATTATGATCGCCGAAAAAGAAAGATTACAAGATACCAAATGGAAAAACTGGGGACCTTATGTAAGCAACCGGCAATGGGGAAATGTACGGGAAGATTATAGCCCGGACGGGAATGCATGGAATTATACCAATCATAATAATGCGGAAAGTTATGCTTACCGTTGGGGCGAAGAAGGGATCGCAGGAATTTCCGATGTAAAGCAACTGTTCTGCTTTGCCCTTTCGTTCTGGAATAAAAGGGATAAAATTGTTAAAGAGCGTTTCTTTGGTCTGAGCAACCCTCAGGGAAACCACGGTGAAGACATCAAGGAAATTTTCTATTATCTGGATAATACGCCTACTCATAGTTATATGAAAATGGTATACAAATATCCGATCAATGAGTTTCCCTACGATGAACTTGTTGCCGTAAACGGAAGTCGAAGTAAGCAAGAACCGGAATATGAGATCTTTGATACCGGGATTTTTGATAATGACGCCTATTTTGATATTTTCATTGAATACTGTAAAGCAGACCACAATGATATTCTGGTTAGAGTAACCGTTTGTAACCGAAGCCAGCAGGATGCACCAATAGTAGTTGCACCCACAGCATGGTTCAGAAACAACTGGAAATGGGGGTACAACACCTATAAAGCTGACATGCATGCTTCATATGATGGAAGCATTAATATTGAACACGACAGTATTTCGATCAAGAAGTTTTATTCCAGAAAAGATAATACGCAAAGGGTATTCTGTGAAAATGAAACCAATACGCCCAAACTATATGGAGCTCCACAAGCAGAAAACACTTATTTTAAGGATGGAATCAATGATTTTATCATCCATCGCAGCAATACGGTAAATCCTGAGAACAGAGGAACAAAAGCTTCTTTCTTGATTGATGAAGTCATTGCTGCCGGACAATCTGAAACATTTGAATTCAGACTTTGTCCTGAAGCAACCGCTGAACCTTTTGAGAATTTTGATGAGATCTTTACCACCAGACAAGCGGAAGCAGAGGAGTTTTATAATGATGTTCAAAACGATACAACAGATGAAGATGAAAGGAATGTTCAAAGGCAGGCTTTTGCTGGACTTCTTTGGAATAAGCAGTTTTATCATTACAATATCGGAAAATGGCTGAAAGGAGATCCAAATTTTGAAGCTCCAAGAAACTTTAATAATTATGTAAGAAATACAGAATGGAACCATCTTCACAATAAAGATATTATTTCTATGCCTGATAAATGGGAATACCCGTGGTATGCAACCTGGGATCTTGCTTTTCACTGTGTTCCTTTATCCATCATTGATGCTGAATTTGCCAAAGGACAGCTTTTACTTCTAACAAAGGAATGGTATATGCACCCTAATGGGCAGCTGCCAGCCTATGAATGGAATATGAGTGATGTAAATCCGCCTGTACATGCATGGTCTTGCTTCAGAGTTTTTAAAATTGATGAAAAGAATAACGGAAAACCTGATTTATTATTCCTTGAAAAAGTCTTCCAAAAGCTGCTTCTGAATTTCACCTGGTGGGTTAACAGAAAGGATAAAAACGGAAAGAATATCTTCGGAGGCGGTTTCCTTGGATTGGATAATATCGGAGCTTTTGACCGAAATATGGTTTTAGAGGATGGGCAACATCTGGAGCAGGCAGACGGAACAAGCTGGATGGCAATGTACGCCCTGAATATGATGCGAATTGCCATGGAACTTGCCCAATATTATCAGGTATATGAAGATATGGCCATCAAGTTCTTTGAACATTATCTCTATATCGCAGAAGCTATGGAAAATCTGGGTGAAGGAACAAAAGGCCTATGGAATGAGGAAGACGGATTTTTCTATGATGTTCTCCAACTTGGAAACGGAAACAGTGTTTCTTTACGCCTGAGAAGTATTGTAGGATTAATTCCTCTTTTTGCTGTAGAAATTGTAGATCACCGCCTGCTGGAAAAGATGCCGAATTTCAAAACCCGAATGGAATGGATTTTAAAGAATAAACCTGAACTTACCAAACTGGTTTCTCATTGGGATGAGGAAGGACAAGGCAGAAAACACCTGATGAGTATCCTCCGTAAAAACAGGCTGACCAAAGTATTAACAAGAATGCTTGATGAAAAAGAGTTTTTAAGCACTTATGGTATCCGGGCTATGTCTAAGGTATATGAGGAAAATCCGTTTGTATTTTCTGTTCATGGCCATGAAAATGTAGTGTATTATACTCCTGCAGAAAGTGATAGTAGGATGTTTGGCGGAAACAGTAACTGGCGCGGGCCAATCTGGTTTCCTATCAACTTCCTGATTGTGGAAAGTTTACAACGTTTTCATTATTATTACGGAAACAGTCTGAAAGTAGAATTTCCAACGGGAAGCGGTGATAAGAAAAACCTTGATGAAGTGGCTCAGAATATCAGTAAAAGGCTTTGTTCTATTTTCTTAAAGGATGAACATGGGCAACGTGCCTTCAATGGTGGAAACCCAAAGTTCAACTATGATGAACATTTCAGAGATTATATTACTTTCTTTGAATATTTCCATGGAGATAACGGGCGTGGTGTAGGAGCTTCTCACCAGACGGGCTGGACGGCTACTGTGGCGAAACTGATAAAACCAAGACTTACCTTTTAATGAGTAATGAGTAATAGATAATGAGTAATGAATAATAAAAACCGGATGTTCTATCCGGTTTTATTTTTTGTACACTAACTTTTTTGCCACAAACACACGAATAATTTTATTTCTATAAAAATCTATGTACAATGGAAACATTCATAAATTCGTAGCAACAAAAATGAGGCTTTTAAGCCTCATATATAATTTTAAATTTTTTCTCCGTTAACAAATACTTCGTATCCTATTTCTACGTTGGGTTCTAACGTTTTGGATACGGAACAATATTTTTCAAAAGACAATTCGGCTGCTTTCAAAGCTTTCTTAGGATCAATTTCTCCTTCTAAAAGAAATTTTACTTTAATAGATTTAAAAGGTTTTGCATCATCTACCTGAACTCTCTCCCCTTCTACTTCTGCCTGAAAGCTTTTAATTTCCTGACGCTGCTTCTTTAAAATAGAAACTACATCTATTCCGCTGCATCCTGCTACTGCCATCAAGACACTTTCCATTGGAGAAACTCCTTTAGCTCCCGGCTGTGAAGTATTGTCTAAAAGGATGGAATTACCCTGTCCGTTTGTACATTCAAATAAAAAGTCGTCGTTGATTCTATTAAGTGTTATTTTCATTATTGCTTATTGCTTATTGCTTATTGCTTATTGCTTATTGCTTATTGCTTATTGCTTATTGCTTATTGCAAAATTATAAAATTCCTCTGGCTTTTATCTCCAAATATTTATTGATAACGTCGATATTCAAATTCTCAGGAAGGGTATATACTGTATAAATTCCATATTTACGGAGTTCCTGGATAATCAGTTTCTTTTCAAATTCAAATTTCTCAGCGACAATTTCATCATAAATTTCCTGCATATTTTCCGGATTCTTATGAATTAATGTCTGTAGTTCTGAGTTTTTAAAGAATACTACAACCAACAAATGATTCTTGGCTATTCCGCGAAGGTATTTTAACTGACGGTTTAATCCGTCTAACGTTTCAAAATTGGTAAATAACAGGATCAGGCTTCGTTGGTTAATGGAATATTTTACATCCTGATATAATCGGTTGAAATCACTTTCAAAGAAGTCTGTTTTAATGTTATAAAGTGCTTCTGAGATTTTCTTAAGCTGTCCGGATTTGTTCTCGGCTGCAATTTTATTTTCTGCTTTTTTGGAGAAAGTCATCATTCCTGCCCTATCCCCTTTTCTTAAGATAATATGAGACAATGCCATGGTTGCATTGATGGAATAATCCAAAAGACTCAGCCCTTTAAAAGGCATCTTCATGGTTCGTCCTTTATCAATCAGCATAAAAATACGCTGTGACTTTTCATCCTGGAATTGGTTTACCATCAAACGATTGGCCTTGGAAGTAGCTTTCCAGTTAATCGTTCTGATATCATCTCCGGGAACATAGTCCTTAATCTGTTCAAATTCCATGGTATGCCCCAGCTTTCTTACCTTTTTGATTCCGCCCAACAGAAATTCACTCTGTAAAGCCATCAGCTCATACTTTCTGAGGTGGATAAAAGACGGATAAGACGGCAACATCGCATCTTTCTGAAAACTGAATCTTTTTGCAACAAACCCTAACGGTGATGACACATAAATATTCAAACCTCCGAAATGGTATTCTCCTCTTTCTTTAGGCTCTAAACTGTATTGAAAGAAAGTATTGGAGCCCGCATGAATAAACTTTTCAATTAAAAAATCTCTTTTCTGAAACTGAAACGGTATCTCATCAATGATCTTCGTTGTGATCTTAAAGCTGTAATTATTTTTAATATCAATCTTTACAAAATTCTCATCACCATTGGACAGTTTTTCCGGTAATATTCTTTGTGCCTGTATTCCGTTTTTCTGATTAAAAATCAACAAATAATCTACCATTGCAGCAAGAAAACAGACCAACAGTGCAATGTGGCCTATCCACATCAACACCGGAAAGAAAAATGCCAGCACATACAGTATCCCCACTCCAATGAGTGTAAAGAAGAAACGGGTATTGATGTATAAGTTTTTCATTGTTTAGGTTGCAGGTTGTAGATTATAGGTTTTAGGTAGGTTCTTATTCACTTTATGTACATCATTATTATTGCAGGGAGTTAATTAAGCCATTCAACATTTTGGCTATTTCAATAATTTCCTGATTTAATTTTAAATAATCTTCTTCATTTAAAAATTTGAGATTTTTTGAAATTATTAGTTGTGTTTCAACTTCTGCACAACTTCCTCTTGATATTTTTAAAAATTGTAGATAATCCGGTTTACTTCTTCTTGAGTTTCCCTCGGCAATATTGGATGGTATAGAAACGGCAGCTCTTCTAATTTGTGATATTAATCCATAGATTTCATCCTTAGGAAACGTTTCTTTAGTTCTGTAAATTTCAGTAACAAAATCAATGGATTTCTGCCAAACTAAAAGCTCTTTAAAATTTGCCATGTATAGTATTTCGTACTTTAATTAAAACTTTATACTCTATCTACTGCCACCTGCTACCTATCATCTGCTACCTATCTTGGAATTTCTATTCCCTCTAAGATTTGACGGATAATTTCATCTGCAGTAAGACCTTCCATCTCTCTTTCAGGAGAAACAATTACTCTGTGTCTTAAAACTGCATAACTTGCTTCTTTAATATCTTCAGGAGTCACAAAATCTCTTCCTCTTAATGCCGCAAAAGCTTTGGAAGCAGTAAGAAGTGCCAGTGAAGCTCTTGGAGAAGCTCCCAGATATAAGAATTGATTTTCTCTGGTATTGATGATGATCTTAGCGATATATTCCATCAGTTGTGCTTCCACAATGATTTCTTTAACCAAATGCTGGTAGCCTTTGAGCTGTTCTGCCGTAATAACACGGTTTATCCCTTCTGTTTTATCTTCTTTTTTACTTTCGTGCTGATTTTTAATGATCGCGATTTCCTGTTCAAGATTTGGATAGCCTACATTAATTTTAAACAAGAAACGATCTAACTGTGCTTCAGGAAGCCTGTATGTTCCTTCATGTTCTATTGGATTTTGGGTAGCTACCACAAGGAAAGGCTCTTCCATTGTATAGCGGGTACCATCCATCGTAATCTGCCTTTCTTCCATGACTTCAAATAATGCAGCCTGAGTTTTTGCTGGTGATCTGTTGATCTCATCAATTAATATAAAGTTGGAGAAGATAGGCCCTTTTTTAAATTCAAACTCAGAGTTTTTCACACTGAAAACTGAAGTTCCCAGGATATCGGAAGGCATTAGATCTGGTGTAAACTGAATTCTGCTGAAACCTACATCAATGGTTTTAGCTAATAGCTTTGCAGTAATTGTTTTTGCCACTCCGGGAACACCTTCAATCAGAACATGGCCGTTTGAAAGTAGTGCTGCCAGAAGGTGTTCTATCATGTTCTCCTGTCCTACAATTACTTTTCCTATTTCTGCTTTTACTTTATCTAAGCTCGCACGAAGTTCTATCATATCAATTCTTGACTGGAACTGTTCTTCGTTTTTATTCAGATTGATAGAGGGCTGGTTTTCTATCTTTGGATTATCAAGATTTTCCATAATTTTTATTTTTGGGTTTGATAGGACTTCGTTCTATCTTTGGCTAAATCGTCCCGTTGGGACTCTTATTTTAATATCTCGTCTAATAATTTATTGATTCTTGCCAGGTCTTCTTTCATTACACTGGCATATGGGTCCTGTGCTCTTTTAATAAGGCTGATTGCCTCGTTAATCATCTCCATAGGTTTCCCGGTTTTCATCTGGAGTTTCTTGGCAAATTCCTCATCTATATTTTGGGTATCAATCAGAAGATCCAATCTTACTTTATTCAGGAAGTATTGGGCTTTTTTGGCCATCATATCATGAAAATCACCTTCCTGAAGATAAAGATTTCCGATGCTTTTCACAAAATCCAGTGATGTATTCCTCAAAGGTTCTATCACAGGCACAATTCTCTGTTTTCTTTTTGCGTTAAAGAAAATGAAAAGGATGAGCCCACCTAAGAATACCCACCATGCATATTTCAAGGCAGGATTTCCTAATACAAATCTCATAAAGAAACGAGATGCATTGGATTTATTCTCTACAAACCAAACTGTTTCACGATCCGGAAGATAAGAGAATATATTCTGTGCATATTTTACATTTCCGGATTTCAGCAGGTAATAGTTGGTCAGGAAAAGCGGCTCACTATGAACATAAAAATTTCCTTTCCCGAATTTTACTTTGATAAAGTTAGCCTGATCTGTATTTTTCTTCTCTACCGTTTTCCCCAGTACTTCAACACCTGGTTTAATAAATGAAAAACCTCTGCCTGATGGGAATTTATCCAGCTGAATGAAATCATTCTTGTATTTTGTATCTGTAAACTTCAGTACATTCTCTTCCTCAAAAGAGATTTCCGAATCATAAAACCCGATGCTGTCTGAAACTTCTTTAGGCATACGGCTTATTACCAGCATGGCATCCGAACCTTTTGAAACCTGATCCATCACTTTTTTCCAGGATTCCGTATCAATATCAGTTTCAATAATGACAATATTATGAACGTCTTTTTTATGCTGATTATAATATTCGTAGGGAGTCTGATTGATCTTCTTCAGGTTGTTTTTAAAAAGATCTTTAGCTTCGTTATCAAAAACAAAAAGGCCAAACGGTGACTTCTGGTTGACATCAAAGTTTTTACGCCAGTCAGTCGTCTCTTTTTTATTTACTTCAAGCAACGCCAAAATAACCATCACAACGATGAAGATCACAGCATATATTCTGAAAGTCTTATTCATGGTTAATAGGATTATGGTTTAAATGCCTGATACTGATTTTTAAATTTCTGGTAACTCTGCTCATCAATATTGAATTCTCCATACCATACATAATCGAAGATATAAGACAGATCAAAAAATTCACTTTTAAGATGGGGTGTTTTTAATTCTGCCACATAATCCTTATTAGTCTTTTCAGGGTTCCAGTTAATCAGTTTTTTATCACTTAATTTTTTAAGAATGAATAAGAACTGATAACGAACTGCAGAACGATAATCTCCAGAATGTTCAAATTTTGCAATACTTTCAGGAAAGTTGATTTCATGGATATTTTCGTGAAGCTCTTCTACATTCAGATTTAGTTTTTTATTCTTTTTACCGAAAATGAAGTTCCCATCTTTTCCAAGAATGTATTTAATGATAAAATATAAAAGAAATCCTACCAGAATAATCGCAAAAAGGCGTATCAGTGCTCCTGTTGCTTTAGAAGATTTTTCAAAAACCGTTTCCCCGAAAATACTTCTGAAAATACGGTCTATTTTTCTCATCAGTTTCTCCCAGAAAGATTCTCTGGGTTTTGATACGGTATAGTCAAATTCATTTCCTTTATATCTTGACGGCACATTCTTCTTAAATTCTTTGGGATACACTGTATTTTCTGAAACCGGATTCTTTGCCAATACAGAATCTGCCCTGAGCATATTATGATAGTGCCCGGTTGTATACAATGAATCTGCCGTATAGTCATCAGCCTGAGCTTTCATAAAGCTTAGGGAGAAAACTAATACTATGAAAAAAAGAATCTTATTCATTAATCCCAATCGTGTCTATTTCTTCCAGTTCTACTTTCTGATGAAGATCTGTTCTGCTGTCATAATACATCAATCCGGCGTTCACATACAACAGATTAGACAGGAAGAATGAAAGCAGCATTGAAATTCCATAGAAGACAAAAAATGCAATTCCAAAAGCTCCTGAGAAAGGATTCTGCTCAAAATTCCCATCCGGTGTAGAGGTAAGTACCGAACCGTAGAAAAAAATCATCGGAATATAGGTTAATACGGTACTGACCATAGTCATCATAATAAACATTACAAAAGCCGCCCCCCAATATTTCCAGTAAGGAGATTTATCGCTCCCGTTAGGATAGGAAAACTGTGAACGGATAGAATAGCTTAAACTTTCCATAAACCCTCTGTTTGAATTAAAATAATCGTACATCAGAAATGTAATCACATTAAATAATGTAGGATAAACAATCATAACAAGGAAAATCCCTATAAGAACAAAGATCAGAAGATAGGAAAACCCTACTACAAACAATGATAAAGGAATTACAATAAATGTCATCCCAAGACATAGCTTTGCAATTTTCCCTATATTTTCTTTAAAATCGCTTAAAATCTCATCCGTCTTTATATTTTTTGCACCATTAGCAATTCTTTTCA
The DNA here is from genome assembly GCF_001684955.1 of Chryseobacterium contaminans. Taxonomy (GTDB): domain Bacteria; phylum Bacteroidota; class Bacteroidia; order Flavobacteriales; family Weeksellaceae; genus Chryseobacterium; species Chryseobacterium contaminans. The sequence goes on along the minus strand of NZ_MAYF01000299.1, from coordinate 4,638 downwards.
GGTAAAATACCGGATAAAGATAATTAATGATAGCAAGGATCATAAAAAGCAAAAATATAACAACTCCCACACCAATCAGCATTCCGGAATTTTCTGAGAAATACCGTTCAAAGTAATAAGTATCTCCTCCAAGATTAGATCCGAAAATCTGAGAAAAAAGTTCTTTATATCCGAAAATAAAAACTGTTACCATTAAGATCAGCAGCAAACCATTAATCAGAATGTAGTTCTTAAAATAATTCTTTCCGTATAGTTTGAAAAAGTTGAAACTGTCACTGATGAAAGTTCCAAAATCTCTTTTTTTATAAAATTGTATCATGGATGTTTTTATTAGTTTTTTTATTAACTATTGATGGGTATACAAAATAGTAAAACCCTATTATGGCCAGTGATCCTAAAATAATAATCAGGTTCAGGATAACAGGCATTTTTAAGGCATGTCTTGTAACGTATCCTTCGATAATTCCAGCACAAATGGTGAAAGGAACCGTGCTTAAAAATATTTTAAAAGAATCTTTAAACCCTTTTTTAAAAGAGTTAAATCTCGAAAAAGTTCTCGGAAATAAAATAGATGCTCCCAGAATCAATCCGCACATAGCTTCCACTACCATGGCGAATATTTCAAAGACCCCGTGAAGCCAGATGCCTCGTGCACTTTGTTTTAATGCTCCGTAATCATAGAAAAAGTATTGGAATGATCCCAGCATTACGCTATTAGACAGCAAGGCAAATAAAGTTCCTACTCCGCCGGCAATTCCATAAATATACAACTTGGCGCCTACCTGGATATTGTTGAAAATAATTCCAATGGTTGTTCCCCAGGTTGTTCCACTCTGATACACCCCAACTGCATTATTTTTTTTGATATTCTCTATGGTTTCGTTTACATAACTTTCTCCAAGAATGATATTCACAAAATCCTTATCATACATAGCAGAAAGCACTCCTATGGAAGTAAAAAGAACAAAAAACAGAAAAGCATACAGTAAATATCTCCGGTACTGATACACCAGCAGCGGCACCTCTGTTTTAAAAAAATACACCAATCTGTTTTCCTCTACTCTTTTGGTTTTATAAATCTTCTGAAAGATCTGTGAGGATAAGTGATTCAGATAAACAGTAGTATTGCTTTTAGGATAGTAAGTCTGAGCAAAAGAAAGATCGTTGATCAGGTTTATATACAACGAAGACAGGTCATCAGGATTTTTTTTTATTTTCCCATCAATAACCTGTTCTATTCCCAACCATTTTTCTTTATTTTGTTTAATGAAATAAACTTCTCTCATAATTGTAAGGCTAAAATAATAAAAATTATGTCTCAGATCGCGATAAATACCTCACAAAATGTAAATATTAACTTCAATACCGCAAGTGTTGGGGAAAGAATGCTTGCATTTATCATTGATCTTCTGATAAGGGTTGCCTATCTCGTTATTATCCTGTATTTGTTTTTCAACATTCTGGATTTGGGATACCTGCTGAACGGTCTGGATAGCTGGTCTGTAATGGCTGTTTATATTATTCTTGCTTTCCCTACATACATTTATCCTCTTGTTTTGGAAAGTTTAATGGAAGGACAAACCCCCGGAAAAAAGCTCATGAAAATCAGAGTAGTAAAGATTGATGGATATCAGGCCAGTTTTGGAGATTATTTGATCCGTTGGGTATTCAGGCTCATTGATGTTTCCTTTGCCGGAGTGGTAGGTTTAATTTCAATGATTGTTTCCAAAAACAACCAGCGTTTGGGAGATATCGCCTCTGGAACAGCTGTGATTTCTTTAAAAAATAGCATTAATATTTCCCATACCATTCTTGAAAACATCAACGAAGATTATGTTCCTTCATTTCCTCAGGTGATTGCTTTGAGTGATAATGACATGAGAATCATCAAGGATAATTATACTAAAGCTATAAAAGCAGATGACCGTCAGATTATCAGTAAACTTTCCAATAAGATTAAGAGCATTCTGAAACTGGAAATAGATCCTACAAAAATGACGGAAAGACAGTTTATTAATGTAATTATTAAAGACTATAACTATTATACCGGGAAAGACAATTAATACATTTGTCAATAGTCAATTTTGCTTTGCAAGTGAATCGTGAATAATAAGACTATTGAAACCAGTATATTTTATCAGTCCTCATAATTTTCGTATCTTTAATAACAATAAAGCCCTTCATCATGAAATTTGAAAACAACAGATCCGGAAACGGCGGAGTTCTTACTTTGAACAATGAAGTAAAAGAAGTTGGAAGATTAACCTACACCATTTTCCCGGAAGATCAAAAACTGATTATTTCTTTTGTCCTGGTACATCCTGAGTTTGAAGGAAGAGGAATGGGAAAATATTTAGTGGAAGAAGCCATCAAATTTGCCAGAGAAAATAACTGGAACGTTTATCCACATTGTTCTTATGCCAGAGCTGTAATGATGAGAATGAATGATGTGGAGGATATTTTTTTAAGGAATTAAAACTTCCTTCACCAGAATTTCTTCAATATTATCCGGGTAGTCCACTGTCAGATGATGATCCGAAGCTACCCACTCCATAATCTCCTGCAGATTTAAAACTTTGGAATTAGGAATGCCCATCTTATCAAGAGCACAGGCATTACATTCCTGCTCATATTGGTTATGAATAGGAATTACAAAGAGCTTTTTATCCATGAAAAGAGCTTCAGCAGGAGTTTCAAAACCGGCATTGCACAAAATCCCTTCACAGCCTTCAAAATATTTCAGATATTGGGTTTCATCAATAGGAAATACTTCAACATTTTTTACTTTAACCTGTACTTTACTGTATTTTGAAAACACTTTCCACTCTACCGGAATCTTCCTTAGCACCTTGATTATATTTTCATCTGCAAAACTTGGTAAATAGACAAGATAATAACCTTGTTTATAAGGATTAAGATTTCTGATCTTCCTTCGGATAACAGGTTTTTTAATCTGAGGATGATAATTTTCAAAATGAAAACCGATCTTTCTTTCGCTGGGAACATAATACTTTAAAATCATCTCACCCAGGAAATCTTTCTTTTCAGGCTTAGGGGTTTCCGGAAAACTCATGGAGGCCTGATGGCTCAATTCAATCATGGGCAGTCTTTTCAATTTTGAAGCCCAGCCTGTCAAAGGTTCATAATCATTAATGATAAGATCATATTGGGAAAGCTCTAAACCTCTTATTGTTTTTGCTGCATCAATGAATTTATTATCAGTAAACGTTTTTCGATAGGATAAACCGCCTGTTTTGTTATAAAGAAGGGAAATACCCCTGTATTGAAAATCAATAGGAAAATCAGCCTTTAACTGCGATTGATGCCCACTGATGAGCGTATCCACCGAAGCATACTTTTTGAGTATCGGAATAATCTCCTGTGCCCTGGCCACATGACCGTTTCCGGTACCCTGAAATGCATACAGAATTTTCATTAAGTAAAATTGGTTACGATTTTTAAAAGCTCGGAATTATCTATTTCATGAATTTCCTCTGCTTCATCATCTTTTAGTACATGTTTATGATCGTCATAGTAAAAGATCTTCCATTCCTTATCATGATATTCCAGTGCAGAAAGGTTTTCAATCCAGTCACCGGAATTAAGATATGTACAGGATCCTTTTTTATTAACAACCTCTCTAATCTGAGGCTGGTGAATGTGCCCACAAACTACATAATCATATTGGTTATCAATAGCCAGTTCAGAAGCTGTAAGTTCAAAGTCACCAATATACTTTACCGCTTTCTTCACATTATTTTTAATTTTTTTTGAAAATGAATATTTTTCTTTACCCATTTTCTCCAAAAACCAATTCACTACATTATTGATGATGATTAAAAGATCGTATCCTTTTCCGCCGAGTTTGGCGATCCATTTGGAATGCTGGACAGATGCATCGAAAACATCTCCGTGAAAGATCCAGGTTTTTTTCTGGTCAATAGTTAGGCAGATTTTATTACAAACTTTAAGTTTTCCCAGCTCGAAATCGGTAAACTTACGGAACATTTCATCATGATTTCCTGTAATATAATAAACATCTGTATTCTTGGTAGCCAATGAAAGGATCTTTCGGATCACTTTCAAATGAGGTTTAGGGAAGTAAGACTTTTTGAATTGCCAGATATCAATGATATCACCATTCAAAACCAAAGTTTTAGGCTGGATAGAATTGAGGTATCTCAGCAATTCCTTAGCCTTACATCCATAAGTTCCCAAATGAACATCCGATATGACAACTAACTCAACGTTTCTTTTCATCCGTATATTTTTCAGCTTTTAAATTTGCCGGACGGAACGCCTATGATTTCAAATTGAAAACACATTAAGGCGTTTCATAGTTTTTTACAAAGAAACTAATTGAAAGTTAACTGTATATGAATGCTATATTATTTTTTATAAAGAGTTCATTAGCTCTTCTGTGATTTCCATGTTGTGGTAAACGTTTTGCACATCATCATCGTCCTCGAAACGCTCAAGCATTTTCATATTTGCTTTAAACTGTTCTTCGTTTACTTCTTTAGTATTGTTTGGAATTCTTTGTAATTCTGCACTTTTTGCTTCAATTCCCAATTCGTCTAATTTGTGAGATAAAGACCCAAAATCTTCAAAAGCAGTTGTAATCATTACTTCTTCTTC
>NZ_MAYF01000298.1 GCF_001684955.1 Chryseobacterium contaminans | reverse complement strand
ACATCAGGCCCCATAATTCCACTGATTTGAGTGCTGATCTGTCCGCGGATGGCTTCTTCTCCAAAGAAGTTACCCAGTACCCAGATGATAATAATTAACAATCCCGGGATGGAAAAGATTGCATAATAGGCAAGGCTCGCTGAATCTTTGGAGGCAGAAGAATTGTTCCATTCCTTAAAAGTGTCCTTGAGGACTTCCCAGAAAAATTTAGCATTATTAATCATGTTAGAAAGGATATCCGATGGCAATATTTAATACAAGATTGTCTTTTCTCCAGCTTGGATCTCCGAAATTAATTTTATCGAAGGCCCATCTGTCTCCTTTTTCATAATAAGGTACTCTCAATGGCATGGCTAAATCTAGTCTTAGAACTAATATTGAAAAATCAAGTCTCAGACCAACTCCGGCTCCTACAGCAACTTCATCCAGAAAATCTTTTGAAAACTTAGCTCCAGGTCTTGCATCATCATTATGGAGCAGCCAGATATTTCCGGCATCTACAAAAACTGCGGCATTGATGAATTTATACAGGTTAGCACGGTATTCTGCATTCAGTTCCAGTTTAACGTCTCCGGACTGGTCGAAGTACGTTCCTGCCTTCATTGTTCTTGGGTCAAAACTTCCCGGTCCCAGCGTTCTTGCACGGAAAGCCCTGATGCTGTTACTTCCTCCGGAGAAAAACTGTTTGGAGAAAGGAACAAATTCTGAATTACCATATGGATAGGCAATTCCTGCAATAAGTCTTGTAGCTAAAGATGATTTTTCCGTAAGCTTATGATAAAACCTAAAATCATTTTCAATCTTGGCATATTGACTGAAAGGGATGCCAAAGATCTTTTTCTCTTTATCTTCTTTTACATTAGCTCCGCTAATCAAGCCTGTGAGATTCCCTGCAAGATCAAGTGTTCCTTTATAATAGAAGGTATTCTTTTTCGGCAGCATGGTGTTGGTGTAAGTATAAGAGTAGGTCGGACCAAAGATGAGCTGTTTCTGTACAATTCTTTTCATAGCAGGATTGTTGGCAGAGTTAGCTTCATATTCTGCAGTAACCTTTTCCGGAGAAACCAACGTGATATCAATAACTTTCAGCTCATGTTCTTTCCTGGCATTCTCTTTCCATAAATATCCAAATGAGGCTGTGAAATTATTAAGCGTATAATATTTTGTTCTGTTCTGAAATTCATATCCCAATGTAATATTTGTTCTGGGAACAAACTCGCTTGAAGAATGAAAACGGAAAGGAGCCACAATTCTTGGGATAGAAAGCTGAACATTGGCTCCGGCACGGAAAATATTATTGGCATCCTGGGCACCACCCATCTGGAAATCAAAAGCTCCGTAGACAGATGCTTTAAATTGTTCTGCACCTCTGAAGAAATTTCTGTGTGTCCAATTCAGGTTAAGCTCACTTCCTGCATAGCTGGCAGAATTGGTTCTTCCTAACGCTTCAAGCCTTAAAGACTGAATTTGCCTTGGGGTTAATAAATAATAAGCATCAAACTTATGATTCAAAGAATCTGAGGTTACAAATTCATTTTTCACAAATTTAAATACTCCTAAACTGATTAATCGGTTCAGGGTAAGATTGTGATTGGAACGGTTGTAAAGATCCCCTTTTTTAAAGTATAAAGCTCTGTCGAAGATCTTCGGCTTAAATTTATGCTGCGGATCAATAACGTAAATATCATCAAATGCATATTTACCCAGAGAATCCTTGTTCATCGGAACACTGTATTTTCCTTCTTTTACATCCTGAATATTATAATTCGGGAAAACGATTACTTTATCAATACTGAACTGTTGAGTAGCTAAAGGCGGAGTATTGTCCTTTAGTTTTACATTCAGTTCCACTTTATGGTTTTTGTTGACCGTACTATCTGCCTGTACAATGATATTATCAGGATGGAAATAGTAAAAGCCTCTTTCCTTTAAGTTGTTATCGATCCTTTCTCTTTCTGCCTTAATCACATCCAGATCAAATGGCCTCCCATTTTTAAGAAGTGTTTTCCCGGCTATATTCTGAATTTCCTGATTAATAAGTGTTGAATCTTTCTGAAACTTCACCCCATCAACCAAATATCTTGCCCCGGGTTTTAAGGTGTAAATGACTTTAGCCTTTTTATTTTTTGAAACTGTGTCATAGGTGGCTCTGGCATTGAAATATCCTTTATTTTCAGAATAATTTTCAATGATATCTTTATTGAATTCCCGGTCTACATCTCCTAATAATACAGGCTTTTCACCCATTTTATATTTAAGCCAGTAATTGAAACCTTTATCTTTTTTAGGCTCTTTCGCAATATTGTAGAAATAGAGCTTTGGGCGCATTCCTAAAAAAGTAGAATTCGGTTTTGGAGTAAGGTTGGCTTCTAAAGCGGCCTGGAGATCTTTTTTTTCTTTTTTGGAAATTGTGTCACTCTCAATTTTAACCTCAGCGCCTGTATACAGCATCTGATTTTCTTTCAAAAACCTGGTATTGCTGCAGGAAACCACTGCCGAAGCTAATCCGGAAATCAACAGATATTTACAGTATGTTGGGAATGTATTACTCATTATTTAAATTCTACCACTTGATTGTTTTGATTCTTTTTAGGTTTCTTCTCTTTGGATTTCTGGAAAATCTCACGGAATTTGTCATAATCTAAAGTGATGATAAATCCGATTCCGGTTTCAATGATCTGTCCCTGAAGTGCTACCTGGTATTCATCTTTACGATAAGCGCGCAGCATATATCTTCCGTCTTTGGAAAGGCTGTAATCTACAGTAACATTTCCTGCAATATTGGTCATATTTTCATTCTGACGGGCCTGTCCTTCCAGTCCGAAATTACTTCCTACCGTTACTTTCAGCCTGTCATTCAATAATTTTTTACTGATATCTACATTCAGATCGGTTCTTGTATTTTTCTGGCCTGTGGAATAATCTTCAGAAGAATCCAGTCCGAAATTAAGATCTACCCCTTTAATAAGTCCGGCTGCCAGATTATTTAATTGCTGTGAAAGGATTTTACTCACACTCTGTCTTGCCATGGTTTCAGCAGACATTCCTGCGCCGCTTTCAAATGGATTTTCTCCGATGAAACGGTTCAGTAACAATAATGCAAATACCTGTTTGTTCAATTCAGATTCCTGGGTTCTCAGTTGGGCCAGTTTCTGATCGATAACATCCTTAACATTGGATGATACCGCATTATTTTTTTCTTCAGTTGTAATATCAAAAGTCAGCTGTGGCTTCAGCAGTTCACCTTTCATTTTTAATAAGGTGTTGAAAGGGATTCTCTGCTTGTACTGATTCATAGTGGAGGCACTTTCACCACTGATCTGCTGTTCTACAAGATCAATAGGCGGAGCTTCGGTTTTATACACTGCTGTAATATCCATGAGGGCCATGGTTGGTTCTCCTGTCCACGTGATGGTACTTCCTTTCTGAATATCGAATTTACGCTTCAGGAAGCTTACCGAAAGATCGTAACTTCCTTTATTTACTTCATAAACTCCTACTAGGGTGGTTTTTCCTGAAGGATCAATTCCGCCGGTTAATTCTGCTTCACCTTGCAGCTGTACGAAATCTCCGTTCGCTTTATCAATAACGATGGATAACTTCGCTTCTTTGCTTACTTCAATATTAACACTTACATCCATTCCTTTGATGCGGCTTTGAGCATTTAGGGAATCTGTTTTAATCGTTTTATTGAGCACCACCTGATCCTGATCCACAAATTCTACAATCCCGTCTCTTTCCTGTAATGAAGGATTAGATTGAGGAAGTACGAAAGTGAAATCTGTATTATCAGCAACACTCAGTTTTCCGTCTACTTTGGGAAGATCAAGATTTCCACGGATGTGAAGACCTGCATCAATCGCCAGCACTCCATACATCATGGCATCATTTGATTTCTGTGAGTTAACCACTTTGAAATCTTTGGCGTTCACATTAAGATTGAATGCGAAATCTCTGTAGGTTTGGGTAAGAACCTGTCCGTCTACAACCAAAGCATTTCCATCTTTATCTTTAATTTTGAACTTGTTAAATTCAATACCACGATTGGTAAAATCAATCTCATCATTCAGTTTTCTGAAATCACTTCCTGTTTTGGCAATTTCCAGTCCGGCATCATTGAATTTTACTTTTCCTAGAATATTCGGTTGGTCTGTAGTTCCCGTGATTTTTAAATTTCCGGAAAGATAACCTTCCGTATTCGTAATGGCATTCATAGAAAAGCCTTGAATACTCTTCATCTGAAGCTGGTTAATGGCCATATTCAGATCGAAAGAACTTGAAGTGGTATTGTAATCTCCAAGAATTCTTACATCATTGTTGTTTCCGGAAAGGGCGATATCAGCATTTAAAAGTTTCGGTGAAGAATTGTTCACTTTTACGGCCAGATTTCCAACCGGACTTCCATAGACAATAAGATTGGAAACATTGAGATCAGACGTGAAAGTCATATCCTTCATCACATCCCTAAGCTGAGCGGTTCCGTTGATGGTTCCCCTTGCCAGCACCGTATCTTTTTTGATAAGCTCTGTAATGGTTTCAATTTTAAAATCTTTCAATGCGATGTTCAAAGGGCTACTTGGGCTTTCACTTTCCGACTGAATGGAAATTTCGCTTCCGCCATTGCTCAATCTGAAATTATCCGCCAAAATTCCTTTGCTGCTGATCTGGATTTTATTGTTTTCAGCAACATTCCAATCAGAATAATTAAGCTTTAAGCCATTTGGATTGAGGGAAACCTCTGTAATATCATTCAATGATTTGGCATTTCCTGCAATCAGGAATTGGGTAACATCTTTATCGTCTTTTGTGGTGATATTATAGTTGATTGTATTATCAGCAACATCACCGTCAATATTGATTTTTTTCAGTGAAAAGCTTGAACTTTTTAAAGCGGCAACATTCAGATTATATTGTAAAGCCTGATTTTCATTGGTGACTTTTAGAGTTCCATTCTCAATGGTATTTTCACCATAGAGCAATTGCGGAATCTGCCCGTCAATTTCAATTTTTTGAGAATCAGCGTCATAATTTCCTGCCAGGTTAATGGTTTCAAAGCTTTTCAGATCCGGAACAAATTTTCTGATCAGGTCATCATTTTTAATCTTTGCAGTAAACGTAAAATGCTGTCCCGGATCAATTTTCTGGGTTTTATCCGGTTTCTGGAATTGATAATACTGATTGATAGTTTGTGTTAAAGCCCCAAAAATCTGAGTAAGCTTATATTTCCCTTTCAATTCCACATCTGCAATCTGAGAATTGAAAATAATATTGGTAGAATCTGTAGTAGAAGAGGCTTTTAGGTTGACTTCCTGTACCGGATACACTTCTTTGGTATCGGAAAAGGCGAAATCTTTAAGATTTAAATAGCCGTTCAGGTTATTCGGATCAAGGCTGGTAAAATCACCATCCATTTTTCCCGCAAGAATCATCGGCTTTTCATAGAAACCAAGCTTGTTGACATCCAGTTTTATAACTTCTCCGTTTACTTTGACGGTTGGATTTTTTTCATCATAAATTCCTGAAGCGGTTAACAGTAAATCAGCATTCGGATCTTTTGAATTTAAAACCACATCATAGGCCCCTTTGTTGATCTTACCTGTCAGGTTCATATTCTGATAGCGATATCCTTTGTAAGTTGCAGCAGCAACATGTCCTTTCAGATTCGCATTGGCATTTTTAAAATCAAAACTTTCCCCTTTGGCCGAAATTTGGGCAGTTATAGCACCAATATCTTTATTCTGAATGATTTTTCCAACCTGTACGCCCTGAAGATTGGCTTTTATATCATAGAGTTCATGATTTTTTCTGCGCATATCCACATTGGCAACAATTGCTGCATTTCCAAGGGTAGAGTAGAGGTTAAGGTCTGTATTCACTACTTTAGTAGTGCCCTTCGCATTTCCTTTGATGCTGAAGCTTGATGGAAGGGAAATATTGGAAGGGATAGTATTTTTCGGAACTAAATTGAAGATCGTTTTCGCATTGGAAGAAAATTCCCCGATTCTCAGATCGTAGTACAACTGATCGGGATTCATTGCATTTTTAACTCTTCCGGACGCATTTACCCTTAACTGATCCAATCCTGTAACTTTAAGATCCTGAATTAAAAGATCATTTACACTTCCTTTCACATTCGCATTCACATTCAGGGTCGCATTTGGATACTTATTGAATGGAACCGTATTTCTTAAGGTAGGAACCAGATTTAGAATATCAGAAAACCCGATTTTGGAATCTTTGATATTGGCAGAAACTTTTACTGCTCCCAAATTGGAAGTCAGCTGATCGATGGAGTTATAGTTTAAAATAACCTCATCGCGTAACAAAGTTTTTGGAGTCTGAAGGTACAGGTCTTTCAGGTAAGCTTCTTTTTCAGCATATACGAAATCTGTATTAAATTTCTGAATATCCAGCCCTCTTGCTTCCTGAATTTCCGCTGAATTAACCGTTCCTGCAAAAGTGTTGTTCTCCATTTTGAAACTTCTCACTTCAACATTCATTTTGGAAAAATTCAGGTGATTGAAATCTATTCCTTGTTTTGTAGGAGCTATTGCGGTATTGTTATATGTGACTTTTACATCATTTAAAACCAGTTTCCCTAAAAGAAGATTCATGGCTTTATCCTGATCGGAAACTTTGGAAGGTTCCGGTTCTTTTTTATTTTTCGGATTGGCATTTTGAGCCGGAAGATAAAGATTGGCATTGATGTCTGCCCCGGAAAGAAATACATTTCCCACATTGAAGGCATTATTTTCCAGATCAAGCTTGTTGATTTTTGTGCTTAATTCTTTGAATAAAACCTTAGCATAAGTCTTGGTGTTTTCATCACCATAGTCAATATCAAAGTGAGTAAGCTTGATTCCTCTTAAGCCAATATTCATCGGCTTTTTTTCGTTAAGAGAATCTACTTTCTTTTCAACCTTTTTGGAAACTTCTTCTACAATCCCTTGTTTTAATTTTAGTTTTAATCCATCAAGATTAATATCATTAACAGCATAGGTGTTTTTATTGAGATCGAATTTCTTTACCCTGGTATCAAAAGATTTAAAATAAAGGTTAATATCATTCCTCGACTGCTGGTCATTAAAGGTAACGCCAACATCTTTTAAATTGATTTTATCAAGGGAAATAATAAAGGGTTTTGATGGACTTTCTTCCTTATCACTAGTCGCAAAAGCATCAATAATATAATCGAAATTGAATTTGCCGTCCGGTTTTCTGACTACATTGGCTCTGGCACCCTGCATATCTACAGAAGTAATATCTGCCGTAGAATTGATAAGTTTCAGCATGTGTAAGCCTACATCCAGTTTTTTTACAGCTAAAAGGGTATCTACATCCTGTCCTTTGAGGTAAAGGTTTTCCATCACAAGACTGTTGGGGAATCCGATATAGACTCTTTCCAGGCTTACCTTGGTTTTAATTTTTTTCTCCAGGTAAACGATAAGTCGGTCTTTGATGAAGTTTTGAACGGCGGGAAGTCTTAAGCTTAGGATCAACAGGGTAAGGAGAACCAATATTGAAATAAAGGTTATTACAATACGCCTTAAAAGTTTGGTAGTGTTGATTTTCAGTTTCAAAAGTGAGAAGGTTTCTAACAAAGATAATAATACTATTTTATTCGGTCTTTGTTGTGGTATCCCTTACGAATGCAAAAATCCTGCCTTGGCTGCCCTATTATGGAATTTTTAGTTGTGTAGTTGTCAAGTGAATAGTTGAGTAAGACGAGCCAAGGTGCGGATTTTGTTTTTTAAAAGCCCCCTTTAAATCATTTTTTAATGTTGAAAAGGTTAGTTAGCAAAAATGAAAATTCAAATGTTAGTGTAGTAAAGGGGGCTTGGCATGGTTTGTATTAATCAGATAATAATCTAGTTGTTTCCGTTTTCCCATTTCACCTCTTCTCCCTGTGGTGCGGCACCACCCTGAGCTTGGGTAATAGGAGCCGTTTCCTGGTTGATATGATAAATATAGGCTGCAATTTTTTCTGCATCTCTTCCGGTGATGGTTCCTTCCTTAATGAAAGGTCTCATCGTAGGATTGTTTGGAGAACCGTTTTCAAGCATCCAGAAAACATTTTTAAATAAGCTTTTTTCTTTGATGTTGATCCAGTGTGTATCGGTAAGGTTAGGACCAATACCACCTTTTCCTCCGTCTCCATGGCAGGTTACACAATTGGTTTTAAATAATTCCTGTCCTTCTGCAATATTGTCTGCACTGTATTTTGCTGATTCCAGATTGATCTGTGGAGCACTTTTTTCATACTCTGCAATGGAAGCCAGCATCAGTTTAGATTCTTTTGTGTATTCTGCTTCCGGATGGGCATAATCTGTAAAAGAAAAGGCTGTCAGATACACGGCGCAGAAGATACATCCGAACCAGAACAGACCGATCCACCATTTTGGAAGAGAATTGTCTAGCTCTGTAATTCCATCGAAACCGTGGTCGATCAGGATGTCTTTTTCTTCCGTAGCAGACTGTTTTTTGAAAGCAGAGTTCCAAAGTTTCTGATAGTAAGGAATTTTCTTTTCTTCCAGATACTGTTTTTTTTCTTCTTCAGAAAGTCTGCTGAAACTTTCGTTTTCAATCATGTCTCCGATGGAGTTCATAATCATCAGCAGGATAATCGCAATCAATATCAGTGCCCAGAAAAATGGGGCGGAGAAATATCCTGAATCACTGGCGAACATTTCGAAGGCCATGATTGTTAAGCCTATCGTTGCTGCGATATATATTGAAATTGGGGTTCTCGTTTTCATTACATCAATTTTTAATGATTACTCTACACTTGCGGTTTGGATCTGTGTCGTTTTAATGTCGGTTCCTAATCTTTGCAGATACGCGATCATTGCTACGATTTCTCTTTGTTCAAGCGGTACATAAGAGGCTCCTTTTGCTGTTTTTTCTTTCACCATCTGATCTTTTACGTCAGTAGCTTCAGAATAAATTCTCTGTACAATCGCTTTTGACTGGTTGTCTGCCCATTGGTTGGCAGAATCAATCTGAGCTTTTGTGTAAGGAACATCAAATGAATTTTTCATTAACTTCATTTTATCCACCATCTGAGTACGGTCCAGTTTATTGGTAATTAACCAAGGAAAACGCGGCATAATAGAACCTGCAGAGGTAATTCTTGGGTTGTACATGTGTTTAAAGTGCCATGAATCCGGGTTTCTGCCTCCTTCTCTGTGAAGATCCGGTCCTGTTCTCTTAGAGCCCCAAAGGAATGGTCTGTCGTAGATGAATTCCCCGGCTTTCGAGTACTGGCCGTTCTTTCCTTCAAATCTTACTACTTCATCACGGAAAGGGCGGATCATCTGAGAGTGGCAGGAGTTACATCCTTCACGGATATATAAATCTCTTCCTTCCAGCTCCAATGGGGTGTATGGTTTCACTGCGGTAATCGTAGGAACACTTTGCTTCAGTGATAATGTTGGAACAATTTCCACAAGTCCACCAATCGCAATGGTAATGAAGGCCAGGATTGAAAGCAGGGTAGGAGTTCTTTCTAACCAAAGGTGTACGCCTTCACCTTCTTTTCTCGTTCCTCCGATATTGGCTAATGCAGGTGCTTCTGCAGGAACATTTTTCTGGAATGAACCGGCTTTGATGGTTTTGATCACATTGACTACCATTAAAATTGCTCCTGACAGGTATAAAACACCTCCTAAGAATCTCATTTTAAAGTAAGGAATGATCGCCGTTACTGTATCTAACCAGTTTTTCCACAATAGCGTTCCGTCCGGGTTGAACTGTTTCCACATTAATCCCTGGGTAAACCCTGAAATATACATGGGTACTGCGTAGAAAATAATTCCTAATGTTCCTAGCCAGAAATGCCAGTTAGCTAATTTTACAGACCAGAGTTTAGTTCTCCACATGATCGGAACCAAGTAGTATACCACTCCGAATGCCATGAAACCATTCCATCCAAGAGCTCCCAGGTGTACGTGACCGATAACCCAGTCCGTATAGTGTCCAATTTTATTTAAAGATTTGGTTGCCAATAAAGGTCCTTCGAAAGTGGCCATCCCATAACAGGTAACTGCTACCACGAAGAATTTAAGGATCGGGTTTTCTCTTACTTTATCCCAGGCTCCTCTTAAGGTAAGAAGACCATTCAGCATTCCTCCCCAGGATGGTGCAATCAGCATGATAGAGAAACCGGTTCCCACAGCCTGTGCCCATGCTGGTAAAGCTGTATATTGAAGGTGGTGAGGACCCGCCCAAAGGTATACAAAGATCAGCGACCAGAAGTGAATAATGGATAATTTGTATGAGAATACCGGTCGCTGAGCTGCTTTTGGCATAAAATAATACATAAGGCCTAATACAGGGGTTGTTAATACGAATGCTACCGCATTATGACCATACCACCATTGTACTAATGCATCTTTTACACCTGCATATACAGAATAAGATTTCCAGCTTGTGAAAGATAATGGAACTTCCAGGTTATTGAAGATGTGAAGCATTGCTACGGCAATCCATGTGGCCAGATAGAACCAGATCGCTACATATAAATGTCTCACTCTTCTTTTCGCAATAGTTCCGAACATATTGATCCCGAATACGATCCATGAGAAGGCAATTAAGATATCAATAGGCCATTCATGTTCAGCATATTCTTTAGAAGTGTTGATTCCCATTAAGAAGGTAATCACTACAGTAACGATCATAAACTGCCATGACCAGAAGTGAATCCATGAAAGGGTATCACTATACATTCTTGTTTTCAGTAATCTCTGCATGCTGTAGTAAGCACCGCAGAAGAAGGAGTTACAGACGAAAGCAAAAATAACGGCACTCGTGTGAAGCATTCTGATTCTTCCGAAGCCCATGGCTCCCTGAGTGTTAATTAATCCCTGAATATTGCCCGAAGCTAAACTTTTAATCGTTGTATCATCCGTACCGAATAAAAATTCTGGTAACTCAGGATAAAAAAGCATCAATGCGGCAGTAAGCCCAAGCAGAAATCCGACGAGTCCAAATGCGATTGTTGCATAGAGGAATGCCCTGACAATATTATTGTCATAATTAAATTTTTGCGTCTCCATAAATTCCAATAGTGTTTACCGAAGTGATATTTACCCTGAAAAAGGTGTTATTTTTTGCCGTTTTCTATGTTAAAAGTAAATATCATGTAACGTGTATAATGTTTTGCCAAAGGTATTTATTAACTTTGTTGAAGGCTAATAGCAAAACTTCTAAAATATACCGAAAACTACTAAAACAGCAATGATGAAAATATGTGGACAAAATATCAGGAAAATCCGTAGGAGCAAAGATCTTACGCAGGAGTATATGGCCTTCGAAATGGGGATTTCCCAAAAAGCATATTCCGATATTGAGAATTCCAAGGTGAAGATCAACCTGGAAATCCTGACTAAGATTTCCGATATTTTAGAAATCAAGCCGTCCGATATCTGCAGTATTTCTCATAAATGCGGAATGGATGATGATTATCAGGAGAAATACCAGGCCCTTCTGGAATATATGCAAAAGAATAATATTTCGGTTCCCAAGGAATTCCTTTAGTATACAAAATACAAACTTATACATAAAGCTAATGACCTCCTCAGTTTGATAGAGAAGGTCATTGTTTTTTAGTAAAATTGTGTTTCTAGTAATGAACCTGATTGTATAGGCCTTGATGAGGGAAAATGTGTTAGGTGCTTCAAATGTATTATAATAGATAAAATATTCATAAATAATTATGTAGAAAAAAATTCACATGTTTGTGGATAAATATTTACAATAATTATAATTTTCTATGATATATTTGTCATGAAAATAATGTAGCCTAATCGTAATGAAGCTTTTGTCCTTTATTGTATTGTTATCTTTTCTATATTGTAACGGACAAAGTTATACTATTCAATGGTTTACCATGGATAACGGGCTGCCTCAAAACAGCGTAAAAGATATTATAAAGGATAAATATGGCTTCATCTGGCTGTCTATGGAAGGCCGGGTTTTGCGATATGACGGCAGTAACTTTGTTCAGTACAAAAATTTTAAGCTTAATAATCTAAGTTTCGGTGATTTTTACGGCGATGTCCAAAAAGACAGTATCGCAGTTTTCAATAATTCCGAAAAAAATGTTCTTCTGATTTCTCAGAGAAGACCTCAGATAATTTCTCAGCGTAAAATTTTTAACCAGGATTTCCCGAAAGATAACAGAATATATAAGAGGTTTGTCAAAAATAATGTCACAGCCAGATATGTTTCTTATATAGATTCCTACTTTGTTCAATTGAAAACAGGGACTTATTATTTTGAGAACAACAGCATTATCTATGCAGATCAGAAGAGTAAGCAACGGATAAAAATTGATGATAGATTTTCTCGGAACAGGTTAAAACGGCTTTTTGTTCATGGGGAAGCTGTTTTTGTTGCCGATGCTGACCGTAAAAAGATTCTTCAATTGTATCAGGGAAAATATTCTTATGTGGAGGCTCCTTCCATATATACTGATCCGGAAACAAAAATATACTGGCAGCAGAGTACCGACCAGGTATTTATGATTAATCATGGTAAAATATATAGCAGCCAATTTTTAAACGGAAAGCTTACCCTTACCTATGTGCTGGAATACAATGATATTGATAAAGAACTTTCTGGTGCGATGTTTTATGATGAGGATACCAGGAAACTCTATATAGGAAGCTCTATTAATGGGCTTAAAATCCTGAGTTTATCAGATTTTTCAGTATCTAAAAAGAATTTACCTTACCAGGATGAGGTTTGCTATGCTGCTCTTCCTTATGGGGGCAATTCTGTTTTGAGCCAGGAAGGTATCAGGTATTATCGTAACAGGTCAGAAAGGCTATATAAGGCTCCTCAGTCATATGACAAGCGGTATATTTTCCAGGATGATTCTGGTAATCTTGTGTACAGGGAAAATAACTCAATTCATATAAGGTATAAAAATACAGGATTTACAAAGTATGATTCTATCACTTTTGAGAAAAAAGAAATTACGGGTCTATATAAAAATGGAGGTATGTATATGGTATCTGTTTCTGATAGAAATAAATTTTATCTCTATATATTTGACCGCGATAATTTTAACAGAGTGGTGAAGTTTATTCCCAGTGAAGGTCACATAGATTCGGTTCTAAGATATCATAAGGATATTCTTTATTTGGGAGGCAGTAACGGAATAAGTGTTATCTCCCTTTCAAAGAATAAAATTATAGAACGCATCGGGGAGAATCTTCCGGTAAAACAGATCATAAGAACCGGGGATGGAAATATTTGGCTGACTACTTATAACCAGGGGATATTTTTACTGAAAGACCATAAAGTGATCAGAATTCCTGTGGATAAAAATGATTTTTTGGCTAATGCTCATTATATTTTGGAAGATGCCCACTCGAATTTATGGATTTCGTCTAATAACGGATTATTTAAAATTAATAAAACCCAACTTTTGGAATCTTTGAAAAGACCTGGAGAGCCTGTTCCTTATTACCGATACACCAAAGAACATGGTTTTTTGAATAATGAATTCAATGGAAGCGCAGATCCCTGTGCCAATATTTTAGATAACGTGCAGTTTGTATTTCCTTCCATGGAGGGTTTTGTTTTCTTTAATCCCCAGGAGGTCCGTACTTATTTTCCTAAAAGTCAGGATATCTATCTTGAAAGAGCAAAGGTCAACGGTAAAATGCTTGATCTGAAAGGTCATCTTTTTCTGGAAGGTGGATATAAGAATGCAGAAGTCTATATCGATATTCCTTACTATGCCGATCCTGAAAATATTTATCTGCAGGCAAAACTCATTGGAGGAGACGAAAGCCAGTGGATCAATATTAAAAATGATAAAACTTTCAGATTAGCTAATATAGAACCGGGTAAATACAATCTGATGATAAGGTTTTTATCTTCAGAAAACGGGAAATTTGTTTACAGAAGTTTACCCATAGAAGTAGAAGCCTATTTTTATCAGACCTTTACATTTAAAGTTCTGGTCGCCGGATTTATTATTTTAATTCTGATTATTACTATACAGCTCCGAACCAATTTTTTAAGGTTAAAAAACAAGGTCTTAAAAAACACCCTTGTTCATAAAGATAAAGAACTTCAGGAAACCAATAATAAACTGAAAAGCGAATCCGACTATCAAAAAAAACTCATAGAAAGCATCAGTCATGATATTACAACTCCTGTTAAGTTTATTGCCCTTCTTTCGCAGGAGCTTACCCAGTCTGAAGATATTAAAACTCAGAAAAAATATTTTGACAGTATTTATAAAACCTCAGAGCAGCTTTACAAATTTACATTAAGCCTAAAGAAATATACAGAACTGTACAAACAGGAAAATGCTACAGATGATGAATATCTGATCTATGATGTAATCGAAACTAAAAGACTGCTGTTTCAGGAAATTGCTGCGCAGAAAAATACATTCATCTATAATTTTTGTGATCATCATCTTACAATAAGGCTCAATAAGAATATCCTTTTGGCTGTTTTTCATAATATCATAGACAATGCAGTGAAAAATACTTCAGACGGAGAAATTGTTATCAGCACTTATTCTTCAGACCAAGGTATAGAAATTTGCATTGCTGATACAGGAAGTGGAATGTCTGCTGAACAGAGAACTTATTACACGGAACTTTTTCAGAAAAAAGGAAATGAACATTTGATTTTTAAAAATTACGGATTGGGGCTGCATATGGTCATCCAACTGGTGCTGAAAATCAATGGTAAAATGACTTTCCATGAAAATAAACCCAAAGGAACAATCATTAAAATCCATATAGAATATGACCAAGAGAATATTAATTGCAGATGATCATCATGTGGTAAGAATCGGTACCGCTTTGATTCTGGAAAAGAATTTTGATGACTTTGAAATTGATGTTGCAGCTACCTATGATGAGGTGAAAGAGAAAGTGAGGGATGAAAAATTTGATCTTATTATATTGGATATTGAACTTCCCGGAAGTACTTTCAAATCAATGGTTAAAGAAATAAAAAAAAATAATAAGGATATTCTGATCTTGATTTTTACTTCCTATAAAGAAAGTTTTGCCTTACAGTATATTCAGGAAGGAGCGAATGGATTTTTAAATAAGCTGAGCGATGCTGAAACTTTTGTAAAAACAGTAGAAGGTATTTTTAAAGATGGTTATTATTATACCCCTGAAGTACTGAATGAAATGATGATGCAGATGCAAAAGAAAAGCCCAACAGAAATTCTGTCCGAAAGAGAATTGCAGGTATTTGATCTTCTGGCCAAAGGAAACGGAAACCTTGAAATTGCCAATGCCCTTGATATTCAGGAATCAACAGTAGGAACTTATAAAAGACGGGTTTACCAAAAATTAAAAATAACCAATCTGGTTGAGTTGTTGGAAATTTACAAAGGAATTCATTAACAGATCATATTTACTATGTCATAATATTCGTACAGTTTTGTGGAAAAATGCGTACAGAACCCGTAGGCAGAATCTTTATTTTTTACAGTAAGTTAGTGTTATGAAAATCCTGATCACCATACGATTGGGATTATATATACATGTTTATATTCCCTTAGATTCTAAATACATTTTTTGATTATGAGAAGAAATTTATCTTTCATTGTTCTATGTGCTGGCCTGATTGGTTTGAAGATGAATGCCCAAGTAGGGGTCAATACTCCCAATCCTACCAGTAGCCTGACCGTTAATGGATCATTTGCTGCAACCTATAAAACAGTTTCTGCAAGTGGAATCATAGGGCCGAATGATTATTATACCGCATATAATTCCGCGAATGACGGAACCTTGACGTTGCCTGCAGCTATAAATGGGGCCGGTAATTTCGCCGGAAGAACCTACCATTTTAAAAATACAGGTACCGGAAACCTTATTATTGCAGCTAATGGAACAGAGCTGATTGACACCCAAACCGGGGCAGGAGTTCCTAATATTACCATTCCGGCAGGGTATTATGCTTTTTTGGTAAGCAAAGGTACTGTAACAGGAACAACATGGGAGTTGGTATTGTTTTCAAGTTCTAACAGCATGCCACCGGTTTCACAAACCTATCTTTTCTCTTCAGCCCAGCAGAATGCCGTTAAACAGAATTGTACTGCCACAACCGGAGGTGCATGGGTAAAAACGGAAATCAAATATCCTCAGGGAATGTCCATCAATACAGCAAACGGAGTTGATCTTTTAACAGGACGGTTTACCGCTCCTACAGAAGGTTATTATATGGTTTATGGCTCCGCTCAGTTTGATAACTCAGAGGTTGTGGGGCAACCAGCCTTTGCATGGTGTGTGCTATATCTTGTAAAGAATTTTACCACAACTCCGAATAATCAGCTTGTACAGAACTACCATACCAATCCGGGAATTTTTGCATCAGGAATCGTTTCTGCAGTTGTTCATCTGAATGCAGGAGAAACAGTAAGTATGGCATCAGCAGCACAACTGAATAATTTAGGGGCCTAGTATCAGGTAACAGCAGCTTCTATCTATGGTTATAAAATAGCTAATTAGGAGTGTTTTTTATAGAATAATGACCTTAACTTACCGGTTAAGGTCATTATTTTATAAAGACTTTTGAAAATTTTGCATTCCATTTTCAGAACAACTCCTGTATGCTGTTTTATACAGATAAAAAAACACAGGGAAATTTTAGGGATTATAAAAATAGAAAAATTCGGCTGATTTACCAGTTTACCCCATGGAATGTGAATTTCTCTGAAAAGTTTTTATATATTTAGCGACCGAATAATTCATTCAATGAGCAACGAAAAAAATACAGGACAAAACGAGACTTTAGTTAGAGGATTAACAAATCGACATATACAATTAATTGCCCTTGGAGGTGCCATAGGAACAGGATTATTTCTGGGAATCGGGCCGGCAGCAGTATTGGCAGGCCCCTCAGTAATTTTAGGATATGCCTTAGCTGGAATTATAGCCTTCTTCATTATGCGTCAGCTAGGTGAAATGGTGGTTCAGGAGCCGGTATCGGGAAGTTTTAGTCACTTTGCCTATAAATATTGGGGAAATTTCCCAGGTTTTGCCTCAGGCTGGAATTACTGGATTCTTTATATTCTTGTAAGTATGGCTGAGCTTACGGCTATTGGCCATTATATCCATTTCTGGTGGCCGGAAATACCACTCTGGGTATCCAGTTTATTCTTTTTCGTAGTCATCACGGCACTTAATCTTGCTTCTGTAAAAGTCTATGGTGAAACCGAATTCTGGTTCTCCATCATCAAAGTAATAGCTATTATTGCAATGATTGTTTTCGGAGTTTATCTGTTGATAAGTGGAACAGGAGGAGAAAAAGCAACTGTGACCAACTTATGGAATGATGGCGGTTTCTTTCCGAAAGGATTGTTCAATAAAACGGAAACCGGATTCTCCGGATTATTTGCAGCAATGGCCATGATTATGTTCTCTTTCGGAGGATTGGAACTGATTGGGATTACGGCTGCTGAAGCTAAAAACCCTGAGAAAACAATTCCACAGGCAACTAACCAGGTCATTTACAGAATTTTGATTTTCTATGTAGGAGCTTTGGTGATCCTGTTCTCATTAAGCCCATGGAGAGAAATTACGGAAGGCTCAAGCCCGTTTGTAATGGTGTTTGAAAATTTAAATGGATTGGAATTCAGCCTTTTTGGTAAAGTAATACAGTTCAATGTATTGATTGCGAATGTGCTTAATCTTATTGTACTGACTGCTGCTTTGTCTGTATATAACAGTAGTGTTTACAGTAACAGCCGTATGCTTTTTGGATTGGCCCAACAGGGGAATGCCCCTAAATTTCTGAAGAAGTTGAACAAAAACTCTGTTCCTATCAACGCCATTCTTGTTTCTTCATGTTTTGCAGGAATCTGTATTATCATTAATAAGTTAGTACCGGAAAAAGCATTTCAGTATCTGATGGCACTGGTAGTATCAACATTGATTATCAACTGGCTGATGATCTGCTACACGCATTTGAAATTTAAGAAAACCATCACTAAAGAAGGTGTTCAATCGAAATTTCCATCTATATTTTATCCGGTTTCCAACTATATCTGTATTGTGTTTTTAGTGCTTATTTTAGGATTGATGAGCATTACAGGAATGGAAATTCAGGTAATTCTGATTCCGATCTGGATAGGATTTTTATTCGCCATGTATAAATTATATAAACCGAATTAAAGGTTATTAAATACAATAAACAATATGGTTTTTGGAAACTTTTTAGTGTACAGAAACCATATTTTATTTTAAAAGTATTCTGGATGAAACGTTTATTTTCGCTATTGCTGGTGTGCTTGTTTTCAGCTCTGTCTGTTGCCCAGAAGACTGATTTTAATAAGTATATTGAAACTTCCGATATTAAAAAATTTTGGACGGCTTATGATGAGGTTCGGAAGATTAATGATCTGGCAGAAAAGATATCCACATTTCAAAAGCTGTATGTTGACAAAGCAACTCCTGGACTAAGAGATTTTATTCAGTCAAGAAACTTTACGTCCGGGCAATGGATTGAATCCTTTGAGTCAAAACCGAAATTCTGGAATTCCATTAGAAGTAAAACAGAGGACATTCAAAAAGATTTTAAAAATATAGAAAGTCTTTACCAAAATTTCAGTCAATTATACGCTGGTTTTTCTCCACCAAAGATCTATTTCACGATAGGGAATCTTAAGGGTGGCGGAACAGTCATTAATGGAAATCTTATCATTGGGTCTGAGTTAGCAGCTTCTGATAAAACTGTAGATTATTCAGAACTATCCAAAAATTATCAGGACAGGATGAAGATCAACTCAGGAGTGATTTTTCTTACCGCTCATGAACTGGTTCATACCCAACAAAATTTAAAAGGAACTACAACAAACTTATTGGGGCTTTGTTTAAAAGAAGGTTCTGCTGATTTTATTGCTGAACTGCTAACCGGAAAAAAAGTGGAAGCACCTTATATTGAATATGGAATGCAGCATCAAAACTCTTTATGGAATAATTTTCAAAAAGAAATGAATGATGAAGACTTTCAGAATTGGCTGTCCAACACTGCCACCATAAAAGACAGACCGGCAGACCTTGGATATTTCATAGGATATATTATTACCAAAAGATTCTATGAAAGATCAAAAGACAAAAAATCTGCCGTCAAAACCATTATGAATCTGGATTTCAGCAATACAGCAGAAACAGAAAGCTTTTTAGACAAGTCAGGATATAAAAATGATATAAAGTAAAGGTAAGAATAGCATGATGATGGCCTGATCTGTTATTTTTTTTGTAAATTGGTAATAAGGTATTATTCAAATTTAGGTGAAAATTAACATCTGATGTTGAAATTCCGGCGGACAAGCCGAACACCGCATCACAAAGTAGGCATACTTAAAAAACACTCCTATGGCTAATCTATTTCAAACACTTACCAACACAGTTAAACATTGGTATATTCCATTGATTTTTGGAATTTTATTTCTGATCTGCGGCTTTTATGTATTCAGTGTGCCACTGGCAACATATGTAACACTTTCCATATTTTTTAGTGTTTCATTTCTATTTTCGGGGATCACAGAGATCTTTTTTTCCATACAAAACAGTAAATCCCTTCAGGGTTGGGGATGGTTCCTTGTAAGTGGACTTCTAACCACAGCTATTGGAGTTTATCTGATTGCTTATCCGCAGATTTCAATGTCTATTCTTCCATTTGTTGTAGGGTTTACTCTTTTATTCCGTTCCTTTCAGCTGCTGGGTTTTGCTTTTGATCTGAAAAGTATGAAGATAATGAGTTGGGGAAATGTAGCTTTAGCAAGTGTAGGAGGAATTATTTTTTCTTTATTGCTGATATTTAACCCAATATTTACAGGGATTTCTTTGGTAACCTTAACGGGGGTTTCCTTTATTTTTATGGGAATAGCTTCTATTATGCTGGCTTTAGATCTTAGAAAAGTGAAAAAGATTCCTGGAAAAGTAAGTCAGGAGCTTAGAGATAAGATAAAATCCATACAGGATGAAATTGATGATTTGAAAAAGTAATCAACTGGGTATATAGTAAAAAAAGATCTCCTTTGGAGGTCTTTTTATTTGTTATGGTTTCCCGTATTTTTTTATTTGGGGCTTGATTTAGTTTTGTAGAAAATTAAAAGCTAGAAAACATGAAAAAATTAATAGCACTGCTTATATTAATTTCTACATCTGTTATTTATTCTTGTGGAGGAAGTGGAAGCGAATCGGGATATTGTAAGTATAATGGTCATACACTTTATACGGGTGAAAAAGGAGGATGTTATTATCTGTCTTCCGGAGGGAATAAAGAATATGTTGATAAAAGTTATTGTAGGGGATGTAATTAAAAAAGTTGTAATAAAAAACAGGTACATTAGTATCTGTTTTTTTATGAATCATTATAAAAACAAAAACCATCCTTAAAAAGGATGGTTTGTAGACCCACAGGGATTCGAACCCCAGATGACTGAACCAAAATCAGTAGTGTTACCGCTACACCATGGGTCTCTGTTTGTTTTAGTGGTGCAAATTTACAGCTTTTTTCTATACTTACAAGAACTTTTTGAATTTTTTTTTAAATTTACTGTAGATTTTATTTACGGAAAATATGCTGATAGACTTCAATAATCTCAATATTAACCAATTATCTTTCGATTCTGAGTTTGAAAAAAAAGTAAGAAATTTTTTAGAAGAATGGTCTTCTGAAGGAGAAACGGTAAATGTACAGACTTCAGGTTCCACAGGAGTTCCTAAAATTTTCGGGATAGAAAAAAAGAAAATGATTAATTCCGCAGTAATGACCTGCAATTTTTTAGGCTTAAAAGAAGGGGATACAGCATTATTATGCCTGCCTGTAGAATATATTTCAGGTAAAATGATGATAGTACGTTCCATGGAAAGAAAACTCAGGTTAATCGTAAGCGAGCCATCATTACACCCTGTTGAAAATCTGGATCAGGAAGTAGATTTTTGTGCAATGACCCCGCTTCAGGTGGAAAACTCATTAGATAAACTACATTTAATCAAAAACCTGATTATTGGCGGAGCGGCAGTTTCTGAAAGTCTGAAAAATAAAATTCTTCAGATGAATCTGGACCGTTCAAACCATATTTTTGAAACCTACGGAATGTCTGAAACGCTATCTCACATTGGGTTAAAACAACTGATGCCTCATCCGGAAGAGTATTTTACCGTTTTTGAAAATGTTTCCATTTCTCTGGATGAAAGAGGCTGCCTGACCATTTTTGCACCTAATGTGAATGCCGAAGTATTGGTAACGAATGATTTAGTTGAAATTAAAAATAATAAACAATTTAAATTTCTAGGGCGAATAGATAATGTAATTAATTCAGGTGGAGCAAAAATTTTTCCGGAAGCATTAGAAAAATTAGTTAAAAAAGAAATTCCTAATGAAGCCATCTTTGTAGGACTGCCTGATGAAAGTTTGGGCCAAAAATTGATATTGATTATCGAAGGAAATCACTCTGATGAGGTGATTCAGAAAATTTCAGCAATTTCTTTTGAAAAGAATTTTCACAGGCCAAAAGAAATTATTTTTATAGATAAAATCCCAAGAACTCCTAATGGGAAGGTTAATAGACTGGACTTGTACAAATTGATAAGTGAAAATATTTAATTCCTGATTTCGGAATCTACATTCTAAAATTTAAAAACAATGAAAGACTTTTCAAAAGAACTCGGTTTCAAAACGTCCCGCAGTAGCGGAGCAGGAGGGCAGAATGTCAATAAAGTGGAGACTTCGGTAACTGTACTTTGGAAAGTGATGGCTTCTGAGCTTTTTAATGATGATGAAAAAGCATTGATTCAGGAAAAATTAAAAAACAGGATCAATGCAGATGGATTTTTATTTTTAACAGTGTCTGAAAGCAGAACCCAGCTGATGAATAAAAATAAAGCTATCGAAAAAATAACGGAGATTGTCAATAAAGCACTTATTATTCCTAAAAAGAGGACTGCTACAATGCCTTCCAGAGCTCAAAAACAAAAGCGATTGGATAGCAAAAAGAAGCTTTCTGATAAAAAAGAAAATAGAAGGTTTAAATTTTAGTGGCTACTTTCACGGAAAGCCCTATTTTTGCCGGAAATTTTTCAAAAATGATTAAAAAACTAATGCTACTGGGAGCTGTTTCGACTTCTTTATTTTCTTTTGCCCAAAAATTTTCATTTGTTCCTTCTGTAGGATATGCCTGGAGAGTTGCCGAAACCCCTTCAGGATTTTCAAAACAAGAAAAAGACTATATTAAAGGTTTAAAAAGCGGGCTTCATTTTGATATTTCTGCTTATTATCACATCAATAAGGTGGGTATCGGACTGAAATTTTCGAATTACAGCGCATCAAGCAATGGAATGATCACTGTAAATAATTCTCAAAGAGGTACCATTTCTGTGCCTATAAGTACAACAGATAATATTACTTTTATTGGGACTTCTATCATGTATTCCAATTATAGCGAACCAACAAAACATAAACTGTTTGTTGATGGATCATTAGGGATTATTTCCTACACAACAAAAACCGGTAATGTAAAAGGAACCGGATCCAGTATAGGACTGGATGCTGGTTTGGGGTATCAATATGCACTATCTGAACATATTTTTATAGGACCTAAACTAAGTATGACAGCGGGAACATTAACCAAAATGAAAATTAATGGAACAACAATGGAGCTGGGTGATGCAAAAGAAGGATTAACCAGAGTTTCTTTAAGTGGAGTTGCCACATTCCATTTTTAAGTTCTATCTTTGTTAGAATTAACAACAATATCATAATGACAGCAACCATCTTTTTATCAGCAGAGCGCAGGCAAGCAGGATTATTGCTGTCATTATTGTATTTACATACTGATTCTTTTCTGAAAAGTTCCAAGGACTTTATCAATTAGGCCCTGTCAGGATCCAAGGCAGGGAACTATTCCAGACTTTTTATTTATTATTTTTTTGCGGTTTTCTATAGAATTAGGCAGATCTGTGCCTGGATTCTACATTGGATCGTTCGGGAAATACTGCATTTTATCTTAAAAATTGAAAAAATGTCCGATCATATTACGGTAACCACAGGAATTTATGATGCTATAAAAGATACACTCAGAAGAAAAAAAGTAAGCATCGGAGAAGAGAAAAGATTAACTGAAGAACTGAGAAAAGCAAAGCAGGTATTGAGAAGAGATCTGCCCGAAGATGTTGTAACAGTGAACAGAAAAGTAACTTTAAAAGATCATACGCTGAATACTCAACATGAATATATTTTTGTGCCCTCTGCCAAAGAAAAGCTTAAAAAGAATAAACACTCCATTCTTTCCAATATTGCTCTTGCAGTAGTTGGTTACAAAGTAGGAGATATCATTGAGTGGCCTTTCAGAGAAGGGGAAAGAAAAATTGAAATTGTAAAAGTGGAAGCCTGGGAAGGATAAAACTTTGACATATAGGGTTGAATTTACGAAGAAAACGTAGTCTGTTTGGACTGCGTTTTCTGTTTGGAATAAGAGAGAGGTGAAGGTGGAAATCGACGCGTAACTTTTTCATGATGATTAAAATTAAATATGTACACATTGTGAGAGGATTGGAAAACCCTAATTACCCTGACTGAAAAGTCTGCGTAACCTGAGAGATATAAAATATCTTTAACTGTAAAGATTTTAATTCCTTAAGTTTTTGAAAATCTTATATTTTCTTCTGATTTGATCTTTTAGAAAATTTTATTTTAATCTTACTTAAGTGAGCTAAAGTGTTTTTAAATAAAGCTTTTGTTATTTTTATGGTTAATTTTCCCTCAATGGTGAAAATTTATCGGCATTTTTTCAAGTTTTCTATTGTATACATTGTGCTTTTTTGCCATTTTTGTATAAAATGTCGGTCATGCAAAAAGAAAAATTACGTCTTATCAGAAAGCAAAAAGGCTATACTCAGCAGCAGGTAGCTGATTACATCGCTACGGATGTATCTAACTATAGCAGAAAAGAAAGTGGTGATGTAAGAATTATTCAAGATGAATGGAACAAAATTGCCCGTTTCTTAGAAGTACCGGTTGAAGATATTTATGAAGATGATACAGCAGCAGTCGTTGTTAATTATGACCATCCTGTATTTAATGATAAATCTATTTCTGCAGGAGCAATCACTAACCAGACTAATTATGATAATATTCCTGGTGCTGTTATTGAAAACTTACAAGATTATATTACTTTATTAAAAGAAGAAAATGCAAGATTGAAAGAAGAATTGAAAGGTTCTCAAAGTCCTTCAACACGAGCAAAGAAATAACAATACAGTTTTAGACTGCGAAAATATTTGTATCACTCATATCACTATATGGGTGATATTTTTTTAGTATTGAAAGATTTCTTTATATAAAATTCCTGATGTATTTTTTCTTTAAACGTGAAAAGCACTAATAATTTCACCGATGCCACAAACATAATTCTCGCAGTAATTGTATCTGTGTAATCTGCAAAATCTGTGGGAGATTATTTTAACGCAAAGTTGATGATAAAAGGCTTATGCTTTTAGGAGGCTAAAAGTTCTGGCTCCGCCAATGATGAAACTTTATGGTTATACACTTCATAAGAATCAATTTCATTGATTCCATCTTTGCTTCCAGTAAATTATGCAGTATCAAAATAAAAACTATGCGTTTACAAAAACACTTATTTTTTTGCCACGAGGGCATGAATTTATTTTGATATGATTATTAAAAATCACTTTTATAATTCATTCATTGGATCCCAGAACAGTTTTTTAAAACCTTTTATTCTTAAGTTTTCCACAGTAACTCCTTCTGCTTCTAA
Organism: Chryseobacterium contaminans; assembly: GCF_001684955.1. Classification (GTDB taxonomy): domain Bacteria; phylum Bacteroidota; class Bacteroidia; order Flavobacteriales; family Weeksellaceae; genus Chryseobacterium; species Chryseobacterium contaminans. The sequence continues at coordinate 4,662 of NZ_MAYF01000298.1, read as the reverse complement.
CTTCTTCTGGAACTCCGGGACAGATAAGGTTCCTGAACTGGAAATGACACGATGTGCAGGAACATCTTCAGGACAACCACCCATTGCTTTTCCTACATGACGGGAATGATTGGGATAACCTACTGCCTTAGCTATTGCTCCATAAGTAGAAACTCTTCCTTTGGGAATAAGTCTGGCTACTTCGTATACCTGCTGTTTGAAAATTTCGTCCATATCTAAAGTCTTAGGAAGAGAATATTGAGTTTTTGCATCATTTTTGAACTCTTACCGTTTCAATGATGTTTCATTAAAAGATAAAGATATGAAAAAATCATTTTTCCGTTTACTGAATGTAATTAATAAAAAGATTCTTCCGAAGCTGAGTAATAAGGATCCGAATAAACTGACAAAAATAGAAAAGGGAATTCTGGCGTATCGTTATTTTGTGCTGGTTAATTCTTTGGATTGATTTCTATTTTCCCACGGATAACACAGGTTTTCACAGATATAAATGATGCTTAAATATTTTGCTCGCAGATCTTGCTGATTACGCAGATTTGTTGGAAATCTTTGCGATTTCCAACCTTCCAGTCATATTTTCCACTCAAAATCTGCGTGATCAGCTAAATCTGCGAGAGATCTAAAAATATTAAAGTATAAATAAAAAAGCGCTCCCAAATGGAAGCGCTCATATTGTAATCTCGTAAAGAGTTTATTTCTTAAGCATTCTCAAGGATGTAAGAGAACATTAATGGTGCACAGATAGTTGCATCACTTTCAACGATAAACTTCGGTGTAGTGATATCTAATTTACCCCAAGTGATTTTTTCATTAGGAACTGCACCCGAATAAGAACCGTAAGATGTAGTAGAATCAGAAATCTGGCAGAAATAAGACCAGAAAGGAATGTCATGCATTTCCATATCCTGATATAACATTGGTACTACACAGATAGGGAAATCTCCTGCGATACCTCCACCAATCTGGAAGAATCCAACTCCTTTTCCTCCTGAGTTTTTAGTATACCAGTCTGCAAGGTAAGTCATATATTCGATCCCTGATTTCATTGTAGTAGCTTTAAGCTCTCCTTTGATACAGTAAGATGCGAAGATGTTCCCCATTGTAGAATCTTCCCATCCTGGAACTACGATTGGTAAGTTTGCTTCTGCAGCTGCAATCATCCAAGAGTTTTCTCTAGGAATCTCATAGTACTGCTCCAATACTCCTGAAAGAATCATTTTGTACATATATTCGTGTGGGAAATATCTTTCTCCCTTAGCTTCTGCATCTTTCCAGATTTCCACGATGTGCTTCTGTAATCTTCTGAAAGCTTCTTCTTCAGGAATACAAGTATCCGTAACTCTGTTTAGACCTCTTTCCAATAGATCCCATTCTTCTTGTGGTGTAAGATCTCTGTAGTGTGGAACTCTTTCATAGTGAGTGTGTGCTACAAGGTTCATTAAATCTTCTTCAAGGTTAGCTCCTGTACAAGAGATAAAATCTACTTTCCCCTGACGGATCATTTCTGCAAGAATTTTTCCTAATTCAGCAGTAGACATTGCTCCTGCCAAAGTAATCATCATTTTTCCACCATCTTTAAGATGTGCAACATATCCTTTAGAAGCATCCACCAATGCAGCTGCGTTGAAGTGCAGGTAATACTTTTCTATGAATTCAGTTATCGGTTTGCTCATTTTTATAATTTTTGCAAAGATAAAACTTAAAAACGGAATGCAGCCCAAGCACTTGAAGAAAGTCTCATAGAGGGATGTTTTTTTATCATTTGTTAAATGAGCCGATTGAGTTTTTCTGCTTTTTTGTTGGATAAATGCACTGGTATAAAGTATTTATCTACATTATGTTTATTAAAAAAATCTACGCCTTTACGTTTCCAACATTTAATGCAAAAAAAAGACTGCTTCATTTGAAACAGTCTTTAATAAATTATTTTTCAAGTTGCTTATAGCTTCTCTGTATAAAATCTGTAAGGTCTTTTCCTTTCAGTAGATTTTGAGATAACTTGGCCAGATCCAAAGCATATTTGATTAAGTTTTCTTTTTCCTCAGCATTCTCAGTTTTTAAGATCTGATTAGAAAGTTCACTGTTGGAGTTCACTACCAGATTGTACATTTCCGGGAAGCCACCCATTCCAAACATTCCGCCACCGCCGGTTGCCTGCATTTCTTTCATTCTTCTCATGAACTCAGGCTGGGTAATGGTAAATGGAGCATCATTGCTGTCCAGATCTTCAAGCTGAACGGTGAATTTAGAATCTTTGATTGCTTCTTCCACATTCTTTTTCAATGATTCCTTTTCAGTTTCATTCAGTTTTGAAATAACAGGCTCATCTTTTTTGATAAGACTGTTGATATGATCTGCATCTACTCTTGCGAATGAAATATTTTCCTTTGTAGTTTCCAGTTTCTGGATAACGTGTGAAATGATTGGAGAATCTAACAGCAATACTTCATATCCTTTATCTTTTGCAGATTGGATATAGCTGTGCTGCTCATCTGCATTAGTTGCATAAAGAACTACAAGCTTGTTATCCTTATCGGTTTGATTAGGTTTGATTTTGTCTACCAATTCGTTCCAAAGGAAGAATTTTCCGTCTGTTGTAGGGTATAAAGTGAATTTATCAGCTTTTTCAGCAAACTTTTCTTCTGTAACAATTCCGTATTCGATAACTACTTTAATATCATTCCATTTCTGTTCATAGTCCTCACGGTTTTCATTGATGAGAGAAGCCATTTTATCAGCTACTTTTTTAGTGATATAAGAAGAGATCTTCTTTACAGCACCATCTGCCTGAAGATAAGAACGGGAAACGTTCAACGGAATATCCGGAGAATCAATTACTCCTCTTAGAAGCATCAGGAAGTCTGGTACAATACCTTTTACTTCATCGGTCACGAATACCTGGTTTTGGTATAGCTGTATTTTATCCTTATCAATATTTAAGTTGTTGCTTAATTTCGGGAAGAATAGAACTCCTGTAAGGTTGAAAGGATAATCTACATTCAAGTGAATGTGGAATAGAGGTTCCTCAAACTGCATTGGATAAAGCTCGTGGTAGAACTTCATATAATCCTCGTTGGTAAGGTCACTTGGAGCAATTGTCCATGCCGGAGTAGGATTGTTGATGATGTTATCCACTTCCTCAGTTTCTGCAACAGCATCTTCCGGAGCATCTTCTGGTAAAGGAAGGGTATGTGTTTTTGTTCCGAATTTAATTGGAACAGGCATGAATTTGTTATATTTCAGTAGAAGTTCACGGATTTTTCCTTCTTCTAAAAACTCTACAGAATCTTCTGCAATGTGAAGAATGATTTCTGTTCCTCTGTCCGTTTTATCAGTAGTTTCTTCTAAAGTAAACTCCGGGCTTCCGTCGCAGATCCATCTTACAGCTGGTTCATCTTTATAAGATTTGGTAAGGATTTCTACTTTTTCAGCTACCATGAAAGCAGAGTAGAACCCAAGACCGAAATGTCCGATAATTCCTGAATCCTTTGCTGTGTCTTTATATTTCTCTAAGAACTCTTCAGCTCCGGAGAAAGCCACCTGGTTGATGTATTTTTCAACTTCTTCACCGGTCATACCAATACCTTGGTCTATAATACGCAGCGTTTTTTGTTCTTTATCAATTTTAACTTCAAGTTTCGGATTTCCGTATTCTACTTTTGCTTCACCAATACTTGTTAAATGTTTCAGTTTCAAAGTAGCATCCGTAGCATTGGAAATCAGCTCTCTTAAGAATATTTCGTGGTCGCTGTAAAGAAACTTTTTAATAAGTGGGAAAATATTTTCCACCGATACATTAATATTTCCTTTCGTCATAATATTTTAGATTTTTTTAATTTTTAAAATCTTTCTCAAAAAAAATACCATGAAGCGGAAAGTGACAGAATGACATTTTTTCAATGGTTATAAACGAAAAATCGTGAGGATTTGTCAAAGAAATATCATACTTTTAATCCTTTAAAAATTTTTAAAAATGAAGATGAAATGTACAGTTTTTCTTCTGCTCATGATGGTGTGTTGCCTGTATGGACAGAAGAAGCCTTTAGACCATTCTGTTTATGACAGCTGGCAAAATCTAGGCATGAGAAAAATCTCAAATGATGGAAAATGGATCGCCTATTCTGTAGATCCGCAGGAAGGAAATTCTAACCTTTTTTTATATTCCGTTAAAAATAAAACGTCAAAGACATTTGCGAGAGGAACCAAAGTAGATTTTACAAATGATTCCAGATTTGCTGTTTTCCAAATCCGTCCGCAGTATAAAGATATAAAAGCGGTAAAAGATAAAAAGCTTAAAAAAAATAAATTAACAAAAGACAGCCTTGCCATTGTTGATGTTTTAAATGATAAAACGGAGAAAATCCCCAATGTAAAAACATTTAAAATCCCTGAAAAAGCTGGCTCTTATGTTGCCTATCTTCTGGAAGATACAAAAGATAAATCTTCGGATAAGGAAGACGGTGATGAAAATAAAGAGGAAGATAAAAATGTAAAGCCTTTACAATTGGTTGTACGAAATCTTCTGGATGGAAAAAGCACAACGTATGATAATGTAATCCGTTACGAGTTCAGTAAAAATGGGAAACAACTTGCTTTTGTAACCAAGAAACCGGACGAAAAAAAGGATAAAAAAGAAGGAAAAGATTCAGAAGATGAAAAATC